>JABHGE010000024.1:0-12053 GCA_018672235.1 Fidelibacterota bacterium | reverse complement strand
TGTCCCGTGAGTAGCCTTATTTTCATTTCTAGAATTAGGATCTCCTCCTTGAATCATAAAGCCTGGAATTACCCTATGAAATGTAGTGCCATCAAAATATTCTTCATTTACCAATGCAACAAAACTATCTACATGCATTGGAGCGATATCAGGATAAAACTCTACTATCATATCTCCAAAATTTGTTGAAATTACCGCTACGTCATTCTCTTTTTCATAAGTCATAAATAATACCCCTATCGCTAATAATGTTAATAATATTAATCCTAATACTCTGTTCATATCTTCACCTTTTCAACTTGCATTGTAATTGTTGGATGTTTTCTTGGAGCAAATATAGCATTTAAAACTTCGAATTCTAAATTGAATTTTTCTAATTTTGCTTTTGTAATGACCTGCAATTCTACTGTTTTATGAGCAGGAATCTCAATCACATCGATATCCATAAAGAAACTATAATCACTAATATTCTTTAAAATGAATCTAGCATCAGAATTATTTTTAATTTCTACATAAGCTAAGTCTCTTTTATAGCTTGAATCATCATATTTATATTTAAAAGATTCGATTTCTAAACTAGCATGAATTAAAGGGATCAGCCATTCTTCCCTTCCAATTAAACTGTTTTTATGCCAAACAACTGTCTGTCTATCAAATAAAGCTTTTTGGATTGATTTTTGATTTCTTTTTTTAGCAAAAACTAATGTAACTGGTCTATGGCCTCCGCTAGGAACTTCATACTCCCAATCAATAAATCCATGGATATCTGAATTTCCCATGATTGTTAGATTATTATCTAGAGCAATCTGAAGAGCTCCATCAGAAAATTTTCCTCTATTAACCACTTCTATGCCGTGAAGTAGGCCTTTATTAATCAATTCTTTGTGAATATCCTTTAGCTCCAATAAGCCATAAGGCTCTTGTCTTCTATATGGGTGATTCCAGAAAGTAAAAGCATTTTGCTTTTTTGCTTCTTCAAAAAGCTCAATTGGATCTTCAATGATTAATGCATTAGCATCTGTAACAAAAATTGCATTACAGTGCCCAAGTGGCATGCTTCTTGACAGTTCAATACCATGCACTAATATGAGATCATTTTTAACAAAGCTTTCTGCAATATTGTAAGATCTGTTTTTGTCTGGATTGGGTATGTCAGCACCATTACCGGAGTAATCAGGGTCTTTATATAAATGATCTGTGATAGCAAGAACATCTAGCTGCTCTTTATTCGCTTCTTGCACTCTAATTGTTGGCCATACATCTGCATCTGAAAACACTGTATGTGAATGAAAATCAGATACTAAAGTTAAATGACCATCAATGTCAGGAAAATTAATTCCTCTGTCAGAAGATAGTTGCTGTGCATTTAAAATGGCACAGCAACTAATAATCAATACTAGTATATTTTTATTACTCAAGATCTCTCGTGTATTGTTCAACGCCATCAATCTTACCATCAAGGTCAAAGAAGAATAGCCCTACTATATCTTTTGTTAATTTCATTTCTTAATTCTCTTTTCTTCCCTGATTAATTAAAGTAATACCAAATATTTTAATAAAAAAATCTTAGCATTACACTACTAAATATTAAGTGGAGCTGACAGGGATTGAACCTGCGACCTCATGAATGCCATCCACGCGCTCTACCAACTGAGCTACAGCCCCAAATTATTTATGATTTACCTTTTTCCAGTCTTTATCAAACTGATCAATCCCTTGATCGGTTAAATCATGTTTATACATTTCTTTCAAAATAGATGGCGGTAATGTTACTATATCTGTACCGGCAACAAAAGCATTTGTGACATGGTCGGTAGTTCGAATGGATGCAGCAAGAATTTCCGGCGGATGCCCAATATTACTTCTATCATAGATAGTTCGAATAGATTCTATTAATCCAATACCACTTAAACCATTATCTTCGCAACGTCCTATAAAAGGTGATACATACTTTGCACCAGCTTTGGCACATAAAATTGCTTGAGTAGTAGAAAAAATAAGAGTCACATTTACTGGAATGTCTTTATCCGAAAGAAATTTACATGCCTTTAAACCTTCTTCTGTACATGGTACTTTGATAGTGATATTAGAACTGATTGAATAGTATTGTTTTGCTTGGGATATCATCTCTTCAGCTGTATCAGCAACTACTTCAGCGCTAATACTTGAATCGTCAGAAAATAGTGCTGAAATATCCTTAATAACATCGATAGGATCTCTACCTGATTGCATCATTAAGGTTGGATTTGTAGTTACGCCATCAATCATTCCTGTTTCAGAATGCTGACGAATAACTTCTACGTCTGATGTATCAAGAAAAATCTTCATAGTGAGACAATTTAATAAAAAAATATGTAAATACAATTCTAATGTGATGAAATAAAAAAGGGCTATAAAAATATAGCCCTTTTTTTAATCTGTAAGATTTTAAGTAAAAAAGATTATTTGCGAGTTTCTTCGCCTTATTCTTCTCCGCCTTTACGTCTACAATTATCTTTCCATGCTTGTTTTATCTCTTTATAAGAATTCACTGTTAAAATACTACCATCTTCAAAGACAATATCAACAGGGAACACAAGTTCTGGTTTCTTTCTTTCTCCATCATAAGACTCAAAGAATGCTTTCATTTGTGTCGCTAAGTCTTCTTCATCTGATGCAGTAAGCGTTGATCCATCAGGCATTGTAAAGCTTACAGGAAATACAAAAGAGAAACATCTCTTGTCATTTTCTTCGCCTCTACATGCTTGAAATGCTTCTTTTAATTCCTCGTCAGAATTTACTGTTAAAATTTCGCCTTCTGCGCCTTCTTCTTCAGGTTTGAATTGTACTTGAATTGGAAACGTGAAAGCTGGTTTTTCTTTAGCTCCAGTCGCTTTAAAATGCGCTTTTAATGTAGTGTGAAACTCTTTACCGTCAGCTACAGTATAAGATGATCCATCTGAAAATGAGAATGATAGTGGAAATACAAATCTAAAGCATTTTCTTTTTCCATGTCTTTTTCTATCATCACCGGCTCTATCACCTAATTTTCTACCATCTCTAGCAAAAAATACTTCGGTAACATCTCCAGCATCTATAGCCATATCACCTAAAGATAATTGATATCCATAGCCAGGAGATAATTCTACTTCAATAGCTATATGATCAAAGTATTGGTTTTCAATAACCAATCGAGAAAGAGCTGGTAGATCTACATTATCTATTTCTATCTTATTGGAATCGTTAGCAATAGCTTCTATTAGCTGTGCATCGTTCATCATATCTGCATCCATGTAAGACATATTGTCCTGACATGAAGAAATAAAGAACACCATTCCAAACATTAATAATATTTTTTTCATTTTTAAAAATCCTTTTGTTTTATAGTTAATAAATATAGTTATTTTCTTCTATTCCTGTCAAAAAATCTTTTTGATTCACGCTTACCGCGATCAAAGTCTTTAGTGCCTTTCATTTCCTTTGCTATATTGGCTTTCATTCTTTCTTCAAAAAATAGCAATTTTACTCGTTGCTGCTCTGAGAGAATACCTTCCGTGTCTTTTAAAAATTTACTTTCCAATCTTACTAAAGTGCCTTTCATTCGAATTTTAGAGTCTATTGCTGCGTCTACATCAAATTTTGATCTATCGTCTTTAGCAGCTAATCGTAGCTCTCTTAACTTTTCCTGATAAACTTTCTTTGCTGCACCTGCTTCATTGTGAAATTCATTTTGTAATGGAAAAAATTTTTGAGCTTGGCCAGTATTGAGGTCAAGGTGTTCTGTTAGAGCTCCTACAACCCAAGCTTCACGCTGCTCTTTTTCTTGCTCCATTTTTTTATTCATCGCCTCTCTTACAGCGCCATCTTGAGCATAAAGTCCGCCAGTCAAAGCTAATAATATTAGTATATTTTTCATTTAAAACTCCTCGTTATTACTTACAAACTCTATGTTATTTTCTTCAAATATGTTAATTAAGTCTAATTCATCTAAATCATTAGAATCTTCTAAATAATCCATTTCAGCATATAAATTTTCTTCTGAAGCAATAACTCCAATAGGAATGAAAATATAAAAAAGAATCGCAATAGCTAAAGTAAATAATCCAATACCTGTTTTTCGTTTATTTGACGACTCTGAATCAATCCTATGATTAAGCTTACCTAAAAACTCATCAGTATCTAATGATACATTAGTTTTAAAATGCTTCTGTCTAAAATGGTCACTCATCTATTTGTATCCATAATTTTACGTAATGTTTTTACACCATGACTATAATTGTTTTTTGCTGCATCTTCAGAAATATTTAAAATAACACCAACTTCTTTAAAAGATAGTCCCTCAGCAACGCGTAGATTCATTACATTTCTCTGTTTTTTTGGTAATGTTTTAATAGCATTCCATAGTTCTATACTTAATGCTTTTTTCTCATAATTTTTATCAGAGTCTTGTAATTCTGGTACTTGATCTAAATGCAGGAATGAACGCCATTTATTTTTAAAGAAGTATGAATTTAATGTATTTACCTTAATTCGATATAAATAAGTAGTAAATGCAGCATCAAATCTGAAATTTTTTAATGATTTATAAAGCTTAATAAAGACTCTTTGCGTCAAATCATCTGCTTCTAACTGATCTTGAGTGATTGAATAATAATAATTATATGTCATATCTATGTGTTTTGTAACAAGTTTATCAAAGGCCTTTCGATCGCCATCATTAAACTGCTTAATTAAATCATGATCTTCAGGCATACAAGTATGACTATTTAAAATTAAAAAGGTAAAAGATTATTTTTTTCTTGCCTCTATAAAAGACTGAATTCCCATGATAATTGCACTCAAACATATAATGAAGGCTGTAAATTGCTCTATTGTAGCAAGAGGTCTTAATAAAGCATCCCCACTAACTAAATAACCAAATATACTTATTACAGATTTATATGTAGCCCCTGCTCCAGCAAATAGAACAAGCAAAATTACATGAGCAAAATGTCTACTCTGATTAGTGAAACGATCAGACAATAAAGTCAATAGAAGTATTATTCCTCCTAAAAAACCTGGAATTAATGCTGTAATTGTTTGTGTTATAGCATAAAAACTGATTCCTAAAATCAATAAACCAGCACCTGCTTTTTTAAAAATATCATTCATTTTTCTCTCCTTTTAATTATTGCCTAAACTTTCTACTACTTTTTTAAAACTTTCATTTAATCCTACAATCATCTTTTTAGTATAAGGATTATATTTTTGAATATCCTCAAATAACTCCCATGAATCATTACAAGTCTGACTAACAAGCTTATGGAGTGCTTTATAGCCGACCGTATCAATATTAGTTTTCTGTGTTCCAAAATCATCAATAACTCTTCCTACTAAATGAGTTAATCCTTGTGATCGTGCTGCCATAATATCATGCTCTTCAGAAGAAATTTCTTCAATTCTAATATTCTGGCTTTCAAAATATGCTTTCCAGAACTCATATCTTTCATAAGCATCTCGCACTTTTTCCATCATCATGATTGAACCTCTCTCTTCAAGAGAATCAGGTCCAAATAACGGATGTGTTGCAATGATATCTATCTCATTTGGAAGATGATCTAACATCGCTTGCTTTGGATGCACTTTAACAGAACAAACATCTATTATAGTCTTTTTACCACTTATCTGATTTGATAAACTACTCATTAATCCTTCAAAATCTCTAATTGGTACTGCAATAAATATTGTATCATTTTTTAGTACATCATCGAGAGACACAAAATTAATATCTGATTGACTTGCAGGTTCGATATCATAAACATCCACTTCAAATCCTTTAATAAGTAATTGATGAAGCATAGTTCCAAATCTTCCAAATCCAATAATGCTGACTCTATTCATTGTTATCAATCCTTTCTACTGCTAAAAATAATGTTAAATTTTTCTTTAGATCATGAATATCACTTTCGAGAATATTCAATCCATATTTCTCTGCAGAATTTTTACTTGCAATCACTGCAACATTATCTGAAAATCTTCCCTCTGCAAGATCTTGTGCTGCTTTAGCAGTATCATCCTCTTCCACAAGTTTTTTAGACCAAAATTTCTCTGCTAAATAGTCTTTACACTGCTTTAATGCTTGTTCATGAGAATGAATTTCTTCAATATCTCCTAAAGCAATATTATCTTTTGCTAATAAATTTTGGCTAATCTCAACATAGAACATATCTATAATCTTACACTGATTTTTAGCAAGCGCTTCAACACTTTCAATTACAACGCCTCCTTGTGCATTTTCCATTGCAAAAATGCCAATATCAATCGTTTTTGATGTTAAGCTATTCAGTACATTCATTGAGGTTACTAAGTAATCTAGCTCGAATTCTTTGATATCAAATTTATTACAATAAGATTTTGATGCTTCTTCGCTAAAACTTCCCGCTATTCCTTGTATACCAATCTTCTTCATTTTTTCTCCAATATATGCTTAATTGCTGTAATATATCCATGCTTACCTTTGCCATAATATTGAGCCAAACAAACACCCTTTATTACTGATATTTTTCTAAAATTTTCTCGATTATGAATATCAGATAAATGTACTTCAATTGCTTTTAGTTGCGTTGCGACAATAGCATCTCTTAATGCGTATGAATAATGAGTTAATGCGCCTGGATTGATAATAAGATAATCTATATCTCTACGCTTTGAATGAATAAAATCAATAATAGCACCTTCAGAATTAGACTGAAAGAATTCTAAGGTCAAACTAGTACATACTTCATGATTTTCTATCCAAGAATTAATCTCTGATAATGATTCAGAACCATATATTTCAGGCTCTCTTTCTCCTAATAAATTCAAATTAGGACCATTTACAATAGTGATATTCATAAGACTCCTAAACTTTCTTCAATATGATTTAATGTTATATTTTTACTAACAGTAGCCTTTCCAATTTCTGGAATTAATACAAATTTTATTTGTGATTCTCTAAATTTTTTATCTCTTTTGACAAACTCAATAATCTCAGCTTTATCTTTAATATCAATAGAAGGCAATGTAAAAGCAGATAAGGCTTTTAATCCTTTATTATAATCTTTTTTATTCAAACCACCAGTAGTATGTGAAAGATATAATGCGCACTTCATTCCATATAGAATTGCTTCTCCATGAAGCAATGTTTTGTACTGAAAATAACCTTCAAGAGCATGTCCAATAGTATGGCCAAAATTTAAAATCATTCTCAAGTCATTTTCATCTACATCTTGACTTACCACTTCGCTCTTAATTTGACAGGATCGCAAAATAATTTTTTTAAGAATCGTATCATTTTTATTATTGAGAATATCAGACATATTTTCTACAATATAGTTAAACAAATCTCTGTCATAAATAAATCCATATTTAATTGCTTCAGCTAATGAAGCATTTATTTCTCGTTCAGGTAATGTAGATAAAAAAGATGTATCAATAATAACTGCTTTTGGTTGATGTATTCTACCTATTAAATTCTTTCCACTTTTTAGATTTACGCCAGTTTTTCCTCCAATAGAAGAATCAATCATAGCCAATAATGTAGTAGGATACTGTATGTAATTAATGCCTCGCATGAAAATAGAGGCTACAAAACCGGCTGTATCACCGACTACACCACCGCCTACTGCAAAAATAGTGGAAGAGCGATCATATTGCATTGCAGTCATCTTGTCGCAGATTTCTACTATCGTCTCAATTGATTTTGCTTCTTCCCCTTGATCGATAAAATGAAATTCTACATTTGGTAAAGATTTTAATACAGAAAATTTATCTTCAAATTCCTTATAGATTACTTCCTGAGTAATAAACATACACTTCGAAGAAATTGCTACCAACGCAATAGCAGATTCCACAAAATTATCATCAAAAATAATATCGTAACTATCTTTTCCAAGATCTACTTTTACTGTATTATTCATTTATATATTCCATTATCATTTTACAAGTATCATCAATATTTATATTGTCCGTATTTACATTAAGCTTGGATAGTGATTTATATCTTTCTTCTCTATCATTAAAAATATCCCTTATTAAATCTTTTTTATTTCCTGCCGACAACAAAGGTCTGCTATTATCATCTTTAATTCTTTTATGAATAGTATCAAGTGATGTATCTAAATAAACGCAAAAAGATTGATCTAGAATTCTATAGTTCGAATCTTCTAACACAATACCCCCACCTGTTGCACAAACAATATAATCTTTTAATACTATTTTTTCTAATTTCTCTGTCTCATAAGTGCGAAATTTATCTTCTCCATTTTTGAACATATCACCTATTGAAAGACTATGATCTTTCTCTAGTTCTGTATCAATATCTACAAAGGTCCAATCAAGCTTATCTGCTAAAATAGATCCTATAGTAGATTTTCCCGATCCCATCATTCCTATTAAGAAAATTTGCTTAATATTTTCCACTAGCTTTTATATGTTTTTTAAGTTGATCTAAGCTGTCTCCGCCAAATTTTTCTAATAATGCATCTGCTAAAACAATAGCTAACATAGATTCACCAATAATTGAAGCTGCTGGTACAGCGCAAGAATCTGTTCTTTCTTTATGGGCTAACTTTGGCTCCATAGTATTTAAATCGATAGATCGTAATGGCTTTATAAGCGTTGAAATAGGCTTCATGCTTACTTTTACATGAATTGGCTGAGCATTGCTCATTCCACCTTCAATACCTCCAGCATTGTTGCTTGCACGCGTTATTTTGCTATGCTCATATAAGATTTCATCATGCAATTCGCTACCAAATACAGCTGAAGAAGCAAAACCTGCTCCTAGCTCTACACCTTTAAATGCATTTACAGACATCATAGCTTGTGAAATTCTTGCTTGAAGCTTCCCATCTGCATTGATATACGTTCCTAATCCATATGGTAGTCCTTTTGCTATTACCTCAAAAGAGCCTCCAACAGAGTCACCATTATTTCTAGCTTCATCAATTACATCCATCATCTTTTTTTCTGCATCTTTATCAAAACATCGTACAGGTGATGCATCTACTGTATCGTTTAATTCTTGTAAACTCATATCATTAGAAACAGCGGTACTATCTACTACATTATGGATTTGATATACACGACTTCCTACTGTAATACCTACCTCTTCTAATAACTTTCTACACACAGCTCCAATTGCTACACGCATTGCTGTTTCTCTTGCAGAAGAACGCTCTAATACATTTCTAATATCATCTAATCCATACTTCATTACTCCTGCTAAATCTGCATGTCCAGGACGAGGCATTGTTACTTTTCTATGCTCTTTTTTTGGCTCTCCAATAGCCATTCTATCCTCCCAGTTCACCCAATCAAAATTCTTAATCAATAGAGAAATCGGTGATCCTAAAGTAATAGCATGGCGTACTCCAGAAAATATTTCTGCATGATCTTTTTCAATCTTCATGCGACCGCCTCTACCATGCCCTTGCATTCTTCTAATTAAATCTTTTTCAATATACTCTTCTGTAATATTCATTCCAGCTGGTATGCCTTCAATAATTCCAATTAATCCTTTTCCGTGGGATTCTCCCGCAGTCATATATGATATTTTTTTTAACATATTACTTTCTCCAATTGTTTTTTGATGGAATCCAATTTCTGATCCACATCATAGGTAGTTTCTGTCCAAATTTCAATAGACTTGATAGCTTGAAAAATAAGCATTTCTAGTCCATTGATTGATTGTTTTACTCGATCTTTGTATTGATTTAAAAATAACGTATGATTTGAAATATAAATTAGATCAATAAGTATGCTATCTTTATCTATTGGAATATCAAAAAAGCTTGTATCGTCTTGCTCTTGATACATTCCTAGCGGTGTTGTATTGATTGCAATATCAAATTTGTCATCAGATTCAGTATAAATCTCAATATTTTTAGCACCTAATTTTTGAGCATAGAGTTGTATTGCTAATGCATTATCAATTGACTTGTTCTTAATTGTAATTGACTCAGCTCCTTGATCAATTAATGCCTTAATAATAGTTCTAGCTGAACCGCCTGCACCTAATACAAGACAGCGACTTGAATGAACATTAATATTATTTTTTTCAAGAAGCATTTTAAAACCATATAAATCTGTATTATATCCTATTAAGATATCTCCTACTCTTTTAATACAATTTGTATTACCTAATAACTTTACGTTGTCATCAATTTCATCTAAAAATTTTAATCCTGTTTCTTTATGTGGAATAGTGATATTTATTCCATCAAACTTTCCATTTTTAAACCTATCAAAGAAAGAAGGTAGATCGTCCGATGCAACATGGTGTTTTTCATATGTACAATTATCCAATTCTAATTCTTTAAATAGAATTCTTTGCAATTCAGGGCTAATGCTTTTTTCTACTGGACTACCTATTAACCCTAGATTCACTCTTGTATCTCCTTCAATATGTTAAAAAATCCAGGCAAAGAAATATTAATACAGTCTGTATTGTCAATATGGTATTCCTTAAATGCTACTATACTTAATATGATAAATGCCATTGCTATACGATGATCATCAAAAGATAAAATTTTAGCCATCTTTGTGGGTTTTCCTCCCTCTACTACTAGATTATTTTCCTCTTCATATGCATTGATACCAAATAATTGTAAATTCTTTATAATAGCATCCAATCTATCGCATTCTTTAAATCTCAATTCTTCTACTTCATAAAATATAGTTTTCCCTTCTGCAAATGCTGCAATTACTGCTAAGATAGGAATTTCATCGATGATAGATGGAATCATGTGCGCTGGGACATCGCAGCTTTTAATGTCAGAACCAATAAATTGTATATTTCCACAAGATTCTCCATTATTTATTTTTGGATTAGATACCAAGCCTTGCACTCCCATTTTTTCAAGTACGTCAATAAAGCCAGTACGTGTAGGGTTTAATAAAATATTTTCTACAGTAAGACTAGAGCCTTTTAATAAAGCTGCTAATGCAATAAAAAAGGATGCAGATGATGGATCGGCGGGAATATCCATAGTAAATGATTGTAAAGCAGACGAAAGTGGGTTTACCTCAATATTATCACCATCTACTTTAATATCAGCTCCCATACTTTTTAGCATGATCTCTGTATGATCCCTAGAATGTTTTAACTCTGTTATTAGACATGAATCTTTTGACCCCAAACCAGCTAACAATATGGCTGACTTGACTTGAGCGCTTGCAATAGGCATTTTATAGTTAATTCTATCTAAACCCTTCGATGCATCGATGTGTAATGGTAATAATCCATCATTTGATCTAATCATACATCCCATTTCAGTTAATGGCTTAATAACCCTATTCATAGGTCTTTTAGATAGTGATATATCTCCTATTAATGAGAATGAAAGATGTTGTGAAGATAATAATCCTGCCAATAATCTAGAAGTTGTACCAGAATTTCCACAATCAATTGGTTTTATAGGATTTTCTAAAGTTGATCCTTTTACTAGAATAGTATCACCCTCTTTTTGTATTGATACTCCACATGATTGCATTGCTTTAATGGTAGATTGTAAGTCTTCTCCATCATTTAAATTTGTAATACAACTTACTCCACTTGCAATGGAAGCTAGCATAATTGATCGATGCGAAATTGATTTATCTCCTGGTAATGAAATAGTAGAATTAATAATCATTATTTTGCTATTTCCTCTGCAATATTAAATGATAGTTCTAATGCTTGATTTGCATTCAATCTGGGATCACAATGAGTGTGATATCTAGAATTTAAATCATCATCACTTAATTTATATATACCACCCGTGCATTCTGTTACATTTTGACCTGTCATTTCTAGATGAATTCCACCAAGGTGACATCCTTTAGATTTTAAAACATGAATCGCTTTTGTAGTTTCATTTAATAACGATGAAAAATCTCTCGTTTTAAGACCAGAAGAAGATTTTACAGTATTCCCATGCATTGGATCAGAAATCCATAATACAGATTTCTTATGACTATTAATTGCATCTACTAATTTAGGCAGATGTGTTTCAATATTATTTTCTCCATAACGAAAAATTAATGATATTTTACCCGGCTCATTGCTTGGATTA
>JABHGE010000005.1:0-27232 GCA_018672235.1 Fidelibacterota bacterium | reverse complement strand
GTCCACTTATAATAGTCCGCATCTGTTGTATTTATCTCTTTAGACCAATCATAAGAAAAGCCTAATTGATTAATTTGACGTTTAAAATTACTGATATTATCAGCTGTAGTAATTTTAGGGTGAGTTCCTGTTTTTATGGCATACTGTTCTGCAGGGAGTCCGAAAGCATCCCAGCCCATAGGATGAAGAACATTAAATCCTTTCATTCTCTTAAATCGGGCAACAATATCTGTTGCAACATATCCAAGAGCATGCCCTACATGAAGACCGGATCCAGAAGGATAAGGAAACATATCAAGAACATAGTATTTTGGCTTTTCACTGTCAGTACCCGTCTTAAATGTTTCATTGTCAGACCAATACTTCTGCCACTTAGGTTCAATAGCTTTGTGATTATAGGCCAAGGCTTAGTAGAAGTTTTTAATTTGTTTCATCCAATCTAAGATAATAGCATTCACATCGATTGGTTGATTTGAACTTTCCCCGTAGCCACTACGCATAGACGATGTTGAATTACCAAAAGCGTTGGTCATTGGACCGTCAAAATCATCATCTTGTAGTATGGAATTAGACAAAAACTTTGCAATAACTTTACTTGTTTTTGGATTTCTAAAAATAATATGTGACGTTCTCGGATCTGCAGTAGACCCATAAACAGGATCAAAATTAAAGTCTTCAAATATAACTTCTACTGTTAAATCTCCGTTTGTTTCTGGTGGAAGAATTTCAAATCCAAGCTTTACTAACTCTGATTGAATAGATTGAATATGCTCTATCATAAATGGATCCTGGATATGATCATTGATAAACTCTTCAATTTTATTAGTCTCGCTAAGCTTAACCTTCTTTCTTCTAAATTGACCCTGTAAGTCAGAAGTAAAAACAACTAATAATAAAAACGATAATAAATAAACACTTTTTTGAAATCTCATCCTATTCTCCCGGTTTTATATTGCGCAACCAATTATACCTCTTTTTTTGTAATAATCTTGGTGATAATCTTCTGCATCGTAAAAATTGTTTATAGGAGCTACTTCTGTCACGATTCTTGATCGAAATTTTCCAGACTCATTCACCTGATTAATTTTGATCTCAACCAAAGTCTTCTCCTCTTCGTTAGTATAAAATATTGCTGAACGATACTGAGATCCTACATCGGGACCTTGTCTATCAATTGTTGTTGGGTCATGTAATTCAAAAAAAGTATCTAAAAGCTCTTCGTAAGAAATTACACTTGGGTCATAAACCACTTGAACAGCTTCAGCATGATCTGTTATCCCAGTACATACTAGCTCATAAGAAGGGTTTTTTACGTTACCCCCAGTATAGCCAACCGTTGTTGATTCTACGCCCTCTAATTGCTGAAATGTGGACTCTACGCCCCAAAAACATCCCGCTGCAAAGAAAGCTTCTTTTTGATTTGTATTTTCTTCTGCCATAATGATGCTAAAAAAACTAAGCAAAAATAAGGAAAGTTTATACAAACTTCTATCTACTGTGATCATAATACATCCATGCTCCGATTAAACTCATAGGAATAGATATAATTCCACCAATAACAGGCACCAAAAAAGAGGCGAGAAATATTCCCACTCCCACTGCAATTGAGTTAAAAAATCTTTTCATTTTCATGAAACAAAGTTACTACTATTTCTTTCATGTTAATAAGACAAAAAAGCCTTTCAGTAATTATATACTAAAAGGCTTTTAGTTGGCTACCAAATTAAGGTATTAATTATTTTATGATGCTAGACTGTAATTATCGTCTCTGGATAAAAATAAAATTATCATAAAGGTGATAATAGTGTGAGGTAAAATTAAATATATAAAACTAGTAAAAAATCCAAAATATAAAAATATGAGCACACCAAATAGTCGAAATATTTCAACCTTATTAGCATACTTCTTCCCGTCTAACATAAAAGAATTAGAAATTGCTAAGGTTGCAACTAAGGCTGCTACAGATAGCATTTCAGAATAAGAAAATTTATCCATATTGAACAACATTATAACAGTTAAGGCGTTGATCATCGTAAATTGAAAAAATCCAAACATCTTTTGTTTATTACTTATTTGAGGATCATATTTCTCAAAATTACTTAAATCATTCTTTTTTAGAGGATACTTCTCATTAACATCATCTGGCCTCCAACCTGGACGAGAAAACCAAACATAAAATTTATCTTTAAGTTTTTTTGTTCTATAAGAATCTAAAGCCATCTGATAAAACACTTCGATATTTGCCCAAAAAGGATTGAAAGACTTTAAAGGTTTAACCGTTCCATATACAGGTTTTAAATCTTTTCTTTCGTCTATAAATGTTCCAAAAATACGATCCCATAAAATAAAGACTCCACCGTAGTTTGCATCTAAGTAGTCATCGTTTTGAGCGTGATGAACTCTATGGTTAGATGGGGTTATAATGATATATTCAAGAAATCCCAACCTTCCAACATGTTCAGTATGGACCCAAAATTGATAGACTAAATTAACTCCAGCGACACTAACATATACTTCTGGAGGAACACCGATAATAAACATAGGTAAAAAGAATACCCATTTCCATAAAAATCCACTACTCGTCTGTCTTAAAGCAGTTGCTAAATTATATTCTTCACCGTGATGATGTACCACATGTGTTGCCCAAAAAACCTTTACTTCATGATGGATACGATGCATCCAATAGTAACAAATATCATAAAGAATAAAAGCAAATACCCAAACCCACATCTCCTCTAAATTCAATAGTTTTAAATTGTAATATTCAGCAACATACTTATACACTACATATTGAAAACCTAGGCCTAGTAATGGAATAAATCGACTAATCAAACCTAGAGACAGACTTGTCAAAGCGTCATTTAGCCTATAGTTATTATTACCTTTCATAACACCATAAAGAAATTCAATGATGATGAGTAGTAAAAAAACTGGAATTGCATATGTAAGTATTATAGAGGAATCCATAAAATTAATGCCTATTTAATTCGTTTAAGATGTTTTTTAATTCATTTCGAATTTCTTTAAGAACCGATATATCACCATCACTGATACTCGCTCCAAGATGTTGAGACTTAGAACCGCCTTTCATCTCCTCTATTGCACCTTTAATCGTAAATTTTTTACTATAGAGCAATGCCTTTATTTGAAGTATTACATTAATATCTCTCTCCCTATAAGTTCTATTGCCTGCCTTATTTTTTGAAGGTTTTAATGATGGAAATTCTGACTCCCAATATCTTAAGACATAAGGTTTAAGCGCGGTAAGTTCACTTACTTCTTTAATACTATAGTATAGCTTTGTTTTTGATTCAAGCATCACTTTAGGTTATTATTTTTTGTAGATAAAAACAAGATATTAAAGTTACTCTTTAATGCTAATATTTAAAGAACACTACTTGGATCGGAATACTTTAGATCGTGAGCATCAGCCACTTCTTTGTTTACCAAATAACCCTCATGCGTATTTAAGGCCATAAGGAGGTTATTATTTGATTTCAATCCTTCTATCCCATTACTTGCTAACCTTGCTATAAACGGCTTTGTAGCCTCATTTAAAGCATTTGTAGCAGTAAATGGTACTGCGGATGGTATATTTTTAACACAATAGTGAATAACACCATCAATTTCATATGTAGGTTCGCTATGTGTTGTCGGTTTAGATGTTTCAAAACAACCGCCTTGATCAATAGCAACATCCGATAAAATACTCTTAGCTTGCATCAAACTAAGCATTTCTCTAGTTACCACTGTTGGTGGTTTAGCTCCGGGAGTTAACACTGCACCAATAACAACGTCTGCTATTGGAAGCAACCCTTCAATAAGCTGTTTAGAGGAAGTTCCTATGTTCACTGCCGGATACTGAGTTTTTATTTTTGATAATAATTCATTATTAATATCCAAAATTGTTGTATTAGCACCTAACCCTAAGCTCATTTGCATCGCATTCACACCAACAATACCAGCGCCAATAATTAATACATTTGCTGGGTCTGATAGAGAGGTTCCAGATATTAATTTTCCTTTACCTCCCTTACTCTTCTTCAGAAGCTCAATAGAGTCTAAAAGAGATAATCTACCTGCAATTTCACTCATAGGTTTCAACATTGGAGTTTCATTATTAATCACAACAGTTTCATACGCAAGCGCTGTAACATTGCATGCTAGTAATTTTTCTGTTAAAACTTTTGATGAACTCAAATGAAGGTATGTGAAGAGCATCTTATTTTTCATTAGATCTACTTCATCCAGAGAAGGTTCTTTTACTTTTACAATCAAATCAGACTGATGAAAAACGTCTGTAGTATTATCTAGTATAGTACAACCAAGATTAGCATACTCTTCATCAGTATAGCCGCTATCAGCTCCTGCATTTTTTTGAATGAATAGTTGATGAGAACTTTCGATTAGAAGTTTTGCAGTCTCAGGATTGATCGATACACGATACTCCTGAGAAATAATCTCTTTTGGAACGCCAATTTTCATGATATTTTTTTTATCTATAGTTAAGTATTTTTAATTACTCAGGTTTATCCATTAGTAATTTCATACTAAAGTTTAAACGACCCTGTTTATCAATTTCAAATAATTTGATCTTTACAGGATCTCCTACTGATAACATATCACTCACTTTATTAACTCGTTCCCAAGCTAATTGAGAAATATGCACTAAACCTTCACGTCCTGGAGCAAATTCTACAAAAGCACCAAATTCCATTAGCTTTGTAACTTTACCGTCAAAAATAGTTCCAACTTTAGGATCTTCAGTAACTGCTTTAACTTGGCTAATAGCATTATCGAGCGCTGCTCTATCTGCTGCTGACACACTAACAGTTCCATCATCTTCAATATTGATAACACATTCAGCTCTTTCTTGAATTGCTTTAATGTTTTTTCCACCTGGACCAATAAGGGCTCCAATTTTCTCTTTATCAATCTTGAAAGATTCGATCTGTGGTGCATATTGAGACAATGCATTCGGAGTACTTATTGCTTTATTCATTTCATCTAGAATATGCAATCTTCCTTTGTTTGCTTGCTCTAACGCCATAGACAAAATTTCCATTGGTAGTCCAGGAACTTTTAAGTCTAATTGGATGGCACTAATACCATCTTTAGTTCCAGCAACTTTAAAATCCATATCTCCATAGAAATCTTCAGTTCCTAAGATATCGCTTAATACTGCGTGATTTTCACCATCAGTGATTAATCCCATTGCAATACCAGCAACATGTTCTTTAATAGGCACTCCTGCGTTCATCATAGCTAATGAGCCACCACAAACTGATGCCATAGAAGAGGATCCGTTTGATTCTGTAATTTCTGACACAACACGTATTGTGTATGGAAATTCTTCAGATGAAGGTAATATAGGTTTTAGCGATCTTTCTGCTAAATGACCATGACCAATCTCTCTTCTGTTAGTGAAACCAATTCTTCCGGTTTCTCCTACACAGTAAGGAGGGAAATTATAGTGTAGCATAAATGATTTTTTATAATCACTTGCCATCGAATCGATAATCTGTTCATCTCTAGCATTACCTAAAGTAAGCGCAGCAATTGCTTGCGTTTCACCTCTAGTAAACAATGCAGATCCATGAACTCGAGGCAATAACGACGGAACAATACTAATTGCTCTAATATCATCTAATCCTCTACCGTCAACTCTAACTTTTTTCTCTAATACAGTTTTTCTAACTGCATTTTTAAACATAGTTTTAACATATTCTTTTACTTCGGAATACATTTTTTCATCTTCTTTATGTGGAGTCGAAGCTTCTTTTACAATTTCGTTGTATGCAACATCCATTGCTTGCTTAGAGTCCATATCAAGTAATTTTTCAACCTTATCTGAAAATGAATCTTCAAGAGATTTGATTACTTCATCAGTTATTACTGTATTGTCAACCATCTCATATGAATTATCAAAATGTTCTGAAAATTCCATTTGAAGATCAACAATGTCATTAATACCTTCCATTGCAAGGTCTAATGCTTCTAAAATTGTTTTTTCAGGTACAAAGTTAGAACCACCTTCAATCATACAAATTTTATCTTTTTTACCAGTTACCATTAAGTCTAAATCAGATGACTCCATTTGTTCTAGTGTAGGATTTAAAACATATTCTCCATCAACTAATCCCACTTTAACAGACGCTATTGGACCGTCAAATGGTACTGGAGACAACAACAATGCTGCAGAAGCACCAATCGCTGCTACTACATCAGGCGTATTTACACCATCATAAGACATTGTGGTTAACATAATTTGTAAATCATTTCTATAATTCTTAGGAATTAAAGGTCTAATTGGACGATCTGTCAAACGTGAAACTAAAACTTCAGCATCTGTTGGTTTCGCCTCTCTCTTAAAGAAACCTCCGGGTATTTTTCCTCCCGCATAATGTTTTTCTCTATATTCAACCTGCATCGGAAGAAAGTTTAAACCTTCTCTCGGTTCAGCTGAACAACATACTGCTGCAAGCATTGCAGTGTCTCCATAAGTAATGAATACGGATCCGCCCGCTTGTCTTGCTATTTGGCCTGATTCAATCTTTAATAGTCGGCCGGCTATATTTTTTTCTACTTTTATCATATTTTCTTCTTTATAATCCTCTTATCGATAGCTTAATGAGTAACTCATTATAACTATCTGTTTTTGTTTTTCTTAAATACTTCAATTGTTTTTTTCTTTGTGATACAAGCTTAACTAAGCCATGTCTTGAATGAACATCTTTTTTGTGCAATTTTACATGCTCTGTTAGTAATCTAATACGGTCTGTAAGAAGTGCAATTTGCGCTTCACTACTACCAACGTTACTAGAGTCAATACCTGCGTCCTGAATAATCTTACTTATTTCTTTACTATACTTCATATTTCTCCTTAAAAGAATCTATCAATTTAATACATACTTCCTTATCGTTTTCAATCTGTTTGATTAAGTCTTCTTTACTTTCAAACTTTATTTCATTTCGAATTTTATTTAAAAATTCTATATAAAATCTTTTATCGTATAAGTCGCTGAATTTATCAGATAAAATGTGAACTTCCATAACAAATTTTTTTTCATTAAAAGTTGGTCTATACCCAATATTAGTCATTCCAAAGTACTTTTCTCCGTCTAAGAACACCTTTGAAAGATATACGCCACCTTCTGGAATCATCTGATATTCACTTAGGGGTATAAAATTTGCAGTAGGATAATTCATTGATTTTCCCCTATTTGAGCCATGGACTGTCAATACATTAAAACCATAAAATTTACCTAATAATGACGGCACTTGATCTAAAATTCCATCACGTATTAACCCTCTTGTTAGCGTACTTGAAATAGGCTTATCATTTAGCGTTCTAATTTCGGGAGTATATAGCTCAATATTATTTTGATTACAAAATTCAGTTAAAAAAGCCAAATCACCTCTTTTCTGAAATCCGAAATAATGATTTTCTCCCACCGAAATCAACTTAGGATTAAATAGTTTTTTAATAATATTTTCTGAAAAATCTTCAGCAGACATATGTGAAAATTCTAACGTAAAAGGAATAACAAGTACTTTATCAATACCTATCTGTTCGAGCATCTCAAGCTTTGAGTCAATATCCTGCAAGTTCATTGGTTTGCTGTTATTTGACAGTATATAAGCTGGATTTGGGTCAAAAGTAATTAGGCATGAAGGAATTGACTCTTTTTTAGCAATTTTTACGATATGATTAAGGACGTCTTGATGACCTAGATGTATCCCATCATAATTTCCAACAGTGATCACAGAAGATTCTAATGGCTGCATATCCTCAATTGATCTTAAGACTTCCATACTTCTTCAAACCTTTCTACCGTCAATGAATCATCTAATGAGAAAGACCCTACTGTTGTACGTGTCAATTTTATCAAATGGCCTATAGTATTAATCTTTTTTGCTATATCCTCCGCCAAAACCCTTATATAAGTTCCAGAAGAGCATTCAACCTTAATATGCAATGTACTCTTATCCATAGCAGTACATTCCAAGTGTTTGATTTCAATTTGTTTAGGATTTCTTTTTACTGAAATATTCTTTCTAGCCAGCTTATAAAGTCTTACCCCATTTACCTTCCTCGCTGAATACATAGGAGTTTCTTGCATCTGAACACCTAAAAATGATTTTGATATATCGCTAAAGTCAATACTGTCAATCTCAGGTACTTCTTTTTCCTCTACAATCGTTCCTGTTAAATCTTTTGTGTCTGTTTTTTCGCCTAGCTTTATTACGCCTTCATAAGTTTTGTCGTATTGGATGATATCTGATAACTTTTTAGTTGATTTTCCAATACCAAGCACCAGAACGCCATCAGCGAATGGGTCTAGAGTACCAGAATGCCCTACTTTTTCACGTGTAATTCTTTTGACTTGCTTTACAACGCCGAAAGAAGAAAAGTCTTTAGGTTTGTATATATTATATATCATAACTAATCAATTTTTTTGATTAACTCATTAATTTTTTGAAACTGTTCAAAAGAGTCATCATAGATAAATCTCAAAGTAGGTGTAGATCTCAGTTTTAAAGACATCGATAGATATTTTCTGAATGTAGGAACTAACTTATTTAACTCTTTGTTGATAATTTTTAAATCTTTTGTGGGATTGATAATACTATAGAATAAACTTGCATGCTTTAAATCTGAAGTCATTTTAACCGATGAAAATGTTAAAAAACCATATTTTCTCAAATCTAAATCTTTTGATAAAATTTGATTAATAGTTTTTAAAACTTCCTGTTCGACACGCTCTGATCTTGAGTATGGTTTAGTATTCAACTGTCTGATAGTTTTCTTTTAATCTCGTTTATTTTATATGCTACGATTCTATCTCCAGGAAAATACTTTTTAACACCTTCAATTGCAATTCCACATTCCAGTCCCGAATCAACACTAGCTACGTCATCTTTGAAACGTTTTAAGGACACTATCTTTCCTTTTGATATTAACTCTTCTTCTTCTCTTATAAGCCTAGTAAAAGAGTCTCTAGTAATTTTACCGCTCTCAACTTGAGAACCAGCAATAAAACCAATCTTTGGAATCTTAAATGATTCTTTAACGACAGCTTCTCCTAAAATTTCTTCTACAAGATCAGGTCTCAGTAAGCCTTCAACAGCTAATTTAACATCTTCAACAACCTGGTAGATGATATTATAAGCTCTAATCTCAACATTGCTTTGATTTGCCAGCAATCTTGTGTTAGATGGCACTTGAACACCAAAGCCTATTACAACAGCCTTAGATGCCTGAGCAAGCAATACATCAGATTCAGTAACATTACCTACTCCTCTGTGTACAATATCTACTCCAACTTCATCGTTATTAATTTTTTCTAAACTCTGTATAAGAGCCTCAATAGACCCATCAGAATCTGCCTTAATAATAATATTTAAATTATTAATATCGCCTTCTTTGATTTGAGCAGAAATACTATCTAATGATGTTTTCTGAACCATCTGTAAATCAATTTCTCTCTTAATTCTTTGTCGTTCATTTGCAATTTTCTTTAGGTCAGATTCGTTAGATACTTCCGCAAAAATATCTCCTGATTGTGGAACCTGATCAAATCCAAGAATTTGTACAGCATCTGAAGGTCCTGCAGTCTTAATACGTTCGCCTCTTTCATTCATAATTGCACGAACTTTTCCTGGGTAATTATTACAAATAAATAGAGTTCCAATATTCAAAGTTCCTTTTTGAATTAATACTGTAGCTATCGCACCTAGACCTTTATCTAACCTAGAGTCAATTACAGTTCCTTTGCATTCTATAGTAGAATTTGCTTTTAAATCTAAGACTTCAGATTCTAATAGGATGGCTTCCATTAGCGCATCAATACCTTCACCTGTTATAGCAGATGTATTTACAGATTGGATTTTACCGCCCCAATCTTCAACTAGTACGTCTTTCTCTGATAATTCTCTTTTTACAGTATCTGGATTAGCTCCAGTTTTATCAATTTTATTGATTGCAACAATAATTGGCACTTCTGCTGCTTTTGCATGATTAATAGCTTCTAAAGTCTGAGGCATAACACTATCGTCCGCAGCAACAACAAGAATCACAATGTCAGTTGATTGTGCTCCTCTTGCTCTCATTGCAGTAAATGCTTCATGTCCAGGTGTATCTAAAAAGGTAATTCTATTACCATTATGATCAACCTGATAAGCTCCAACTCTTTGAGTAATACCACCTGACTCACCTTCAGCTACCTTCGTTTCTCTTATATAATCCAAGATAGATGTTTTACCATGATCTACATGACCCATAATTGTTACAACTGGCGCACGATTTATTGCACCCACTAACTCTTCTTTTGTATGAGCCATTACAAATAAATCATCTACAACTTCTTCGTATTTATTTAACTCAACATCGTATTCGCCAGCAATTAACTCAATAACATCCCATGCCAACCTTTGATTTACCGTAACTAAAACTCCTAGTTGTAAGCATTTCCCGATTACTTCACTAGTGCTTACATCTAATACTTTTGCAATTTCATCAATACTAGCATATTCTGCTAACTCTACTGACCTTGGCGTATCACCCAAATCGCTACCTGAATCTTTTTTACTTTTCTTATAGGATTTCTTTTTTGAACTGGCATCCATAGAAGCTAATGTCTTTTTAAGTCTTTTTGCTGCAGAAGTATCTTTCTTTATTGCTTCCTTATTCTTTTTAACTTCTTTCTTGTCTTCGATAGGAGCTGATTCTCTTAATGTAATTTTTCTTAATTTCTTTTTTGGCTCTACAATTTGAACAACTTTTTTTGTCTCAGGATCTGCAACCGATCTAACTTCTGTTACTTTTTTGGCTTGAGCTTTTTTTGCCTTATCTTGCTCTCTTTGTTCTTGAACTGATAAAATTTGGAATTTTTTAACAGATTTTGTTTCCATGACTACTTTTGAGTCGTGAATTTCTTTTCTAACCTGTTCTTTTCTATCTCTCTCTGCTGATTGTCTATCTTTAGCAAATTCAGTATAAACAACCTGTTGTGTCTTTGGATCAATTGGAGACATATGACTGGTTACAGATATGTCCTTAGATTTTAGAAAATCAACGATATCATTGTGAGATATATTCAATTCTTTTGCTAACTGAAAAATTCTAATAGAATCAGCCATGTATTATTTTTCCTCTTCTTCTACTAATTCTTCAGCAGGAGTCTCAACAGCTTCTTCTTCAACAGGAATTTCAACAGCTACTTCTTCAACAGGAGTCTCAACAGCTACTTCTTCAACAGGAGTTTCAACAGCTACTTCTTCTGGCTCATCATTTCTACCAATAAAAGTATTTACAACAGCACTTATAGAATTAATCTCATCTCCAGTAAGATCAAGCTCGTCAACTAAGATAAACTTTTTTGACCCTAAATAGTCAGCAACACTAACAATACCAGCTTCGGATAGTTTTTTTAATACTCCCTTCTTAATTCCATCAAAAGAATCAAGACCTTTTTGCTGATTTATTAATACTTCATCGTATTCTTTTTTAGTGTAAGCATCGATTGTGTAGCCTGTCAATTTAGAGGCTAAATTGATATTTACTCCACTTCTACCAACTGCATTTTCTAAACCACCTTCGTCAAAAATTGCTACACAATATTTCTTATCATCATCGAGATATAGATCAATTGGTTTAGCTGGCGATAAAGCTCTAGTAATGAAGACTTCTGATTTTTCAGTATAGTTAACAATATCAATCTTCTCATTGTTTAATTCTCTTACTACTGATTGAATACGACTTCCTCTCATACCAACACAAGCACCAACCGCATCAATTCTCTTGTCAATAGAATGAACAATAATTTTACTTCTTTCTCCAGGTTTTCTAGCAATTCCTTTTATTTCAATAATACCATCTTCAATTTCAGGAACTTCCATCTCAAACAATTTGTAAAGAAATAAGTCATCGCTTCTAGATATCAAAATATCTGGACCTTTTGGAGTGACTTCAACAGCTTTAACAAGAGCTCTAATTGTGTCTCCTCTTCTGAATCTTTCTGAAAAAATTTGCTCATTTCGAGGCATTCTTAGTTCAGTTTGTTCGATATTAACAAATGTATTCTCTCTATGGACTTGATGTACAGTACCGATAATTACCTCACCAATTCTTTGTACATAATCTTCATAGATATATTGCTGCTGCACTTCACGTGTTCGCTTATTTAAAAACTGTCTTGCATTTGCAACCAATCTTCTACCGAAGTTTGCAGGGTCAACTACTTCTACAAAAGTATCTCCTAATTTCAAATCGACAAGCTCTGGCTCAAGCTCTAGGGCTCTTTCTAATGTAATATCGAAGTGATCATCATCTACTTCTTCAACTATTGTTTTTTCTACATAAATTTCAATTTCACCTTTATCTAGATTAACAATTACACTACAATTATCAGATTCGCCTTTTTCTTTATCGATAATAAATAAAAATAGCTGTTCAATAATTGTTCCAAGCTCAGAACGCTCAATATTTTTTTCTCTCGCTAGTTCAATAAAAATTTCAATTAAATCTCTGTTTACCATATCAACCTTTCAAATTTTCTATTATAACAAAAATGGGCCGTGGCCCACTCAAATACTGCGTAAATATATTTATTAAAAACCTTTTAAACAAGAAACTTAGTTTAAACTTAATACTACTCCGTACACCTCTTCAAACAGCTCTTTGTAGGTACTGTTTTCAGAATCTAAGTTATCTAAAATTGCTAAAGCTTCAGTTTTTTCTCCAGCCATAGCTAAGCGTTTTGCTTTCAATATCGATATATAAGTCACTTCATTATCGGATAAAGCATTTTTTGCTGCCTTATTAAAAAATTTTACAGCATTATCTACATTGGAATCAAGCTGTCCTAACATGATATAGGCTTCTGTTTTTAATGTAGAATAATCTAACTTTGAAGCACACTCAGATAATAACATCATAGCCTTGTCATTATTACCATTTATAAAGGCAGTTCTACCTAAATAGAATTTAGCATGCACTGCAGCTGAGGTTTTTTTATGATTCTCTACCACTGACTCCAACTGCAAGACCGCGTTATCGAAATCTCCTCTTTCAAAATAAATCATTGCATTGCTAAGTGCAGTATCTGCTGGTGAAGAGGTTTTAGGTCTTGAAACGTCCCATGCAGACCATGTTAGAGTAGCAACTAGAACAAAAAGAAAAATAGGGTTCAATACAATCATATCAAATTTACTATACTCTTTTTTCTGTTTATAGCTAACTGAGATTGGGTTACTTATCATTTCTTTTATTTTATTTAGTAGTGACATATGCTTATTTCCAATAATTAAATAGTTTATATAGTTTTGGTCTAAATTTAGTTGATAATTTAGCACTAGAAACTTTTTTATCTATATCTTTTCTTAGTTTTCTTTGCGCTTCAATATCTAGAGTATTAAAGTCTTTGCAATCATCCGAACAACATTTATCATATTTCGTTGCACAATCTTGGCATTGGATAAATAAGATATGGCATGCATCATTACTGCAATTGACATGTTGATCGCAGGATTCTTGGCATTGATGACATTTTCCGATTACATCGTCTGTAATCTTCTCACCTAGTCTGTCGTCAAATACAAAGTTTTTTCCAATAAATGATGATGGAATATTGTCTTTTTTAATATCGTGTGCATATTGAATAATACCACCATCTAACTGATAGACGTCCTTAAACCCTTTCTCTAATAGATAAGCGCTTGCTTTTTCACAACGAATTCCACCTGTACAGTATAGGTGTACTTTTTTATCTTGATTGTCAGATAGCAACTCTGCTACTGCTGGTAATAATTCTTGAGAGCGATGAATATCTGGTGTAATGGCATTTTTAAATTTACCGACTTCACTCTCATAATAATTACGCATATCTACTACTATAGAACCTTCTTCGTTAATTGATTCATTAAATTCTTTAGCCGACAAATGTTGGCCGATACGATTCATGTCATAACTATCTTTATTTACACCATAAGCTACGATCTCATTTTTTACTAAAATTTTCAACTTGATAAAAGAACTTCCTTCTTGAACTGCTTTTTTTAGCTTTACACCATTTAATAAGATTTCTGATTGAATATAATGCTCAAAGATACTCCATTTATGCTCAGGAACGCTTATTTGAGCATTAACACCTTCTTCGGCAACGTAAACCCTACCAAAAATATTTAGATTCGAAAATTGCTCATATAGATGATTGCGAAAATCTTCAGGATGTTTGATATCAATATATCGATAAAAAGAGCATGTAATGCGTTGAAACGCTTCTTGCTCTAAATCTTTTCTTAATTCAAATTTTGACTTTTTATTGAACATATTTGAATGTTAATAGAAAAAGAGCCTATTAACAATAATTAATAGGCTCTTCATATTTTAGTTAATTATAAAATAATTAATCTAATTGCGTACTTAACTCAGGTTTAAACTCCATAGTTTGATTGTAGCCATTCCAAACGCTTGAAGCCCATTCTTTATCCCAATCAGGATTTTTTTCAGAAAGTTTTGCAAGAGCTGCATAGAACTCTGATTGATCTAAAGTTTCAGACATTGTATCATGGCCGGTTGCAAAAACATACTCATTAAAGTTTCCACCAGTATTAGTCTGCATACACACAAAATGATCTGTTGAGCCCATTTCTGCTCTAATTTCATTCATCATTTTAAATACTTTTTCAGCGCCATCATTTCCGCCTTGACGAACTCTCCAGACTGACATAGTAAGATACTTGTAATCAGGTCTATATTGTACGTTATAGCTCAAGTCGCCTCTTACAGTATAAAACTGGGTTCCAGTTTCTTGTACTAACATGCTATCATTCCATTTATCATATGGTACTGGAGCGTGATTATTATGTGCATTATAAATTGCATCTAATTGATCTGCAGGAATTGGAAATAATCCTTGATGCATTCTAACATATTGACCCACATTGGGTCCATTAAGAACGAGAAATGTATTTACTGCACCTAGTTCATTTTGGTGCGCCTTGTTGTGATGAATCATTGCTTTTTCGAAATCTGCAGCCTTAACTCCTTCTTTAATACTTAGAGAGGATTGCATATGGTATTGTCCAAAGACAATACTTGAAAACATCATCATTAATAATATTTTTTTCATTTTATGTGTTCCTTTTTTATTTATTAATTAAGATAATTTAAGCAAAATAAGACTTCTAATTTGATATGAATATTTAATATTAATTAATTCTATAAAAAAAATAACGCCCAACAGGAAGGTTCATTGGGCACCATTCTCTCTATTTTAAAGTATAATTAAAAGCAACTAAGCAGAAGAACAACCTTAAAAATTATAGTTTACTCCAAAAGTAAGACTTCTTGGCATTGTAGGGCGAGCACCATACGGTCTTCTTGCTACAACAAGATCCTTATCTAATAGGTTTTTAACGCCCATAGATAGGGTTACATTATTTTGAAGTGAATGTTTTACACCTAAATCAATTACAGTAAACGCGTCAGTAGAATTTGAGCCATCTAATCGACCAGATCCTGCTGTTGTTCTTGCTGCTGAATTATGTTTTAGGCCAATGTTAACAGAAGTTTTATCCATGTTAACACCTAAATTTACAGCTACCATTGTTTCAGGTATGTAAGGAAGTTCATCGCCTTGAGATACGTCTCCCCAGAAACCGTCAAATGATTCTTTAAACTCAGTATTAGTTTTTGTATATGCAATTTCGATTGGCAACTGTACAGTTCCATTGTCCATTAGCATGCGTCTTAAATATAATTCTAATCCAGATACATCAACAGCGCCGCCATTGTATAATTCATTTGATCCGGTACCACCTGATGAAGCAGTGTCTGCTCCTAGAAGATTATCGTAATTGTTCATGAAGAATGTCATCTCTAGTCCGTTTAAACCTTCATAAGATCTTACTGTCCATTCATGATTCCAACTTTCTTCTGATTTTACTTCTTGGGTAACACCATCAACTACCTTAGTACCGCCTGGTCCATGAGGAGCAAATCCTTTATGAATGCCGTATCCAAGTGTAGTTCCATCTTTTAATGCATATTCCACTGCTATCCCAGGAACAATTACATCAAATGTATCTTCTTTGATTGAAGCATCTGCTGCGCGAAACTGGTCTGATTTACCCCAGTCTTCTCTTTTAACAGTGATTTCTTCATATCTTATACCGCTTGTCACGATCCAATCACCTGATGTCATTCTATCTTCAACATACAATGAAGTAGATTCTGCGGAATCGATTCTATTAGAGTCAGAACCGGGAGTTGCTGATGTAGTCATGTTTAACTTACCTGCAACCATTTGATATCTATCTTCCCATTGAAAACGATCCATTTCATCGGCGTGAACACGTAGACCAGCTTGTACATCATGATTGTCAATGCTCCAGTTTAATACTGCTTGAACACCGCTTGATAAATATTCACGATTATTAGCTTTAACTCTGTATGCATCTGCATCACTATCCATTGCGCTCATTAATAGAAAAGTATCCTGATCGCTACTTGGGTTTGCAACAATGCCAAGACTTTGACCGTTTACCTTATTTAATTTGTACCAATTTCTAGCAAACTCATTATTATAAACACTGAAAGCTAATGATAAATTATCTGATAACTTACCTGCATATGATAATACTAACTGAGAGTGATCGGCATCCATCTCATCTAATTGAGATGCACGATATCTTCTTAGTGGATTGGCAGTATAATCATCATCTGACAACCCAAGATATGTTTCACCTGAGATTTCATCTGTCATAGAAATTTTCATTTCTAAGGCATGATTAGCACTCATAGCATAGCGAACTTTAGCCATGATATCAGTTTTAGCATATCCGGTATCTCCCCCGCCATCTAACTCTTTAAATCCATTAGTCATATCATTATAAACTTCAAATAAGTAACCCCATTGACCGACTGTATTTCCTGACTTAACATGCAATACTGTTTTACCAAAACTTCCGACGGTAAAATCAATACTATGTAATGATGATGAAGGAATTGAAGTAGATATATAGTTTAATGATCCACCTGTAGTAAAAGGTCCATGTTTAATTTGAGTAGATCCTTTACGTACTTCTAGAGATTGCATACGCCCCATTGTTGGAGAATAATATGCAGCTGGTGAGGCATATGGAGCTGGTGCAATAATAATACCATCTTCCATTACATTTAATTTTTCCATACGTGATAAACCAGTGCCACGAACTCCAATGTTAGGCCTCAAGCCTAATCCATCTTCTTCCTGTATATAAACTCCAGGAATACGTGATACGACACGGTGAATATCAGTATGATTAAATTGTTTTAATTCTGACGCTGAAACAACAGAACTTGGTCTAACAGATCTTAGAAACATGCCTGATGTAATACTAGCAGCATCTGCTAGAACGTCTATAGCATCTAATGCTACAGGTTTATTTGAAAGCTTTACAGACATACTTTTACTGCTAATTGATACACTTTTATCTGCGTAACCAATTGCTGAAAATATTGCTGTTGTAGGAACTGTTGCAGTAAATGTAAAACCACCATCAGAGCCACTTGTTGCACCTTTACCGTTTTCAAGAACAATATTAACATCAGCGACAGGATTGTTGCTTCCATCTGTTACTACACCAGATATAATAGTCTGAGCAAAAATCAAACTAAAGAATCCTAATAATATTGTTATCTTTTTCATAATTCCCTTATGCTTTATTGAGATTAGATCGCAATATTATAGTAGAAAAATTCTAAATGCAAGTATTATTGAGATTTAATCTCAATAGTAACTATTTAATGAGGAGAGATCCAACAAAAATATTCGTTTGACGAGCATTTTTTGCGTTTCTATTTGAAGAAAAAATAATTTTTCCTTTTTTTGATATCACTGGAAAGGAATCAAAAGTATCGTTATCGGTTAGGCGTGTAAGTTTTAAAGTTTCTATCTCTATCATATAAAGTTCAAAATTACTTCCAAAGGCATTGTAATCTTCCCTCCAGTCATCCATATTAGATGAAAATACGATATGCTTTCCATTCGGATGCCATGATGGAGACCAGTTTGTTGCTCCATTATCTGTCAATCTTTGTTTATTAGACCCATCTCTGCTTGCTATATAAATATCTAGAGGTACTGCATCTATATAACGATTGTCTAGATTGATAGACCATTTTTCTCTCTCTGCGTCATTACTAGGATACCATGCACGCCATACAATACTATTTCCATCAGGAGAATAAAATGCACCTCCATCGTAACCAAGTTCGGTTGTAATACGTTTTACATTCTTACCGTCATAATCCATTTCATATAGATCTATATCTCCTTCACGCATTGATGTAAAAATAACTTTTCTTTCCGTCGGATGAGTTGTGGTTTCAGCGTTATAACCCGGAGCATTTGTTAGTTGGGTTGCGGTGTTGCCATCCCACTTATAAATCTCATAATTTCTTAAGGGCCAAATATATTTACGTGGATTGGGATGCTTATAGATTTCTGGACATTCGGGTCCATCTTTCATCGTAGATGAAAAAAAAATGAATTCATTATCAAGCGCATAGTGAGCGCAGGTAAATGCTCCATCTCTTAATGGAAATTCTTTTAAATTTTTACCGTCTATATCAACCAAATAAAGCTTATCACAATCGTTACCATCACGCTTAGACTGAAAAACAACTTGTGTTTCTTCTTGATTTAGATACCCTTCTCCATTATCCCCTTCAAATGTTAACTGCTGCACGTCCGCGATTATAAATGTTTGAGAGTTATTACATGAAAAGGTAAAAAATAGAATAGCGGGCGCTATCCATATAAAAAAATATTTCTTATTAAAATTGTACATCTAATATGACTTCTTCTTCATCTCTTGATACTGTTATTTGAACCTTATCTCCAGGTTCAATATTTGAGAGCGCTTCCATGTATTTATAAATATCTACAATGTCCATATCTTGAATCTTAATAACAATATCTCCGTCTAACATCCCTGATATTTTTCCAGGACGATTATCTATTACATTATCTGCTTTAACACCCTTACCGTCGTAAGCATAATCTGGCATTACACCTAAAGTGACTTTCATTTTTGATGGTGATTGCATTGTTTTCTGCTCATCTTCCATCTTTTCAAAAATAAGTCTTTCTTCGGTGTTAGCAAACTCAGCAACGATTGGCTCTACTACTTTAGAAATCTCTATCATCCCATTGTAGTTAATTTTATCTTCATCATCTGTGGCTGTATGATAATCTTGATGAATGCCTGTAAAAAAGAAAAGAACGGGAATATCTTTTTTATAAAAATTATAATGATCTGATCGACTAAATATACCTTTTCCTAAATCTATTATATTGATTTTAGAATTAACAAAAAACGGATGAAGCTTGGATGAGAAATTTTGCGCAGATGGAGATCCTCCCAACTGTACATTACCTTCTTCGTCCATTCTTCCAACCATATCTAAGTTCACCATCAATTGCACTTTACTTAAATCTATCGTTGGATTATTTACATAGTGTTTTGAGCCTAAAAGACCTAATTCTTCTCCACCAAAAGCTATAAAGACTAACGTTCTTTTGTGTGTGTTAATTGAAGCAAAATGTTCAAATAATTCTAAGACCATTGCTGTTCCTGATGCATTATCATCTGCACCATTATGAATCAATCCAAGTGCATTTTTTACGCTGTCATAATGAGCCCCAATAACAACGTATTCATCTTTCAATTGTTCGTCATTTCCTGGTAGGGTTGCGATAATATTATATGTTTTAACTTTATTCTTAGGCGTAAGTCTACTTTTTGAAACATAATACTCTTGAACTTCGACCATTCTTTCTGTTGACGATTCAACGTTAGTAAAATGGTCAACAATATAATCTTTAGCGATCCTATCTCCTGGCGTACCAGAACCTCTTCCTCTTAATCCATCCGATGATAAATAAGTAATATGTGATTTGAAATCATCGATTGTGATGTCACTTTGTGTAACTTTCACCTCTGGAATAGTAAAATTAGGTATGTTACTAGCGCATGATGCTAAAAACAGAATAGATAGATATAATGCATATTTCATGGATGGAACCTATAACAAATTAAAATAGATATCCAATTAAAATGTAACTTAAGCCGAATATGATAGTTAAGATGATGATAAACGCATTAAAATGTTTATCCATCATTTGTTTAATTGGGTCACCGAAAGATCTAATTAATAATCCAATAATTACAAAACGCCCTCCTCTACCAAGAATTGATGCTAAAATAAATGTAGGTAGATTTATCTGAAAAACACCGGCTGTTATTGAAAAAACCTTATATGGAATTGGAGTAAATGCTGCTGTAAAAATTACTAAAAAATTGTGTGCATCATATTTAGCACCCACATTATCAAAAACTTGTTGTGTAAATCCTGGGATTATCTTAAAAAAGAAGCTTGCAACTCCTGTCAGCTCACCTGATGGTGCATACCAGAGGAAATAACCTATTATAAATCCAAATACACCTCCCAATACTGATCCTAGCGTACATATAAACACGTAATACATAGAACGCTTAACCTTTCCTAAGCATAGAGCCATCAATAAAGGATCTGTGGGAACAGGAAAGAACGAAGATTCAGCGAAAGCGACTGAGAACAAAACCAATGTTCCATAAGCGCTTTCCGCCCAAGATAATACCCATTGATATAAATTTTTTAGCGGATTCAAGACTATCTTAATCTTAGCATTTTTATTGCTTTGATAAACTGACCACCATTTGGATTAGCTGGAGTATACATTTGACAGAAATAGACACCTGAACTTACAGGATCTCCGTTGTCGTTGGTTCCATCCCATATTACTGATTTATAACCAGCTCCTTGCTCTTCATCCACTAAAGTAGTAACAAGTTGACCTTTAACATTAAATACTCTCATAACGACATACTGCGTAGACGGAACATCATACTCTAGTGTCGTAAATGATGTAAATGGATTTGGATAATTTTGCTTTAATTCTAAAATGTCAGGTATTAATGCTCTTCCATCAATCTTTAAATTCCCGACAAAACCAGATACCGCAGTTTGAAAGGATTGTCCATCTGTAGATATCACAGACCATGAACCTTCAGCTACATTAACAGTATCAGTTTGTGCTACTAAATCTTTTAACGCCCATACCATTGAATTGTCTTGTGTCCATGTATTCATGCTTAAAAACTGTAAATCATTATAGCCAATCATTCGATATTCAATATTATCTCCATCTACATCAGCAGATTCTTCCCAAACAAATCTTAATGAGTCATTTTGGTTTTCTGGCGTAATAAATAAGTATTCATTTGACAGATATGAACCTGAACCATCTAGTGTATTAAATATATATTCTCCTGTCGTAGTAAAGGCTCCCGGTGCATCGTTTACTGGCAATACTGTCGCATTAAATGATACTCTAGTAGAATCAATTCCACCATCTGCTGTACCGCCGTCATCTCGCACTGTCACATAAACCACAGAAGATCCATTGCTATCTGCGCTTGGAGATAAATCGAGTATAAATTGGCCAGTAGAAGGATTATTTACGACTAATGATGGGAATATAGCTGTATTCTCAGCATATGCCGTAACAGTAAGATTTTGAGCGTTAACGTCAGCCCCATAATTCACTCCAGTAAGCTGAATTCCTAAATTAGTATCTTCGTTGATTTGTACATCTGACACTGTATCAATATTTGGTGGTGCATTAATAAATGTTACTGGTCGAATTTGATATTCAGAAGAGTATTGACTTTCCTGTCCTTCCCTATCGACGGTAGATAATTTATAGTAGTATGTTTTGGTTGTATCTAGATTTTCATCCGTAAATACTGAATTTGGATAACCTACCTCTGTAATCAAATTATTAGAAGAAGGAGTAAAAAATGCTTCTTCTGATCGATATACTCTAACGCTAGCATTAGAATCATCTCCAAGACTCCAAGAGAATATAACACTTCCATCTTGTGGAATTGCATATGAAATATTAGCAGGTGCATCAGGTGCAGTATCATCATGTGTAGGTTTTAATATATACAACCCTTCATCAATACCTGTAACAACCACTATCCCACTATCATAATAGGGATAATTGCTCCACGTTCCATCAAAAGATGCATTATTATTTGATGGATATACGTCAAAATATGCCGCTTCACTAGGATTGTTTATATCAGAAATATCAAGAATGCGCAATCCACTAGTGTAATGAGACATATAAACATAGTTTCCAATAACATAGTTATTATGATCGATAGATGGTGTTGGACCGGTATATGTTGTTTGGAGCGTTGGATTACTTAAATCTTCTACATTCCAAATTAATGTTCTAGTATTTCCAAATCCTCCGTTGTACTCATCAAGCTCATCGTTAACGATAAAATATTTATGATCTTCTGTTAGCCATCCTTGGTGGGTATAATAATTATCATAACTCCCTAATCCAATTGTCTTAGCACCACTAGAATCATCCGATTTAACACTTAAATCTGCAATCCAAACCTTAGTCTCGTTAGAACCAAAACAGATTTCCTGCCCAACATATTGAGAATCTGGTCCATTGTATACAACACATTGCACATCATGAACATATCCAGTATTACTTCTTCCTGTAGAAGGGTCAGATACGCAAGCTGATTTTGCTGGTAAAGTAGGATTACTAATATCTACAATATGCAATCCGCCAGGACCACAAGTACTAGTACCTATAGCATAAGCAAAACCTGTATCTTCATTAATAAAAATATTATGCGCACTACCAAATTCAGCATAATGAGCTGTTTCGGAGAATGTAATTGGAGTGCTATTGAAAGTTCTTAACACTGTTAAATCAAATACTTGCATACCATGACCACCCGCTTCCGACACAATGAAAGCATAATTATTAAATACTTTAATATCACGCCATGTAGAATTACTGCTATGTGTTGCTAATCTTCCAACATATACGGGACTATCTGGCGTAGTAATATCGACAAAAGAGGTTCCATTGCTCATACCAACAAGTGCATAATCTCTATTGGTAATAGGGTCTGTCCATCCCCAAATATCATTCAAACTAGTATTATTTCCTCCACCAATATCTGTTTTGTCCATAAACGCCATTAAATCAATATTATTGCAATCGTAAGATCCTGCAGTACCTCCAGTACATTCCACTTTCGCATTAATAGATAAAACAGGTCCTTTTGTTGATAAATTTTGAAAAGATTGTCGGCTGGTAGGTAAATTATTATACAACACTAGCTCATCTGCGTAATAAGCATCTGTAATAAGCGCATTATCAAATAAAGCAACATTTCTACCGAAATAATCAGAACTCATGTAATTATCGTTCTTGATAACATCTTTAAGCACAAATTGATTACTAAGCTCGCTCTTATCATATAAATACAAATCGGATTGATTAAATGTGCTAATAATTAACTGATTGTCAAGTTCGCTAAATTGGTATCCAAAATAGCTATTCTCTACTAGATCTGAAGGTTGAATAGTATAAAAATTTGTCCAAAGACTTTCATCGGTCCTATTGTTAGTATCTATATAAGGATATACAAATACCTTGCCTTGACCGTTACTATCTTCTAGGGCAGAGATATAAATACTAGAATCTCCAACGTAGACAGATTGACCAAAACGTCCCTTACCATCATTAGCTTTCTCGTCTTTTTCAGGAGATAAAATATTAACACCAGACACAACTCCATTCTTAAACTCAACAAGATGTACAAATTCTTTTAATGAACCAATAAGTAATTTATTATTATTAAAAGACATAGATACTCCAAATCCAAATTTTTCTGGACCAGCAGCATAACAACCCTCGACATCTCCTAATTTTCGTACATCAATGACTTCGAATGGTGTTGTTCGCGCATTATTAAAATCTTCAGACTCAGGATTAAAGTCATATACAAAGACTGTACCATCATTGAAAAAAGGTGAGGCAATAGCAACATACTTATCGTTTAAGGCTACATTATATCCAAATTTTTGAGACTGACTAGGATCTGTCGTTGCATTAGGATTTTCAAAGGTTTTTACTAAAACCCAATCGCCTGAATAGTCTTTACGATATAAATAGACTACTCCATTACCGTCATCTGATCCGGGGGCGCCTATAAGCAAATAATTATTATGCAATGCCATACTAAAACCAAAATCATCTCCAGATAATGGATTTGGCGATGTCAACTCTTTAGTTTTACTCATAGAATCAATACCGCTATACAGTTCATAAATATCTACCGTTCTAGATGTAAGCGATGAAAATGTTTTAGCTGTGACTAAGAAGTCGTCTGATATCGCAATAGGAATATATCGTCCCCTGCTTAACATTTCAGCGGAATGACTCTTTGTACCAGTGGATGCAAAGGTATTATTCGCCGAAAGTAAAGTAATAAATAAATAGATTAAGATTTTTCTTAGCATAATTGTTGATATAAAGTATAAGAAAAAATCTGAAAAATAAGAAGGGGTTTAATTGTCTATTTCTAAATCAATCTCTTGTGCTTAATTTAAATTCTCATCTAAGAATAATGATTTGTCGATACCAGCAAAAAATTCTTTAAAAAATTGCATAGAACGATCTCTTTTGCTTCCTCCGAAATTAATTCGCAAAGATGATAAAACGGGCTCTGTATCTGAAATTGGCTTCACTGTTAAAGTAGCAGTAAGTTTGTAATCTTTTACAACAGTTTTTGTACCACCAGAAGAACCTCTGTCGTCATCGTCATCAAAAAGATCTTTATTATTTTTAGAAACAGCAAGTATCGCTACTATCGCAAGAATCCCAACAAGAATATCTCCTGGACCGATTTTCTTATCTTTTTTCTTTTCTTTCTGTGGTTCTTCAATTTTGCTTGCAGTTATCAACAAAAACTCATCGCTAATTGTATCAACGGTAAATCCAAGATCTTGAAAAGCGCCTATAGATGATGTCATTAATGTCTTTGTATCTACAGCATATTCTCTTGTTTCAACAGCACGTTGTGCTGCGACTGATTTTTTCTTTGATGAACTTGAAGAACTACAACTCACTAAGAGAAAATTAAAAGCAATAAATAGTGAAAATACTTGTCTTTTTGACATTATTACTCCTTAGTTGCTGTGTCAAGAAATATAGATCGATCTATAGCAGCAAAGAAGGATTTAAAAAATGAGTCAGAGTACTTTTTCCCGCCGCTTTCAAAATTTACTCTCAACGATGAGATCAAAGGATTAGAAGAAATTTCTTTAACAGTAATAGTTGCTGACAATTTTAATGGAGTAACAATAATATCATCTGAACGACCCTCAAATCCAAAAAGAATAGCCCCTATTCCTTCTATAACACTATCAGGTCCTCTATCTACCTTTGTTGTTTGTGTTCCTTGGGTTCTACTTCCAGTAATTAATCCATAGTCACTATTTAAAACATCGATAGTATAGCCTAGGTCTTGAAATGCGCCCACTGATGCATTCATTAAGGTCTTAATATCAACGTCATACTCCCTAGTTTCGATTGCTCGCTTTACCGCAGTAGTACGATCAGATATACCTGCACCACATCCGACTAATAAGAAACCAGTTACTAGAAAAAGAGAAAGAGAGATATTTCTCATTTAGTACTTAATGCTTTGATATTTATAACTAGAAACAACACCATCTGCATTAAATTTAACAATTAGTGTTAAATTTTTACTCGTAGTAGAATTTTTACTACGTCCTCCTCCAAAAATACCAAAAAAGTTTCCACTTGAACCTGCCCCTGCTCCTGAAATATTTGAAGCTTCTGACTCTTGAGATACCTTATCATATGTCCATGCTTCACCACCACCTTGCGTGCTAGTTACTAAATTTGGAGATCCTAATAATTCTACAACCTGAGATGAGCTCATTCCTTCAGAAAGCTGTGATTGAACTTTACCTAGGGTAAAATCATTAGATTCAGCAGATGCTGTTGGTGCATTCATTGCACACGAAAAAACAAAAAGACTTGATAGGGCTAATAGTTGAAAATTTTTCATATTATTTACCTTTATAGTTGTTGTTTATAGTAAATATATACGCTTTACTACATAAATATGTTTCAATAAAAATAATTAAAAAATAACAAAGCTACAATAAGAACTAGTTCTAAATATTACTACTAAAGAGCATTGATAACGTCTTGATAAAGACCCATAATTGATTTAGTCTGATTACCCACTAATCCATCGCCAATAACATGTCCTTCAATAGATATAACCGGTATAACATCTCGATTGGCTGATACAATAAATGCTTCCCTACATTCCAAAGCTTTTTCAATAGAAATATGTGATTCTAACACTTTTAACTCTGCTTTTTTTAGCAGGTCTAGTAATACTAATCGCGTTACACTTTTTAATATTTTACCATCTGCAGGCGGTGTAATAACAGTTCCATCGTTCATTATACCGAAAAAAGAAAATGTAGTTCCCTCTAGAACCATATTATTGCTAGTATATAGCGCTTCATCATAATTAGTATTTCGAACAACAGAGTGCTGCGCTTTTAATCCACCAAAATAGGTGAATGGAGTCTTAAGTTCACCATCAAGCCTCTTATAATCAAACAAGCCTAATGCAATTCCTTTTTCGTAAGATTTAGATGGAAAGAACTTAATAGGCGTTATAATAACAAAAAGATCAATAGGTTCATCCGTAATAAGCGCTGAAGTGTCTATTGGTGTTGTTCCTGCTAAGAGAATCATAATATTACATTCTGTAACATCGAAACTATTCTGATCTAAAGTGCTCTGAACTAGCTCCTCAATTTCTTCTCTAGATTGCTTTACAATCATATTCATAGACTTGGCATTATCGAGCACTCTATCGAGATGGTGATTTAAAAATACAGGCTTTCCCTTATTTACGGTCTTCAGAAAAGTAAAGACTTGGTATCCTCTAACAATACTTAAAAAATTGCCTAAAATGCTCAGACTTACTTCGTCTGTCGATACAAATTTGTCTCTTGCGTAAGAAATATGTTTCATAGTTGTCGCTTAATTTATCTAAAAATATTATTTATAATGATGTATATTTGAAAATGCATTATAAAATATTTAACATACTCTTGATATGTTTAATTGTACTTAATTGTTCCAAAACAGAAAAAGAAACCCTACAACCCTCTCAGGAATTTGACAATCAAATTAGTGTAGATGATGACTATTATTTTGAAAAAAATATTTACCAAATAGTAGATAATGTTTATGTGGCTATC
>JABHGE010000004.1:0-13326 GCA_018672235.1 Fidelibacterota bacterium | reverse complement strand
TTCACCTTTTTATATTGTAGAAATTAATTAGCTCAATCTATCTGCTACAAAGTCCCAATTAATTGCATTATCTAATACTGCCTTTACATAATCAGGTCTGACATTTTGATAATCTAGATAATAAGCATGTTCCCATACATCTATTCCCATTAAAGCATGTTCTCCATGTGCGAGTGGGTTCTCAGCATTTGGTAATCCCCTTAAATCTAACTTTCCATCTTTTTCAATAAGCCATGCCCATCCACTACCAAATACACCAACTGCTTGTTGTGTAAAGTTAGTCTTGAATGTGTCATAGTCTCCAAATGATTCATTTATTTTTTCTAATAATTTTCCATGAGGTGTTTTGCTTCCACCTGGAGTCATTTGGTTCCAGTATAGGATATGATTCCATGCTTGACCTGCATTATTAAATACTTTTTTATTATCTTCTTCAAAGCTTTTTACCACCACTTCATCTAAATCCATATCCATAAATTTTGTACCTTCAGCGAAAGTGTTTAGCATATTGAAATATGCTTGATGATGTTTTCCGTAATGCAAGTCTACGGTTTGAGAGGATATTGTTGGTGCAAGATCATTTGCATTGTATGGCAAGGCTGGTAAGAAAAATTTTTTCGTATCATTCATAAAAAACTCCTATTAATTGTTTTAGTTGTTTTAAATTTAAATCCAATTTAAACGTTTTAACATAAACAAAAGAGAAAATTATGACACAAATAAAATTAGGAGATCAAGTAGTTAATCTTTCAGGAACAATGCCTAGCGTAGGCTCTAAAGCACCAGATTTTTTATTAGCAAACAATGATTTAGTCAATATGACTTTAAAAGATTTTGAAGGAAAGCGATTAGTATTAAATATTTTTCCTAGTTTAGCCACTCCAGTATGCTCGGCTTCAGCCTATAAATTTAATGAACTTGCCGGCGATATGAACAATACGGTAGTTATTTGCATATCTAGAGACTTAGCTTTTAGTCAAAAACAATTTTGTACTATTAACAATCTAGAGAATGTTCTTTTTCTTTCTGATATGCGTAGCGAAGACTTTGCAAATGATTATGGTATCTTACACACAAATGGAAAATTTCAAGGTCTATTAGCTCGATCTGTTGTAATTATCAATACTGATAAAACAATAGGGTATACGCAACTGGTCGATCAAACTGGACATGAACCAAACTACGATGAAGTATTAGACGCGCTTATTTAGCGATTAATACAGGACAGTTACATTGCTGAGCAATGCTAATTGGTTTACTACCAAAGAAGTATTTTAAGAAAGGATTTTTTGGCGATACCCCAAGCATAACAAGACTATCATCTTTAGCATATTTTACTACAGTCTTTACAGGATTACCTTCAAGAATTGTTGCAGTATTTTTAATACCAGCATTCGTAAATCTTTGTTCAGTTTTCTCCAATATAATTCTTAATTTTTCATCAGAAGATTTGTTTTCTAATACAGTAATAATTTCTACAGGCAATTTCTTAGACTTTGCAAATTTTTCAGCAATTTGAATTGCTTTGTTTGAACCCGTAGAGTTGTTAACGGGTAGTAGAATTTTATACTGCTTATTTACTGAATAGTTTTTTACTACCATGACAGAGCTATCAATGAATTGTACTAGCTTATGATGCATTCCCTTATTTCCACCACCACCAATGATAGTGATATCATGATTACTAGTTGCAACTTCAGATCGCAATTGATCAATAATTTCACCAGTACGTAAAATTAAATCAATTTTATTTGAATGACTCCCTTTTAATAAAACGCGCATTCTAGAATTTTCTTCATCGATAAGTAAATGGTCATTGAAAGGAATGCTCTTATCTTTTTTAATATACTTTTTTGATTCTAAAAAATCGTATGCCCATTCTAGAGTTCTTACTCCAGGTCTATACAATTCTCTGCTATCTAAATTTTGATGTACAACACTGACATCCTTTTCAGAGAATTGGCTAATTCTTTTACCTACATATGCAATAGTAGTAGTTGCTTCAAATGCATTTGCAATCTTCATTCCAAGATCTAACGTTGGTTTTGAATATTCTTTTCCACCGATGGCAATTAAGATATTCACAGTGTTACCCAGTAAAATTTTGACATTAAATATAAGATAGCAATTGAACTAGTAAACATCAACACTCCAACTTTAAAAAAAGTTTTGGTACTCACAAGTCCTGTAGAATAGATAATCATCGCAGTAGGAGATGAAATAACTGTTAGGAATGAAAATCCCGAAGCTATAGCGGCAGATAAAGCAAATGATATATCCGAAGGTTGGAGTTCAATTGCCATGGGACCTAATAATGAGATTGTAGCCGAGCTTGTAAAAAAATTTGCAGTTAATCCTGTTAATATTGCCATAAAAGACCAACTAATATTAAAGCTGCTTTCAGGCATTAGCGCTAAGAGCGCATTAAATTTTGTAACCAACCAAGACGAAGCTCCCGTTTCATTTATTTGAAATCCTAATGATATAGTTGCTGCAAATAAAAGAATAACTCCCCAATTGGTATTTTTATTTATTACTTCCCATGATACCATTCCACAAATCATAAAAATTAATACTCCACACAAAGCAATAATTCCCAAACCAAGTTCTTCGTTAAACAAAAACCAACTAATAACAATCAATAATATAATGATTGAAGAAAATAAATGATTGATATTATCTCTAGTGGTTGATTTGGATATTTTCTTCTTATATTCTTTGATTTGAATATTTTTTAGAGTGGTAGGAAATGCAAATTGTAATACAAAGTATGCAACTACTAGCTGCATAATAAGTATAGGATATGCATGTTTCATCCATTCCCAATAATCGATATTAATATTACTGAATTCCTGCAAATAATTAATCATGATCACATTACGAGCTCCACCGGATGGAGTTCCGATAGATCCAATAATAGTCCCATATCCAACAGAAAATAAAGTTAGTAGGACAGCATTTCTTCCATCGGTTTGTTTTGTATCAATATTTTTTATGACAGACAATCCTATAGGTAACATGATAGCAATAATTGTATGTTCACCTAAAAAAGATGATAAAATAGCTGAAATAGTCATCAGCCCTGCAAGGAATAACTTTTTACTTTTACCAAAAATTTTTATAATAATTTTTGCCAATCTTATATCCAATCCTTGATGTACAATAGCAATAGCAAACATGAGTGAGCCCATAACAAATAATACTGCATCGTTCATGAATGATTCGGCAACTACATCTGGCGGCGCTACACCTAACAATACTTGTAATACCAAAGTTAAAAGAGCTATTGCTGGAAATGGTATAGGTTCAAATGTGACCAAGGTAAAAACCATTAATAATATTATCAGACTATGATACCCAGCTAAAGTTAGTCCTACAGGCGTGCTTAGACTCAATAAGAATATTGCTAGTAGAACACTAAAAACAAACCACTTCTTTTGAGAAAACCAATAGAGCATTGATGATGATATAATTTTATAAGATTCATTCATTGGACCAAATTTATTTAATAAATCAAGAAAAGATAACACTTATGTTATAATTGCTTGACTGCTTCACTGATTCTAGTGTAATGTCAGGACAAGATTTATCTCTATTTTAAATGGTTTTAATATAAAAGAAAAATGCAACTATTTCCAAGATGGACAAATAATTTCACTGGAATATTCCTAATTGGAATATTTCTTCTGCTATTCTCCCTATCTTCTTTTATTTGGTATTATGGCTCGCCATATTATACCGACGTAGGTTATGCACCAGTTCAGCCTGTTCCATATAGTCACAAATTACATGCTGGAGATATGGGAATAGATTGTCGTTACTGTCATGTTGGAGTTGAACAATCTTACTCTGCTGTTATTCCACCTACAGAAACTTGTATGGGCTGTCACACATATGTGAAGACAGATAGCGAAAAATTAAAATTAGTTAGAGAAAGTTGGGAAACTGGAAAGCCAATTGAATGGATTAAAGTTCATATGTTACCAGAGTACGCATATTTTAATCACAGCGTACACGTTAATTCGGGAGTCGCTTGTATATCTTGTCATGGAAATATAGCAGAAATGGAAGTAGTCTATCAAGTTAAACCATTGAGCATGGATTGGTGTTTAGATTGTCATAGATCTGATACGCCAGAAATTAGACCTAAGAATGAAGTAACAAATATGTATTGGACTCCACCAGCAGATTATGATAATTTTGTATCATCTTGGGTAGAGCAGCATGGGGATAAAAGACCTGTAGGAGATTGTCAAAAATGTCACAGATAAAAAATAAATCAAAAGAATTTGTAGATACTAATAAGATTGATCAGAACACTGCTCAGTCACATGAATTTGGTTATTGGAAGAGCTTAAAAGATATCTCTTCTTCGGATGATTACACTAATTACTTAAAGCAGTCTGAGCATCATGAAGATAATGGGCTATCTAGAAGAAATTTTTTATCATTGGTAGCCGCATCAGTAGCCTTAGCAGGTTTAGAAGGTTGTAAAAAACCTGTACAAAAAATTATTCCATATGTAGAAGCTGAAATAGCAACTATACCTGGAATTCCTAAGCATTATGCAACTACTATGCCTTTTAAAAATAATGCTCTAGGAGTAATTATTGAAAATCACGACGAAAGACCGGTTAAAGTTGAAGGTAATGAGAAACATCCTGCATCCATGGGTAAATCTAATTCTTTTGCTCAAGCTACTACACTAGATATGTATGATCCTGACAGATCTAGAGGTGTTAGACTGAATGGGAAAAAAGTAGATTGGTCTGAATATGTTAAATACGCTCAATCAATGAATAGCTCAAATGGAAATAGGCTAGCTATTTTATCGCAAGAGTCCTCATCGCCAACAATACAATTCATGCATAATGAATTTAAAAAAGCATATCCAGATGCTGATTGGGTAGTATATGAGCCAATTAATAATGAAAACTTATATAGAGGGATTGAAAAAGCTTTTGGTAAAAAATTACAACCATTGAATCGCCTAGAAAGTGCGCAGACAATTCTTTCTATAGGATCTGACTTTCTGGGAGTTGAAGATAATTGCGTATATCATACACGAAAATTTGCTCAAAATAGAGATTTAGAAGATGAAAAAAGTACAATGAACAGATTGTATGTTGTAGAAAGCTTTATGACTCCTACTGGATCTAGCGCAGATCATCGTTTGAATGTTCCGAATCACCAGTTTGCTTCAGTTTTAAGAGAGTTAGCTGGAGAATTAAAAAAATTAGGATTAAAAATTGATGCTAAGCCTGTAAAAAGCTCCAATCATTTATGGATTAAAACTGTTGCAGAAGATTTAATAAAAAATAAGGGTGAATCTATCATTATAGGTGGAAGTGATTTACCAGCAGATATTCATTGCTTAATTACAGGTATTAACAACCAATTAAAAGCACCAATCGATTATTATCCACTAGATAAAGCACATGTTACTTCAATGAAAGATTTTAAAGTGCTATGTAAGAAGATGGCTAAAGGTGCGATAGATAATTTAATTATTTTGGGAGGTAATCCAGTATATGACGCTCCATCTGATTGCAACTTTGAAGCATCCCTAAAGAAAGTAAAATCTGCAGTTCATCTAAGTAGTTTTTATGATGAAACTTCAAAGCATTGTCAATGGAGTATTGCACAAGCTCATTTCTTTGAAACTTGGGGAGATGCAATGACCTATGATGGCTATGCAAGTATTATTCAACCACAAATTAGACCACTTTTTGATTCAAAAAGCGCATTACAGGTTCTCACTCCTATCATTTTTAAAGAAGATAGAAGTTCTTATGATACCGTTAAAAAAGTCTGGAAAGATAGTATTGTGAATGAAGCAAATTTTGAAAGAAAATGGGAAAAAATATTACATGAAGGAATTCATGCTAAGCCATTGCTGAGCACTCAAAAAGTTCGTATCCAAAATAAAATTTCTACAGCGGTATTGACTAAAGATCAAGCTCTTGATGATAATAAATTTGAATTAATTTTTGCACCATCTTCTTCTGTTTATGATGGAAGATATGCAAATAATGGTTGGTTACAAGAGATCCCAAAACCGATAACTAGCTTAACATGGGATAATGCTGCTTTTGTTAGTATGAAAGTTGCAAAAAAATTAAATATAAAAAATGGTCAAATGATTCAAATATTATTAGGCGACAAAAGCGTTAAGGTTCCAGCATGGATTGTACCTGGGCAAAATCAAAAAACAATTACTCTTGAACTGGGGTATGGCAGAGAGTTTTCTGGTAGAATTGGTAGCGGTGTAGGTTTTAATATGTACCCATTAAGAACAAGTTCGAATATGGGTTATGCTGTAAATGCTGAGATTAAAATTCTCAATGAAACATATCCATTAGCAACGACCCAAGAACACTATGGTCTTGAAGAAGATAAACTTGCAGCGCCAGGATTTAGCGACCTATCAACTAAAGAAGTCCAATCAAGAATTCCTGATCTAGTAAAGCAGTCAACAATGGAAGATTATAAAAAACATCCAGAATTTATTAAGGATGTAGTTGAAGAGCATAAGCCAGATAAGAGCAGAAGTTGGGAAGATCATTCAATGTATAATCCTGAGCCTGAATATGATTATTCAAAAGGTCATCAGTGGGGAATGTCGATAGATTTGACAAGCTGTACCAGTTGTAATGCTTGTTCTATTGCCTGTCAAAGTGAGAACAATATTCCTATAGTAGGTAAGCAGCAAGTAATGAATGGTAGAGAAATGCATTGGATTCGTATCGACAATTATTTTTCCGGCGATCCTGATAATCCAGAAGTATCTACACAATCTGTTGCATGCGTACATTGCGAATTAGCTCCTTGTGAGCAAGTTTGTCCAGTTGGCGCTACTACACATTCTACAGATGGTGTAAATCAAATGACTTATAATCGCTGTCTAGGCACAAGGTATTGTGCAAATAATTGTCCTTATAAAGTAAGAAAATTTAATTTTTATAATTATACAAAAGACCTTCCAGAAGTAGTACAAATGGCCATGAACCCTGATGTAAGTATGCGTTTTAGAGGGGTTATGGAAAAATGTACTTACTGTTATCAGCGTGTTAGTGAAGCTCGTATTAAAGCAGAAAATGAAAATAGAGACCTAGTTGATGGAGACGTTAAAGTAGCTTGCGCACAATCTTGTCCAGCTGATGCTATTAAATTTGGAGATATTAATGATCCAAATAGCGCAGTTAGTAAAGCAAAAAGCCGTAATCGCGACTATGCTTTATTAGGACAGCTTGGTACTAGCCCAAGAACTACATATCTTGCAAAAATTAGAAATCAGAATCCTAAGTTATCTTCAAATAATCATCAGGGAGCGCATCACTAGATGCTAGAGAATAAAATAAAGTCAAAAGCAGAAATTCGTGCTGAAAAACTACTTCCTGGTAATCAAAATTTTACTACTATTACTGATGATATAGCAGGAGTGCCTGAAAGTAAAAAAACTCCAATTCAATGGTGGCTTTTATTTGGATTTGCTCTTTCTTTGCTAGCAATTTTTGCAGGTAGTGTTGGATTTCTTATATGGGAAGGTACTGGAATCTGGGGTATTAATAATCCCGTATTCTGGGGTTGGGCTATTATTAATTTTGTTTGGTGGGTAGGTATTGGTCATGCAGGTACTTTAATATCTGCTATCTTGCATTTATTTAGACAAAATTGGAGAAATGCCATTAATAGATTTGCTGAGACTATGACACTTTTCGCTGTTATTTGTGCGCTTGTTTTTCCTGGGATTCATGTCGGTAGAATTTGGGTAGCTTATTGGTTCTTGCCTATACCAAATCAAATGGGAATGTGGCCAAACATGAGAAGTCCATTAATATGGGATTTCTTTGCTGTGTTCACCTATTTTACAGTGTCACTATTATTTTGGTATACAGGACTGATTCCAGACTTAGCAACTTTAAGAGATAGGGCAAAAACAAATTTAAAAAGAAAAATTTATGGATTCTTTGCATTAGGATGGAGAGGTGGAAATAGACAGTGGCAGCATTATGAGCTAGCCTACTTAGTTCTTGCTGGTATATCCACTCCTCTAGTATTATCAGTTCACAGTGTTGTTAGTTCTGACTTTGCTACTAGTATAATACCGGGTTGGCATACAACAATATTCCCCCCTTATTTTGTAGCAGGTGCAATTTACTCTGGATTTGGAATGGTAATGACACTCTCTATTATAGCAAGAAAAGTATATAATCTAGGACATATTATTACATTAGAGCATCTTGATAAGATGGCACAAATTATGCTATTAACTGGCTGTATGGTTGGTTATGCCTATTCAATGGAATTCTTTGTTGCATGGTATAGTGGTAATGCATATGAATCGTTTGCTTTTGTGAATAGAGCTTTAGGTCCATACTGGTGGGGCTATTGGGCAATGATCTTTTGTAATGTTGTTGTTCCTCAATTTTTTTGGTTTGAACGCTACAGAAGGCATATTCCATTTCTATTTATCACATCTATCCTAGTAAATATTGGAATGTGGTTTGAACGGTTTGTAATTGTAGTTATCACACTTCATAGAGATTTCATGCCAGGTGCTTGGGCTATGTATAATCCAACAATATTTGATGTATCAATTTATATAGGCACATTTGGGCTATTCTTTACAGGATTTCTTCTATTCTTAAGATTCTTACCAATGGTTTCTATTGCTGAAGCAAAATTAGTATTACCAGAGTCTAACCCTCATCACGGACACGAAGAATGAATACATACGGTGTAATAGCGAGGTTTGATACTCCCGTAGCATTAGTTCATGCCGCAGAGAAGGTAAGAGATGCAGGATTTAAAGATTTTGACTGTCATTCTCCTTTTCCAATTCATGGTATGGATGACGCAATGGGACTCAAAAGATCTAAATTAGGTTATGTAATTGGGGTAATGGGACTAACGGGAGCTTTATTTGGTTTTGGGCTACAAACTTGGATTCATTCAATTGAATACCCAATGAATATTAGTGGAAAACCATTTTTTGCTTATCCCGCATACGCAATTATTACATTTGAACTCATGGTATTATTTAGTGCTTTCGGAGCAGTCTTTGGAATGATGTATTTTAACAGCATACCTCGATTCCATCATCCTGTATTTTATTCAGATAAATTTTCTAGAGTTACAAGCGATGCATTCTATGTTAGTATTGAAATTTCAGATCCAAAATATAACGAAGAAGAAGTAAAATCATTTTTAGAGAAAATGGGTGGTACAGATATTGAGGTATTAAAAGATGAGAATTAATATATTACTTTTAAGCCTGTTATTTTTAACCGGATGTTTTAGAGGTGCAAAATTTGAAGAAACTCCAATTCATTTAAATCCCAATATGGACAATCAGCAGAAGTATAGATCTTTAGAAGAAAGCTATTTCTTTGAAGATGGCTCAACTATGAGAACTCCAATTGAAGGGACTATTGCTAGAGGACAGTATGATGAAAATGCATCATTTTTAAATGGTAAAAATGAAGATGGATCATACTTAGTAAATAATCCCATAGCATTATCAGCAGAAGTGCTAGATAGAGGTCAAGATAGATTCAATATTTATTGTACTCCATGTCATTCTCAGGTAGGAAATGGTAAAGGTATTGTTACGCAATATGATTACCCTGTTATTCCTGCTAACTTGCATGACGAACGCATTCGTATGCAACCTGATGGTGAGATGTTTAATACTATTAGATATGGATTACGTAGTATGCCTGCATATGGATATCAAATAGAGGCTGATGATATTTGGTCAATTGTCCATTATGTTAGAGCATTGCAAAAAAGTCAGAATGCTACTTTTCAAGATTTACCACAAGATGAACAAGAAAAAATTGCTAAAAAATCATGAAATTAGATTCAAAAACATATAATTATAGCTCAAAAAAATCTACTAATTTTATTTTAATTTTTGCAGGACTAGCACTACTTAGTATTGCTTGGTTTTCTGGTTTTGATTCAAAAGAATTTTATTTTTCCTATCTAACATCTTTCTTTTTCTGGTTAAGCATTATACTTGGAGCAATGTTCTTTATATTTGTTCACTATGCTTTTTCTGCTACATGGAGTGTTGCTATAAAAAGAGTTATGGAGAATACTCTGATGTTAATGCCAATATTTACAATATTATTTCTTCCAATTATTGCAGGTATGGAATTGTTATTTAAATGGCTTCCAGCTCACAGTTATTGGCTTACACATAGCTTTGAAGCTGATCATCTTATACAGCACAAACTACCCTTTCTAAATAAACAATTTTTTATACAAAGAGCAGTAGCATATTTTAGCTTATGGAACGTCATAGCTTTTTATATTTATTTCACATCTACTAAGCACGATATTGATGGAGACCATAACGCATTAATAAAATTAAAGAATTTCACTATGAGTCCTATAGGGGTATTGCTGTTTACAAGTATTACTTTTGCAGGCCTAGACTGGTTAATGAGCTTAGACCCTCATTGGTATTCTACGATGTATGGAGTATATACTTTTGCAGGATCATTCTTAGCATTCTTAGCGTTCTTAACATTTACACTAATCCGCCTGAAAGATCAGGGATATTTAAAAGATATTGTATCTGAGGAACATTTCCATGATCTTGGTAAATACTTATTTGCATTTACAGTTTTTTACTGTTACATCGCTGGAGCACAATTTTATTTTATTTGGTACAGTAATATTCCAGAAGAAACTATTTGGTATCTTCATCGATGGGTAGGTTCCTGGAAAACAATAAGTGTTTTATTGATAGTAGGTAAGTTTTTTATTCCATTCTTTTCTTTAATTTTTAGAGGGTCAAAAAGAAATATAAGACTACTGCAATTTATGAGCATATGGATATTATTTATGCATTATATCGATATTAATTTTATTGTGATGCCAACTATTCACCATCATGATTTTCATATTGGAATATATGATATTGCTAGTATGTTAGGGTTTGCTTCTATATTTATTGGCGGCTTTAGATATATCATGTCCAGAAGTTCTTTAGTATCTATCAATGATCCAGAATTAATACATTCAATCAATCATAGGAATCACTAGTTATGGATAATCTAGGTTACGAAAAAGAAGATATACCAGTTAAGCCAGTAATAATTGGAGGGTTTATATTTGTTTTAACAATCATAGTCACCCTTTTTCTTTTATTTGAATACTATGTACGCGTCTTAGATGACACTATTTATGAATTTAAACTCAGTAAACGATCAAAAAAATTAATAGAATTAAGAAAATCAGAAAGCGAAACTCTCAATAGCTATAAGGTAATCGACAAAGAAAAAGAAATTTATCATATACCTATTGATCGATCAAAAGAGCTATTACTAGATGATCAAAAGAAATAATCTACTTTTAGTATTTCTATTTTCAAGTCACTTCTTGTTTTCGCAAACATTAAAAGAAGAACCTCCAACAGAGTCTCCAATAGATGTTATAGAGCAATTAGGAGATTATATTCCTTTAGATACTACATTTATCAATGAATCCGGTGAAACAATTCTCTTAAAAGATTTATTTGAAAAAAATATTCCTACAATTCTCACATTAAATTACTTTGAATGCCCGATGCTCTGTACGCTTGTGCTAAATGGGTTAGCTGAATCAATTGAAAAGCTAACATTGAATGCAGGAGAAGAATATCAAGTCATTACTATTGATATTAACCCTAATGAGAGCACAGCATTTGCCAATCAAAAGAAACAAAACTATATAGCAGGATACAATCTTAAGAACGTTAAGAATGATTGGCACTTTTTAACTGGTGATCAAGAGAATATAAAGAAAATTGCCGATAGCATAGGGTTTATATACTATTATGACGAAGATAGAGATGAGTATATGCATCCTGCAGCAATTTCTGTATTAAGTCCAGAAGGAAAAATATCACGATATTTATATGGAATTCAATTTCTAGCAAAGGATTTAAAGCTAAGCTTGTTAGAGGCTGGAGAAGGAAAAATAGGAAGTACTCTTGATAAAATAGTTCTTTATTGCTACCACTATGACCCATACAAAAATACTTATACACTTTTTGCTACCAATGTTATGAGATTAGGAGGTATATTAACTATCATTTTTCTAGGTATTACAATTGTAGGTTACTGGAAAAATGATTATAATTTATTTAGGGGATAATAGTAGAAGACATGGATAGATTAACTGAATATTTGTTTCCAAAACAGGTGTCAACCTTTGCTGCTGACATCGATAACCTATTCTATTTTATTTTTTATTCATCAATAGCCCTCTTTGCTATCGTTGTATTCGGTATGGCGTACTTAGCAATCAAATATCGATTCAAAAAAGGCGATGAGATCAGACTCACGAGCAGTAAAGATCACAGCAATATACTAGAATCACTATTTTTCATTGTTCCTCTTATACTAGTAAGTATCACATTTGTATGGGGTATTAGATCATATTTAAAAATGATCATTGTTCCTGATGATGCGATTGAAATTAAAGTTACTGGTCAGAGTTGGTTTTGGACATTTGATTATCCCGATGGAGGTACAACTCTTAACGAGCTTGTAGTACCTTCTAATCAGCCTATTAAAATTGTTCTTTCTTCTAAGGACGTATTACATAGCTTCTTTATTCCTGTTATGAGAACTAAGATGGACTGTCTACCTAATAGATATAATGTAATGTGGTTTGATGCCCAACAAGAGGGAGTATATGATATATTTTGTACCGAATATTGTGGAACAGGACACTCACAAATGGGAGCAAAAGTTATTGTTATGAAACCTGCACAATATGAAGCATGGGTTGCAGAGCTTGGATCAGATGATGAAGATATACCGCTAGATGAGCTTGGTGCAAAATTATATACTAAAAAAGCATGTAACACTTGTCATACCTTAGATGGATCCGCTTTAGTTGGCCCATCATACTTGCAGACGAGTCAAATGTGGGGAGAGGAAAGAGTTTTTGATGATGGTACTAGTACTATAATTGATGATAATTATATAAGAAGCTCTATACTAGAACCACAAACAAAAATAGTAGCAGGTTACCAAGGAGTTATGCCTACCTATCAAGGTCTATTAAATGATAGGGAGCTAGATGCATTGATTGCTTTCTTAAAATCTTTAAAAGAGGATTCTCAAATTTAATTGTAAATTAGGATATACTTATGGCTGAAAATCAAAAACAAAATTATCTTACTCATCCAAAAGGCATAATGTCATGGGTGCTAACATTAGATCATAAGCGTATTGGTCTTATGTATCTTTTTGGTGGAATAATATTTTTCTTTCTAGGTGGATTGTTAGCACTAGGGATGCGACTTGAATTAGCTGCTCCTGG
>JABHGE010000023.1:0-65104 GCA_018672235.1 Fidelibacterota bacterium | reverse complement strand
GAGTGGGCGATGAGAGATTCGAACTCCCGACCCTCTACATGTCGAGCAGATGCTCTAACCAACTGAGCTAATCGCCCCCAATTTTTAAACTATAGCTTAACCTGTAACTTTTACAATCAAGCTGTCAAACCATTTGTCCGGTAATATACTTCTCATTGTTAAAAGTATCCAGCTATATGCACCAGCCGAATACCTTGTTTTAGGATTTTTAGCACTTATTGCTTTTTCAATGACTTTCGCTATTACTATCGGATCAGAATAATCGTCAAAACTGCTTTCTCCTGAATCATCTGGAGAGCCATAGAAATTTTTATATTCTGAGTTTTTACTATATTTTTCAAAATATTTTGCTGAATAATTACCGATGTTTGTTTTGATCATGCCCGGCTCAATGATTACTACATCTACCCCAAACTGTTTCACTTCCAATCTAAGTACATCAGACCAACCTTCAAGAGCATGTTTCGATGAAACGTACCATCCATAAAGAGGGTTATATGCTTTACCTAATACTGAAGAAATATTGATAATAGTCCCATCTCCTTGATCTCGCATGTGTGGCAATACTGCTTTAACAGTTCTACCAATACCAAATAAATTTACTTCAAACTGATACATCGCATCCTCCATTGATATATCCTCAATAGCACTACCAACAGCAATTCCAGCATTGTTCACTAATACGTCTATCCTACCTTGTTCGGCAATTATTTTTGAAATAGCATTATCGACATGCTCCTGATTTGTAACATCCATTTCAATTGCTATGCCGCCAATATCATTTAAATAGAGATTTTCATCGACTAAAATATCTCCACCATACACAATATGACCTTTATCTAATAAATACTCAGCGGTAGATCTACCAATTCCATATGCAGTTCCAGTAATTAATATAACCTTCGGTGTATTTGCTGATACAAATCCAACCGTGAGTAATAATAGTAAAATCTTTTTTAACATTTTAAACTCCTTTATTTATCTTTTGAATTAATAATAAGCCAAGCAAAAAAATGCATGACCTTATTTAATACTTTTTCAAACATCTTTTGAATGCCAATAGGCCAATCCAATAAATAGAAATTGAAATGGAAGTCTTCCCCATGCAATTGCTGCTGTAGTACCTATTGCATCTCCATCGGTTAAAGCAAGGTAGATATTAGCTGGGAATACTGCAATTAAGAGCAAAATAAGCCCCCAGGCAGCATAATATCGTGTTTTAGGTATCAATAGCAAGAAACCCAATGAAACTTCGAAAAACCCGCTAATATACACTGAAGCTAAATGAAACGGAAAATTAGGTGGCATAATTTGTATAAACCATTCCGGTTCAATAAAATGTTTCAATCCAACATTCATATAAAAACATGACATTAATAGAATGGTTATAAATTTAAATATAGGGTCGGGATAGAATATTTTATTAATCATACTGATATAGATCCTTTTCGAAAATTTGTTTTTCCAATACGAACATTCACTAATACTGGATGTCCATTTTTTACATCTTCTTTTGCTTGCAATAATACGCTTTCTAATTTATCAGGATCATCCACAACATAACCCTTTCCACCGTATCCGATTGCTACTTGATGATAGGCTGTATTGGCAAGATTTGTCCCTATTGAACTTCCGAGCATATCAACCTGTTCTCGGGCAATTTGTTGCCATGAAGCATCGTTTCCTACGATAGCAATAATAGGTAATTTATGACGAACAAATGTATCAAATTCAGCCAAGCTAAATGCACAAGCTCCATCTCCATAAATAATCCAAACTTCTTTATTCTTATATGCGCTTTTTGCTCCCAAAGCAAATCCGCCTCCAACACCTAATGTTCCAAACGGCCCTGGATCTAACCAACTTAAAGGTCCTCTAGGTCGTACAACATATGATGCTGTACCTACAAAATCTCCGCCATCCGCTATTAGGATACTGTCATCGTCTAGAAAATTATTAATGGTAGTACATAATTTGATTGGATTAACAAAATCTGTTGGTATATTAGATTGCTGTATAATTTCATTATCACGACTCTGTTCAAGCATATTTAACTCTTTTGTCCACTCTTCACATTTTGGAGGATTAACCACTTTGGCAATTTCACATATTGCTCGCGTTGGATCTCCTTGAATACCAATAAAAGGTTTCCTATTCTTCTTCATATCTATCTTGCTTTTATTGATTGCAATAATTTTTGCTTTTGCATTGATAGAAAATCCATAGCCCAAACGAAAATCCAGTGGCACTCCTACAGTTACTACAACATCAGCATTCTTCAAAGCGTGCTTACGATTATGACGCATAAAGAATGTATCTTTGTCGCTAAAACAGCCTCGTGACATACCCGATGTATACGTAGGAATAGAAAGCTTGTTTAAACTCTTAATAAATTGCGGTAAAGCTTCTTTATTCTGTGTGACTTGGTTTCCAAGTAATACAACAGGCTTCTTAGCATTCACGATTGCTAACGCCGCATTATCTATATCTTTTTGCCTTCCAAGCAATTTTGTTTTTTTTCTAATTTTTATCGATGATTTTTTATTAGAAAACATATCGCTTAAATGTCGATTAACATACCATGCCATTGCCTTAGCTAAAAATCCAGTGGATGGAAGCTGGCTTGCATGTTGTTCGCGAATACTATCTTCTGGGTATAACAAATCAATGGGTAATTCTACAAATACTGGTCCAGGAACCCCTGATACTGCTATATTTAAAGCATTGGTAAGTGATGGTATGATATCGCGTACTTTACCGACAGTTACAGCTGATTTAACATGCGGCTTTATCAATGCTATTTGATCAATATCTTGTAAAGATCCTTTTCCACGTAAAAGTGTTGCTGCCGCTCCACCAATGAGTATTAATGGTGACTGCGCTAATTGAGCATTTTTAATAGCAGTAATCGTGTTGGTTACTCCAGGTCCAGCGGTAACTATAGCAACCCCTATACTGTCTGTTAACCTTGATACAGCATCAGCTGCAAAGACTGTTGAAACTTCATCACGAACTTCTACGATATCAATTCCTTCTGACTCGCATCCAACGAGAATTGGAGAAATATGTCCTCCACATAAAGTAAAGACTGTATCGATATTGTTGTTTTTAAAAAAAGAACTTACACTAAAACCTGCATGCATCTTAGATGTCATAGATAGTTATTTTTTGAGTACTGCGACCTGATTAGGTTCAGGTACTGTTAAGAGTGATGAATAAATAGAGTCATCCATTAAAATTTCTATAGCTTTAATGACCACCGTATCTTCGCTGAGATATAATTCATATTTTCCATTATTTCCATCATAATAGAAAGCAAATTCACCTAAAATCATCCTTCTAATTAAATCATCTTCCTTCTCAAACATCTCTGATTGATTTTTATCAATCTGCCTTTCTATAACGCTAAAAGCATTTTTTAAGAAAATATTTTCTTTATTTTCTTTTGATAATTTCTCTTTTGCCTGATCTAACTCTTCTTGACCGTCAACATAACCTTCAATATCACTATCTTTAATAAAAGTTTCAAAATTCTTCATCAAGTTATCATCAGCAATCACCTCATCAATTGATGTATACTGATCGCTAGATTGCTGTACGAATCTAAAGTAACCTCCATTTCTTGCAATAGAAGCTGCCAAAGGATAAGATTTTTCTTCATCTTTTACAACCATATCTGGTGAGATACCTCCACCGCCTAGTACCGTTCTTCCAGCCTTTGTCTGATACAATGAATCTGCAGCTGAATCAGTATTTGCCATCAATTCTTCATCTATAAATTTTCTCTTTTGAATGGAACGCCCACTCGGGATATAATATTTAGAATTAGTAATTTTTAAAGCAGTATCTTGATTAATCCCTATTACAGTTTGGACCAATCCTTTTCCAAAAGATTGAGTTCCTAATACAACAGCTCTATCATGATCTTGTAATACTCCAGCAACAATCTCGCTTGCTGAGGCGCTACCACCACTAATCAATACTGCTAGATCTACTGAACTTGGTAAAAATGAATCATTTAATGATTTGTAACTCTTTAAACTTCTACCTTTTCTACCCTTTGTTGAAACCATCTCTAAATCTCTCGGTAAAATTAAATCCAAGATATCTAATGATGACGATAGAAGTCCACCCGGATTGTCTCTCAAGTCAATAATAATATTGTCAGCGCCTTTATCCATTAAAGAGGTTAGAGCTTCTCTAGTTTCACCTGGAGTATTATTTGAGAAATTTGTAATTCTGAGATAGCCAACTTCGGGATTTACCATACCATAATATGGAATATCTTTTATAGTAATAGTATCACGAGTTATAACATAATCTTCTGTTTCACCTGTAATTGGCTTTTTAACGGTTAGAACAACGTCAGTTCCTCTGTCACCTCTAATTTTATTCGTAGCTTCTTTTAACTCTAAGCCCTTCGTAGTCTCTCCGTCGATATTCATAATTTCATCGCCGGTAAAAATACCAGCGCGTGATGCTGGAGATCCTTCAATAGGACTTACAACTGTCAATTGATCTTCATACATATATATCTGAAGACCTACTCCACTAAACTCACCATCGGTCTTAATAGCTAAATCTTCTAAATCTTTTGCTTCATAATACTCTGTATATGGATCAAAATTCTCTAACATGGATTTAATAATTCTAGAAGTTAATTTTTCTACATCAAGTTCATGAACATATTCTGTTAACAAGTATTTGTATACTGTCATAATTTGTTGTTGAGATCTTGCTATATCGCGATAAACATCAAGCTGCTGACTACGTAGTACGCCAAAAAAACATACCGCAATAAGCACAAAAACAATTGATGCTTTTTTTAAATATTTCATAAATTAAATTTTTCCTGCATTACGATCCATATATCTTCAAAAACTTTATCGATAGATTGTTCCCCATTAATTAAAATTACTCTTTCTGAGTCCTTGGCATTGATAGCTAAGTACTGATTTCTGACTCTTTCCTGAAAACTTGATCCTTCTTTTTCAATTCTATCTCTTGAAACAGACATTCTTTCATCTGCTTTTTCTATAGGAATATCAATAAAAAATGTAATGTCCGGCTTAAGCGTATATGTTCCAAAAGCATTAATCTCTTCTAATGCTTTTACACTTAAACCTCTACCACCGCCTTGATAGGCTAACGTAGAATCAGCATACCGATCAGCAACTACCCATTTTCCATTAATAATATGAGGCAAGATTACCTTGTCGGTAAGTTGTGCTCGACTAGCAATCATCAATAATGCTTCAGCGCGATCTGACATAGATTCTTCAGCGTGCAATAATAATTTTCGAATAGATTCGGATATAGGATCGCCTCCCGGCTCTCTAACCGTTACGGCTGATATTTTAGCTTCAAAAAGTTTTTCAACTAATTTTTCAGCTTGTGTAGATTTTCCGCACCCATCAACACCTTCAAATGTAATAAATTTTCCGCTAGAAATAGATTTTGTCATGATTTTTTCCAATAATAATTACTAATTCACCTTTAACTTTTTTTGATTCAAAAAACTCTATTGCACTGCTAAAATTACCTCTAATAATTTCTTCATACAACTTTGTTAATTCTCTGGCAACAACAACGGGTCTTTCACCTAAAGCTTCTTTCAGCTGAACTAACGTCTTTATCAGTCGGTGAGGACTTTCAAATAATACTATAGTAGTATCGATAGTTTCTAGTGAAGAAATTTTCTTTTGTCTTCCTTTTTTTGTTGGTAAAAATCCCATAAACGTAAAAGCGTCTGATGGCAACCCTGATGCACTGACAGCGGTAGTTAAAGCAGATGCTCCTGGAATTGGAACAATATCAATACCTTCTCTAATACATTCCCTAATTAAACTATATCCAGGGTCGCTAATAGTTGGTGTCCCAGCATCAGAAATCAATGCAACATCTTTATTGTCATTTAGAATCCCTAATACGCGAGCAATTTCCTTATCACTACTATGGTCATGATAGCTATACAATTTTGTATCAATATCGTAATGATTGATTAATTTTTTTGAGGTTCGTGTATCTTCTGCAAATACGCAATGAACATTCGTTAGGGTTTCTACTGCTCGAAATGTAAAATCTTGTAAATTGCCAATTGGTGTAGCAACGACAAACAATTTGCCCTTATCGGACATTATGCCAACTTATTTAATGCGCGCGTAAAGCAATCTATTCCAAAATCAATATCTTCGGTTGTCACATTTAAATGCGGTCTAAAGCGTATTGAATAATTTCCAGAGCCTAGCAAAATTGAACCTTCATCCATGAGAAGCTCTGACAACTTATCTCTTTGATTGCTTGAAGGCAAATCAAAGGCACAATACAGCCCTTTTCCTCTTGCATTCGATACAAGGCCAGGGTATTTATTTTGAAGTCCTTCAATGCTATTTAAAAGGTATTGTCCATTTTTAGCTGCCTGATCTACTAAATTATCTCTTTCAATTAGTTCTAAATAGATAGTTAGTCGCACCATATCAACTAAACTTCCACCCCACGTAGAGTTAATACGACTTGATTCTTGAAACACGTTACCTTCTACTTCATCTACGCGAGTGCTAACAGCAATACCACAAACCTGCGTTTTCTTACCAAATGCAATAATATCAGGCTTAGCTGATAATCCATCTGGACAATGACAATCAGACTCACAAGCACCTGATGAGAAATGTTGGTGTGCCCACATTTTTCCTGTCACACCAATTCCAGTTTGTACTTCATCGTAGATAAGCATAATATCGTTCTCATTAGCAATTTCTCTTAATGCTTGCATAAACTCGCATCTGAAGTGATTGTCTCCACCTTCGCCCTGTATAGGCTCTAAGATAATAGAAGAAATATTATCTGGATTTGCAGCAATTGCTTCTTTGATTTCATGCAATGACTGCTTCTCCAATGCTTGAACATGCTCTAAATTATCTTTTAAAGGGAATGTAATTTTAGGATTACTAACTCTAGGCCAGTCAAATTTTGGAAAATACATTGTTTTTCTTTTGTCTGGAGAATCAGTTAGGGACATAGTGTACCCTGTTCGTCCATGAAAACATTGCTTAAAATGAATAACCTTTTCTCCTTTAGCGCTACTTCCTTTAGCTAAATTTTTTCTACGCTTCCAGTCAAATGCAACTTTTAAAGCATTTTCAACTGCTAGACCGCCACCCTCTATAAAAAAAGTATGAGGTAAATAATCTGGCTGAGCTACACGTTTGAAGGTTTGCATAAATTCTGCCATCTCTTGAGAATAAACATCTGAATTTGTTGGTTTATTGATTGCTGCAATACGTAATCGTTCTGATTGCTCTAAGACATAAGGATGGTTATATCCGACAGAAAGAGATGCAAACATAGAGAATAAATCTAAATATTCTTTACCACTAACCTTATCAACTAACCAAGATCCATGAGATTTTTCTAAGTCGATAATTGGAGACATTCCATCTGCAAGAATACTTTGAGAAATTACTTTCCTAATATCCGCTTTATTCATTTATTAACCTTCCTTTTTTTCAGGATTTTGGAATGACCAAAAACCTAGTACGACTACAACAAATAACATCATCCAAAACGTTCCATAGTTATAATCGGAGGAAGAAAATAAAATTAGATCGTTAAAACGACCAATTAATAGTGAAATACGTCCCATAACCGCAAAACCAAATGATGCTCCAAAACTGATCATTAAGAAATAAATTCCTAATCGAGTAAATTTTCCATAAGAACCAGTCTGTTCTTTTGAGAAATAAAAATACATCAATGCACTAATTGTACCGATCAAGATAACAATATTGTTAAATACGCTATCTCCTGACATACTAAAGATTGGCAAAGAACCGCTAAATATATCTACAGCACTTGCACTAATTTGACTCAATACATTAGAGCTTAAATAACCATATGCTTTCAATCCAGCTGCAATACCTACTGTGTAAGCAATACCCCATCTTGCCATCCAATTAAACTGCTTAAAAATACTAAGCAACATCATAATACCTAGCAATAAAGGAAATAAGTAAAACACATTAAATTCGTGATTAAAATCAACTTCAGCGATAAATGCCAAAGGGCCGTCTTTCGGGAATAATCTTCCAAAAAGATTTGGATAAATTTGTGTCCAATAAAAGGTAGCTGCCCAATAAGCTGCTGAAACACCAACAAAAACATGTTCTGCAATCTTATAGAAAGGATTATCTCTATAGAGATAAGATAAGATACCTAATGTTAAAAATGCTGCAATCCATGCACCGAGAATAGTAGAAAATGCCATATTAATATTTCCTCTCTCTTCTCTCTGTTATAAAATATGCTAGATTACCTAAAACAATAAACAATACAATAACCAAATGTGCAAATGATTGTGCAGCCATTCCTTGAATTGCAATACCTGGCGTACCAATCAATTTTTCATACTCTGCTGCTCCTGGCATTCCAGCAAGAATTCCTCTTACTTGTCCACTCTGAACATAAGGCATCACTTCATTTACTTGAATCGATGTTGTTCCAGAAGATAATGGTACACCGGTTGGATCTCCGCCATATTGAACCCATTCAAAAGTACCTGGATATCCAGCAGAACCAGTAAAAATAAATTGAAAATCTTTTAAATTATTTACGCCATCCATCATAGGTATATCTGCAAGCATTACACCTTTAGCGTCTACGGTATAAACTTTACGTAAATCACTAGCAAGACCTTTAACAATTGCTTCATTTCCTGGTCTAAAGCCTAATAGTACATAATCTTCATACTCTACTAGATCAAATTCCTTATTGATTTCGTCTAATGCATCAAGGGCCATATATAGCCCATCAGGCCATAAACAAGTAATATAAATTTGATGATCTTTGCGTAAAAGCTGTCTCATAACTCCCAATGTCATTGGATGAATCTCAGGCTTAGTACTTGGACCGTAATCAAACGACATCAATACCTTTGAATTTGCAGGAATTGCATCGATTGCATTATAAACTTTTTCAGTAGTTGGGGTCGTTCTAATCGGTAAATCTATTGGGCGTAAAAGCGGTATAAATACTGCTAGACCAATTAATAGAAAGATAAATCTTCTATCAACAGAACCAAACTTCAATATCATGTCTTCTAAAAATTTCATTATTGGTCACCTATGTATGATTTTTCTAATCCAAATATATAACGTAGACTAGTTACAATAATTCCCAAACCAATCCCAATCATAATCGCTCTTGCTCCAGCTAAATTTGGAACTGTATAAATCCATTCCTGTAGTGATGGTAAGAAAAATATTGCAGGTTGGGTTGGATTCCAATCCATGTTTATACCTAGCAATGTGACACCTAACAAACCTAGGACAAATGAACCGAAAATAATCTTACGATCTCTAAAATAAGTACTCATAAATATTGCTCCAACAAATACTAGTAGATACATTACCATCCAAGGCGTAATTAAACTTCCTACAGGTACTCTACCTAACATGATAATAATACCAGCTAATAATAATAATGTAGCTTCAAAATTTCTTACTCTAAATGCGCGATATGAAGCTGAAGCAACGTAAAACGCGAGCAATGCAAACATGGTTGCAGATAAAGGGGTAAAAATACTATCAAACATCCATTTAAATAAACCGCCCTCTGCAGAAATATGAGCTCCCCATTCAACTGGTATCATAACCTCTGAGGACCCTGACACTGCAATAGCTTGTTCGGCTGCCTTTTGTGTAAAGTATACATCTTCACCTACAAAGAAAGCTCCCTTCATAAAGAAGCCGATTGTAAAAGCAAAAAAGAACGATACAATCGCAACAACACTATACTGCCATCCCTGCTGTTTCTTTATTACTTTTAAAAATTGTAATTTTAATAAATTTAATGCTCCGAGAAAAATCGCAAAACTTGCAATAATATCATACCATTGAGTCGCATCGTCATTTACAAACGCCTCAATTGATTCATTATCAATAAACCATCCAAATAGAGTTAAAGATCCAAAAAATGCAACAATTCCAATTGGTATATATCTTTTTAAAAACATTTTATAGACCCAACAATGTTAAAAGGTTAAAACTCGTTAATCCTAAATCAGATAAGGCGCGTGACAATAAAGCAACCCCAATAAAACTAATCAGCATAAGTTTGACCATATCTTGTGTTTTTACACCCGCAATTAATTCAGGTTTTCTTGAAAGATATGCACTTGCTGCAAAATACTCTTCACCCATTAATGTATAGTCGCAAGCAGTTACAAAGAAAGGAATTTGCGCTTGAGATGCAGTACCTGCAATCTGAATTGCACCAATACTATTACCAGTCTCTGCGAAAAGTAATGATTCTGCATAAAATTTACCCATATACATACATGCAGCTGGCTTATCTCTTTGCATTATCCCATTTACTCCTGCGGCATAAGCAAATTGATCATCCGTAATATAATGAACCATATCCTCATTAAACATTTCTGGGCGTCCTTGTGTTAAATAGGCTTCCTTGCAAGACTCTCTAGCAGCTTGCATAACAATAGATCTTGCAACAGGAACATCTAAACTTGTTTCGTATTGTGCAGTCATCTGAGCTACGTGACCTAAAATAATTACACCAGCAACAGTTTCAACCTCATTCATATCCATAATACCTGGAACATAAAGAATAGGTCGACCCATCTCAGTAGAACGACCGACAGCTTCTTCTACTGCTTTTAGTCCTGGAATAGTACGTAAAAAGATTGAATCAGAAGAAATTCTAGCTTGTTTTACTTCATTTAACATTACCATTATAATAGTAAGTAAAAGAGCAAACATTACTGCTCTATCTGATTGGAAGATGTGAATAGACTCTGGAAGTTGTGTCAAAGCAAAGGTAAATAGGGTTATACCTATAAATCCTAAAGAGTATGTTTGTATTTGCTTGTTATCCATTTTTGCCTAATCGTTCTAATTCACAAATTAAAAATTCTACACTAGAGTGCTGTTCAAATAATTCAGCAGCCCTATAATAACCATCTGTTTTGACAAATGCACTAATTATTGGCCCAAAAAATACCATTGTCTGACTTCCGATAAAATTTAATGGCTTTACCATTTCTAAGAAAAAAATCGAAGGAGTAATTAATTTTAGCTCTACTATCTTATTAGCAAGCTTTGATAAAAATGTTTTATCCTCGCTAGTTAGTATGTAACTCACTGCAATTCGACCATTTCAAGATTTGCTCTCGGTATAAGAGTATCTACTCCATCGATAGAAACTTCAGCTACTCTAACCATAGTCTCTGACTCCATCTTCTTTAATTCTGATGGCAAAGAACTTACTGTTCCAATCTTTCCAAAATTTGGTGAACGAATCACTCTAACTGTACTACCTTCTTGAATACCTTCTGGCTCTTTAGATAAAGAGTCTTCTGACTCAGACTCAGTCAACATAGGGATTACGATCTCAGGACGAATTACACCTGCTCTTATTTGCGTTGCACCATTGACAGATGCTTCATTTCCATGATTACTTTTTAATAAATCAAACGTAGCATCACTCATTGGAATAGATCCATATCCTTCTGTCACAATCAATGCTGTAGGTAGTTGTTCTGTACCTGTAATAGCTACCCCTAAATCATATCCCAATACTGCTTTTAGGTCATAGTAATTAAACCCACCTACTACCACCGCAGCAACATTACAACTCATTGCTTTTTTATAAGCATCAAGATTTAAAAATGATCCGCCTATTAAAATTTTTCCTGCCATCTCTTCTGTAATTTGATCAGATGTTAACTCGTCAGAAGAATTACTAGATACCAATACTAACTCTCCTCTTTTTTCGCCTGCAATTCCGAAAATGCCTTGGATAAATGCTGCATCACACTTTAAAATAATTCCTTCTTTTTCAATTACTTCGTCTACCGTACCGCTTACATAAGCATCTACTTCTACTGGTATAGGAACTTCTCTCACTATAACACGTCCTGTGCTTTCAGATATAGACTCAATTGTTCCATCTACAGGACAGTCCACAGAAGATTTAAACATACCAAAAATTCCTGCTGTTTCAGCGATCATATCACCTTTTTTTACGATATCGCCTTCTTTAACTACTAAACAATCAACTACGTCTCTAGGTTCAATATTTAAGATGTTATTTACTTTTAACATCTGCACATTGCCAGGAAGATTGGTAGAAGCAACGACAGTATCCGGAGACAACTTATCGCCTTTTTTTACAAGAACTTTACCTTTTAGAGGTAGAATACGTTCTTTTCTAAAAAGTGTCTTTTTTAATACTTTTAATCCCGGAGTATAAGAATGTGCCATTTAAAATAAATCTCCTTTAGGATATTCATCTACTGCGCTAGACCAATTTAATAAACTATCAATTCTTTGGGATGGATCAGTCGATAATGTGATTGGTCTGTTACGCCCATCAAAGATTAACCCAACTACGCCTCCATATATAACAGAATCAAGCGGCTCTCCTTTTCCGGCACCAACATCTATCCCTCTTGATGGTTCTATATGAACCTTCACTTCTTCGTAAGGAAATTCAAGCATCTCAAGAGAACCTTCTTTGATTTCTATTGTCTTTGTTGATCCATCCTTAAATGACATTGTTACATCAGCCATTTTAGACTTTGGCTTTGCTTTTCCAACCGGACTAACACATGTTCCAAGTCTAATTAGGCAATCATTATCAAACACCTCTAATGCTGCCTGACTTGCATCATCTTTTAATTCCTCTTTATCAATATTTGCAAGCACACCCAATTGAGGCATCATAAAAATAGAATCTACTGCTAGCTGTGTAATACCTTCAGGCATGAAAGCATCGATCAGCATTCTGGCAGATTGTTGGCGACGTGGAGCATGTGACAATACACCACCTGAGCCTACCAATAAATCTAAATCCATCATATTTACTAGAGATTGACCGCTAGAAGATTGCTCAAATGCATCAGATATAGTACGTTCTGACTGAACCCCTTTAAGGCTAGTAGCAAATGCTTTATGTTGAATAAAAGATAATCTCAAAGCTTCTCTAGCAATTGCTTGCTCAATGACTAATTCTTCTAATGATTGCGGTACTGTCGTTGGACGTATCATCTTATTACCAATACGGTTTGTTAGCTCACTACGATCAATATCAAAAGGAACCCATCTTAATACGTTATCTAGTCCTGCCTCAGCTAATACGTTACAAATAGAATAGCTCATTCCAAGATTAGCACTTACTGTACGATTAAATTTTTCTTCAAATACAGAAAAAATATCTGTTGTTGCGCCGCCGATATCTACTCCTACAACAGAGATACCTTCTTTTTTCGCAATCATTTCAATCAATGAACCTACTGCTCCAGGTGTCGGCATAATAGGAGCATCAGTCCAAGACATCAGCTTCTTATATCCAGGCGCCTGCGCCATAACGTGCTCCATAAATAGATCATGAATTTTATCACGTGAAGGTTCTAAATTTTCTCTCTCAAGCACCGGTCTAATATTATCAACAATATCTAGATCTGAAATTTCACCAAGCGTGGATTTAATAGATTCTTGAGCTTTGTTATTTCCAGCATAAATCACTGGCAATTTATAATTTTGACCTAAACGAGGTCGTGGATTTGCAGCTGCTAGAATTTCAGCTAATTCCATTACGTGCGTAGTAGTTCCACCGTCAGTTCCACCCGATAACAATATCATATCAGGTCTTAGCTGTCTTATGCGTGTAATTTTTTCATGCGGTAACCTACCGTCATTTGACGCTAAAACGTCCATTACAATCGATCCTGCCCCCAAAGCAGCTCTTTCTGCGCTTTCTCCCGACATAGATTTTACTACACCAGCTACCATCATTTGTAATCCACCGCCAGCAGAGCTTGTAGAAACATAAATATCTACTCCCGACTTTCCATTCTCTGGTGTTATAATTTGATCTCCATCTAGAATAGTTCTTCCAGATAGTTCTTCTACTTCCATTACAGCATTCAATACTCCTTTAGTAACATCTTCAAAAGGAGCTTCAACTGTTGTTGGGGCTTCACCTCTAAAAGTCAACCTATAACGGTCTTCTTTCCATTCAATTAGAATAGCTTTGGTGGTTGTACTTCCACAATCTGTTGCCAATATGGATTTAATTTTTTTACTCATAAATAATACGCAATAACATAAAACAATGTTACTGGAGTTGTCAATATTAAAGAGTCTAACCTATCTAACATCCCTCCATGACCCATTAATAGACGAGAAGAATCTTTAATTTTTACCCTACGCTTCAAAGATGATTCAAAGATATCGCCAAAAAATCCAACAATATTTATAATGATGATAAATACCCATTTATCTAAAAATGTTAGATTGAATATAAACTCATCAAATAAGAGTACAAATAATATGGTACTTACAAGTCCTCCAATTAGACCCGCATATGTTTTATTTGGACTAATTGATGGTGCAATTTTTTTACCACCAATCCATTTACCAAAAATATAAGAAAAAGAATCATTTACTGATACTCCCGCAAATAGCATCAATGTGAAATACGAACCCAATAATAAATCAATATCTCTTAAGACTAAGAGACAAAAAATACTCCCCAAAACATAAATTATGCCAAATAATATCCATAGTATTTTTTTGTCATTCTTTGATTGAAGTGATAGAAACTCTTTGAATGCAATTAATGCAGCTAAAACTATGATAGAATTGAAGATCCATCCTCCATTCAATACCGCTAGAATAATAAGAGGAAATCCTGTTAATCCTATAGCTAATCTTGACTTTAAAGCGCTCATTATATCAAACTAGTAAAAGTTTATAATTATACCAAAAGCTTAATTGTTTTTGGGAGTATTTCGACAGAAACTTTTCTACTCTTTATCGTTTCTCCATCCACATTAAAATATGAATCTTTCAATGCGTCAATGGAAAATGACCTTACTTGACTTGTTTGGACATATGGCAAGTTAATATGGTCGCCTGTATATACTTTTTTAAATATTGTGGTTAACTGCAATCGACTGACATCGTCTTTGACAACAACCATATCAATCATGTCGTCATAAAAACCTCCCAGAGGTGCTATCTTCATCCCTTTTCCCGTATACATACTGTTGCATCCAACCATAAAAGCGCATGAAATATCAGACGATTTGTCGTCGATAGAAATTTTTGCCTTATAAATTGCCTTTTCTAATAATTTTATAATAGATGCTATATCATATCTAATCGTACCCAGAAATCTTAATTTTTCTGCTAATACATTACCAAAAGAAAACATTCCCCAACCTATAACGCTAACACTCAACCTTACTTCATTGTCAAATACTGCTTTATTTACATCCATTAGTCGAATATTGTCAGATAAAGCCCTTTCTATAGCAATATGATAATCTAAATAACCCATATCATGCACGACAGAATTGCCTGATCCAGTAGGAATAATACCGATAGGAAATAATGAACATAGGTCTGATTGATACAATCCATTTATTACCTCATTAACTGTTCCATCTCCACCAAATATTAAGATGCGATTGAAGTCATTTGGTTGCAACTCTGATATAGCTTTTTTTGCATGACCTGCATATTCAGTCTTCAATAATTGAGGAGTAAATCCACGACTTTCAATAAGATTTTTTACTTCAGTAAATACTTTAAGTGATTTCTTTAAACCGCTTACAGGGTTAACGATACATAGTACATTTTTCATTTATAATATTTATTATCACCAAGTCTTATAACTTCAATTCTAACTTTTGTAGTTCCTTGATTTACAAAACCTAATTTCTGTGCTGCCTTATATGAAAGGTCGATAATTCTACCTTTCGCAAAAGGTCCCCTATCATTAATCTTCATAGTTAGGGATTTTCCATTTTTTAGATTGATTACTCGAACCTTAGTTCCTAGAGGCAATGTTTTATGAGCAGCGCTTATTTTATACATATTAAAAATTTCGCCATTGGCCGTACGTTTTTTATGAAATTTACTTCCATAATAGGACGCAATACCTACCTGCACTCTAGGATGATTTTTTATAGCCTCAATTTGCTTGCGACTCATACCATTAGAATTCACATAGTCTCCGTAGGCGATACTTGGACCGCAACTGACAAAAAAACACATAATTATCAGAAATATTGTATTAATTCTCATTAGACAACTTACTATTAATTTGAGGGATTTGAAATGGATCTATCACTAATTGACTGGCCATTCCTACTAATGTAGCGCCTTTACCTAATACTGACATTACATGCTCATAGGTTGAAATACCTCCTGTTGCAATAATAGGAATATCAAAATTAGATTCTATCAGCTCAATGTTTCTTAGTGTCATATCGAACAGCCCTACTCCACTTAATCCACCGCCATCTCTAGAGAAAGTTTTCTTATTTAATCCTACAGATTCTGCTGTGACATATTTCGTATTACCTAGATTTATAGCACACTTATCAACAGAAATTAAAGTTTCACAAATTTTAAACATGTTTTCTTTTGTACTGGTTGGAGAGATTTTTACAACGATAACATTTGGACAAGACTCTCTCATCTTACTTAATAACATTTTAAGCCCTTGGATATCATCACTTAAACATTTTCCATTATCTGTATTTGGACAACTGATATTTAACTCATAAAAAAACTGATTAAAGGAAGACTCTTTGACCTTAGAATTAACCATATTAAATATCTCTAAATACTCTTCTACGCTATTTCCCCCAAGGCTAATACCTATAGGTCTATTAAATGATAGAAGTTTTTCATTTTCGAAATTATCAATAAAGTAGTTAGCTCCTTTTGTTGGAAGTCCAAGCGAATTAATCAAACCATACCTGCCATCATACTTAATTTCTTGTATTCTAGGTCTTTTATTGCCATCTGACGGCCTTTTCAGCACTGTTTTATATGTCATTCCACCTAAACCTACCAATTGCCACTGAACCAACGAACTGACATCATCCTTGAAAGATGCAGCAATTAATGGTGAAGGAAAAGATAAATCGTACAGCTTCGCACCTATATTGCTCGGAATTTTAAACTTAAAAAAATACCGCAATGGAGAAATCATCAATAGATGATTTACGGTATCCCCTATCACAATCGCTCTTTCTAAGTCTCTTGGCCAGCTTGCAAACACGCTAATTACTATCCTGCGAATGGATTTAAAGCTTAGCGATAATAGCTTTGCTCTTAAATTATTCAACATTCAAACTCTCTAATCTTTTTTGGGCCAATTGGCCTTGCTTCGAATCTGGATGCTTACTGACTAACCATTGATAGTAAACAGTTGCACTGTCTGAGTTAGATAGCTCATAATCATAATAATACCCTAAAAAATATGCTGCTATATTAGACGATTCAGTAGAAGAATCTATATTTAAAATATTTCTATATACTTCAAGAGATTTTTCGGAATTTTCAGACCATAGACTTTCTGCTTCCAACAACATATCAGATGGCTTATGTGATACACCTAAATCCTGATCTTTGATAATAAATTTTGTAAAGTCTGAGTCGGGATATGCATTTAAAATTGAATCTTTATACTTATTTGCACGACTATCATCTTTCATATTATATATAGAGTAAAGTGCGAATGTCGCTGATGGAAACAACGAGGAATCTTCAAAGTTATTTACGATTTCTTCAAAGTATTTAATGGAGTCATTAACATTTCCTAAATCAAACGCTAATGTTTCTCCTAGTCCATATAAAACACTTGGTTTGTCTGTACCGATATCATCTTTTAATAATTTGTCTAGATCAATCAATTTAGCGACAGCATTACGCTTGTTTGAAATTAATACTTTATGACTAGAATTTGCATTTTGCTTCATTGCTTCATTCATAAAGAAGCTAGATTTTTCAAAATCTAAATTTGGACTCTCCAAGTATAGGGTTGAAAGAATGTAATATGCCTCAATTGCAATTTTTGTATTAACATAATCTTGCGCAATTCTATCCAATCCTTCGATAGAAAAATCTATACGCCCTTCATTTAACTCAATTTTCATCAATTCTAATCTTAAGTCAGCTTTTATTGATGAAAAATCATCATCCAACAAAAGTCTTTCAATTCTATTTTTAGACTGTTCGATCTGTCCCAATAAGCGATATGTCTGAATAATCTTCAAATTAGATTCACGAATTCTATTTATTGATACGCTATTATTAAGAACTTTTTGATAGCCATCTAATGCCTGTTCATACATTTTCTTATTATAAGAAAGTTCTGCAATTTGAAAATAAATTTGCTCCCTAGTTAAGCGGTCATTACTGCTTTCTGCTCCTAAATTTAGAAAATGAAATGCATTGTCAGAATCTTCGTTATCAAGATAGATTTCTCCTAATACTAAATAAATACGGGACTTTAAATCGATAGAGTCAGTATCGGAAAGTAAATTCTTTAAATCATTAATCGCTGGCTGAGGTTTTAAATCCTTCCACTTGCATAATGCTAACCAATATTTTGTCTCATTAATAAATAGTGAACTTTCAGAATTTTGTAACGTGATAAATACTTCTTTTGCACTGTCATACTCCCTTCGAAAGAAATGGGATTTTCCCTTGAGAAGCATAGCCTCCTCCACATAATCGCTATCACTATAATCAGCTAATACCTTGTCCGATTTTTCAATAGCCTTGCCATATTCTTGGATTGCTCTTGCTGGTAAAGACTCTCCAAGGCTCTGTATTCTTATTTTTTCAGCGATATTATAATGCTCTTCTGCGTTATAAAAAGTATTAAAATATGCGCAAGATTGTAAAAATACTAAAAGACATAAGTATTTTATGATTTTTGAATTAAATTCAGATATCATAACACAAATTTACAATGAAGCTTGAAGAATTACAGAACATAATTTCTAAAAAAATATCTGACGTGATCAGCGTTGAGTCAATTCATATCTATGATTATACGGCTCAGCACGAGAATCATGCTACTTTTGATGGAAATTTTCATCTAAGCATGACATTGGTTAGTCCAGATTTTGAAGGAATGAGCTTAATTGAAAGACATCAATTAGTCTATAAAGCTGTTGATGATTACATGCATGGCGAAATTCATGCACTTACGATGAAAACACATACTCCCGAAGAACACAAAAAGACGCTAGATAATTCTTAGTGAAAATCGGTTATCCATGTATGAATTACACCATCGAGTGTAAAGTAAAGACATTTAAACTTGCATCGTATTCAGAGGAACGTGTCATTGATACGGTACAAACTAATCTAAATAATCTAGAAAAAATTCTGCATTTTAATAAAGAGCATGGTTTGGGATTTTTAAGAATTTCTTCCGACCTAGTTCCTTTTGGTTCTCATCCTATTATGACATTTAATTGGCAAGATTATTTCAAGGATCGATTCAGTCAATTGGGAAAGATTATCAAATCAAATGGATTTAGAATAGCATTTCATCCCGGACAATTTGTTTTAATCAATTCTCCAAAAGAAGAATTATTTATAAAAAGCGCTGAAGAACTCACCTATCATGTTGATATGATTAAACTTTTTGGGCTTCATTCTGATACAAAAATCCAAATTCATGTAGGCGGCGTATATGGAGATAAAGAAACTGCAATTAGTCGATTTATTGATCGATATCATAGACTAAGTAGCGATATCAAAAGACATCTAGTTATAGAAAATGATGAGAAATCATTTGATTTGCAAGATTGTTTAAAAATTCATAAAGGAACTGACGTTCCTATCATTTTCGACAACCTACATCACGACATAAAAAATAATGATGAAGCTTTACTAGATGCGTTGAATCTTTCTAGCAAAACATGGAAAGCTAAAGACGGTATTCCTATGGTAGATTATTCTACACAACAAGAAAACGCTATAGTTGGAAAACATTGCGATACAATTAACGAGAATCATTTCTCTGATTATATTAACACAATTAAAGATAAATTTGATTTAGATATTATGCTTGAGATTAAGGATAAAGAATTAAGTGCGCTCAAAGCACAAAAAATCTTTGCTCAGCGTAATTCGGTATAGGAGGAATTTCTAAAGTAATAATAAATTTATTTTGATAGTGTCTTGTAAATATGAACACAAATAATAGCTACATTTACAAATAATAAGCTCATACTTCCTTGTACGATTGCGTAAAACGCCCAGGCCAAACAACCCAGCCCATTTATAGCTCTCATTTTCCAGCCATCCCAGAAAAAAGAAAGAATGACAAGAGTGGAACCTATCCAGCCAATTAATTCAATATTTTCAAACATTACTTATATTCTCCGGCACTATAATTCGGTGTAGGAGCAATTCCTAGCGTAATTTCAAACAAGTCACTTTCAAGAGTCGCTGTTTCAGATGAAGGTGATTCTACAATACGCCCTATTTCTTGATTATCTTTACTAACAATTAAAGTTGGAACATAGCGAATATCTTTACCTTCATGCTCTCCATTTGGACTAATTTTATCGCGATCTACGGCGATGATTGACACCATAGCTATATCTACGCCCATCTCACTTAATATCTTCTCCATTCTTGGCACTTCTCTTCTACTATCACCGCACCATGTTCCAAGGAAGACTTCATAAGAATATTGGCTAGGATTATCAATAGCATTTGTTAATTCAATATCTACGTCATAACTCTGAGATTCCATTTGATACCACCCATTGAAAGGCTCTTGTTGAAGCTCTTCTATCGCAATTGGACCTAAGAGCATTGGGTTTCCTGTGTTAGAATCTTCAAACATCCCTTCTGGGATGTTTGAAGAAAATAAAGACATGTAGACTACCGATAACGCTGCAGCCATACCTAATGTTTGTAATATTTTATTATTGCTTGTCATTATAGTACTTGAATATCAAGTAAGTACCTAATATAGTCAAAGATAGTGAAATAATCGATCCTTCGATACCGAAGTCTCCTCCTGAAATAATATCTGGTATATTGCCAGTATTTTCATGAGCAATCACTTTCCATGAATCAACACCCATTCCACTGATTTCAAAACCAAATAATCCTTGGAAAAAATTCCATCCAAAGTGGAAAAATGTTGGTAGCCATAAATTTTTAGTGAACGTATAACTAATTCCAAGAATAAATCCTGCAGCAAATAGCTCAGTCATTGGAACCCATGTACTCCAAACGCTTGGGTTTGAAGAATGCACTAATGCAAAGAACACCGAAGAACCAGCTAATGCAATCCATCTATTATCTGTTTCATCCATCATGTTTTTTAAAAGATATCCCCTAAAAACAATCTCTTCATTAAATGCAGCAATAAATAACATAAGACTTACCATAAAGACTTCAGCTTTAAATCCAACTGATCCTGTTACCGTAATAGCGCCTAAAACCCATAAAATAAGGAATATTCCTCCAATAAATAGTAAAGCGCCTCCCAGTCCAGCTAACATCTCTTTACCGCGATTTTCAACGGATAATCCGATATCCATTAATGGCTCTCTGTTTACAACTGCCATCATAAACCAAATTGCACCAAAACTTGATATAATTCCAAGGACTGTCATCAATAGCATCATTGGTGATCCAAAGCTCATTCCTGCCATACCTTCTGCAAATGCTTCAATAGCAGCTGGATCTTCCATACTAACTCCACTAGAAATCATTATTGCAACAAATCCAAAGCCTTGTACGATTGCCTGAGCAAAAAACCATATTGGCATGAATAATATTGCTCTAAGCCATCCGTTTTTAATTCTTGGTTCCATTTTTAACTCCTTTTTTGTTAACTAATAAAAATTACTTAATCGATTTTAAAAATTGATTCTAAGTCTTTGTCAAAAAAGCGAACTATTTTTATTGTTAGCTTCAGTGAAGGGTCAAATCTACCCTTTTCAATAGAATTTATAGTTTGTCGACTAACACCTAAGTTTTCAGCAAGTTTTTGCTGACTAATTCCTTTTTCAGTTCTTAACTTTTTAATATTATTTTTCATTACTGATAGAATTTTTTATAAAAATACATTTGACCAATTGCCGTTCCAATAACCGAGCAGAAAAAATAATCCATAAATTGTGGTTGGTAATCAACGAAAATAGATAAATAACTTAAAAATAGACCAAAAATAACAAAGCCCATAAAACCTGACATTAATGAAAAATCATGATATTTTTTATATAACTCATCTTGATTTTGATATAATTCAAAAGAGTATTTTATTGTAAATATTGCAGCAATCAATGTACAAGCTGGTAAAATATATAAAAGATAAGGATGAAATATTTCTGACCACATTAAAAGGGATTGTTTATCCATAGAAAGGCCTATAAAAAAGCCACAAAGGATAGCTGATAACAAAACTTTTTTGGTAATATTTTTATCTTTTTTGCTTAGCGAAGAATATTTAAACCATAATCCTTTATGTGTTATTTTAGTCATTATTTGTCCTTAATTTACTTTAGCTTAGTATTTAATGTAAAGTAAGCTTTACGTATGAAAATGTCAAGCTAGCTTAACTTATGAGGTAAAAAATGAAAAAAACTTTAATTATTTTAATTTTATTAATTATTTATGGATGTAATCATTCTTTAGAATTGTCATCACAAGATATTGAAGAAAAATATAATATTTACATCAGCAAACTTTCCAATGAACAAATTCAAGAGAATTTAAATAGAGGACTAAAGCCTATTGCTATCAAAGACAATATTGATGTTAAAGGATTTGCAAATACTGCTGGTTCGCTAGCATTGAAAGATAATCTTCCGTCTAATAATGCATTTCTTATTCAACAGCTTGTTGATAAAGGATATTTTGTTATTGGAAAAACTAACTTATCTGAATGGGCAAACTTTCGTTCTTCTTCCTCAACAAGTGGTTGGTCAAGCATGGGTGGTCAAACGATTAATCCTTATGGATCAATGCGCACGCCTTGTGGTTCAAGTTCTGGGTCAGGAGTGGTTGTTGCAACTGGATTAATTGATGTAGCAATTGGAACAGAAACAAATGGGTCTGTAAGCTGTCCTGCCTCCGTTAACGGTATTGTAGGAATTAAACCTACTGTAGGTCTTGTTAGTCGATCTGGAATTATTCCCATTTCACACACACAAGATACTGCAGGACCGATGGCGAGTTCTGTTGAAAAGGCAGCTGAAATATTAGAAATTATTGCAGGAAAAGATATGCATGATCCTGCCACACTAAATATTCCTGAAGATTTTAATTTTGATTTTACGTCTGACTTAAATAAAGAATCATTAAAAGGAAAAAGATTTGGACTTCTGCCGACAGGATCAAATGATAATGATGGTGAAAAAGCACTACAAAAAATAAGAGAATTACTTGAAAATGCCGGTGCAATCGTCATGGATATTGAAGATAAGAGAGAATATCCAGGAGAAGCAGAGCTATTAGTTTTAATGTATGAATTCAAAGAAAACCTTGAAAAGTATTTAGCTACTTCCAATTCACCCTATAAAACACTTTCAGAGCTCATCAACTTCAATGATGCTAATAAAGAAGAAGTTTTAAAACACTTTGATCAAAGTATTTTTATTGATAGCGACAAAACTAGCTCTTTAAAAAAAGAATATCTTATTGCCCTAGAGCAAATAATAGATACCAGGAATGGTATTGACAATCTACTCGAAGAGAATGATGTTGATGCGCTTGTTGGCTTATCATGGAGTCCTGCTTGGGCAATCAACCATGATGGTGGCGACGATGAAGCAATTGAAGCGTATAGATTTTGGGTCAATGGTAGTTATGCTGCTATGGCAGGATATCCGCATGTTACCGTTCCTCTAGATTATATTGATGGTCTACCTATTGGAATGTCGTTCATTGGAACAGCATGGTCTGATAAACAGCTAATAGAGTATGCACATTCTTTTGAGCAGTTAAATAATTTTAACCCAACACCAACACTTTAATAATGAGCATTTTATTAGAAAAAATCTTGATTGCTATGATTGGCTTTATGCTATTTATGCTAGTATTTATTATTCTAAGAGATTTGATTAAAGCTCTGTTCAAAAAAATTAAGAAATTACTTTAAGCAATGAAACCACTAATCAGCCGCCGAGATTTTGTTAAAACAACTACAATGGCTGGAGTTGCCGCATCTATAGCGCCAACTATTCTACTTGGTAGCCCTTCTCAAAGATTGCAAATAGGAATAATTGGCACAGGATTTCGCGGTCAATGGGTTTCACAGCTTTTATTGAACCGTCCCGATGTCGACATTCCTGTAATTTGTGATATTGATGATATTATGATTGAAAGGGTTTTAAAAATCTTTAAAAAGGCTAACCGTCCTTTGCCAAAAATATACAAAAATGGTCCAGAAGATTTTCGAAACATGGTTGCAAATGAAGATTTAGATGGAGTATATATTGCTACCCCATGGGAATGGCACCATTCTATGGCTATTGCCGCCATGAAAAACAATATTCATGTAGGCACAGAGGTTCCAGCAGCTCTTACCGTTAAAGAGTGTTGGGATTTAGTCAATATATCTGAAAAAACTGGCAAATTATGTATGATTATGGAAAACGTAAACTACCGAAGAGATGTTATGGCAGTTCTCAATATGGTTCGTCAAGGATTGTTTGGTGAATTACTTCACTGTCAAGGAGGATATCAACATGATTTACGACATGTTAAGCTTAATGATGGTGTTGGTGCTTACGGTCGTGGTGTAGAATTTGGTGATAAGGGTTTTTCAGAAGCACGATGGAGAACACAACATTCGGTAGATCGTAATGCTGATCTTTATCCTACTCATGGATTAGGACCTGTAAGTACTATGTTAGATATCAATCGTGGCAACAGAATGCTCTCTCTCACCTCCACAGCAACCCAGTCCCGTGGACTTCATAAGTATATTGTAGATCTTGGAGGAGAAAAACATCCCAATGCAAAAATAGATTTTAAGTTAGGTGACATAGTTACAACAGTAATTAAGTGCGCCAAAGGACAAACAGTTGTACTAAGTCATGATACAAACTCGCCTAGACCATATTCTTTAAATTTTCGTGTTCAAGGTACTGAAGGGCTGTGGATGAAAGATAATGATTCTATTTATATAGAAGGCGTAAGTCCAAGCGAACATCGATGGGAGTCAGATGAAGAATATTTAAAAAAATATGACCACCCTCTTTGGAAAAAATTTGAAGATCAAGCCGCTGGCTCAGGACATGGAGGTATGGATTTTTTTATTGTCCACGCATTTATAGAAGCATTAAAAGATAACCAATCACCGGCAATTGATGTCTATGATGCTGTAAGCATGAGTGTAATAGTTCCTTTATCAGAAAAATCCATTAGACTAAATAGTGGTTCAGTAAAAATTCCTGATTTTACACGAGGAAAGTGGAAAACAAATTCACCTATTTTTGGTTTAGATGAAAAATATTAATCTCTTTCTTTTAACGCTTTAACCAATGAATAATAGCGGAGAGAGAGGGATTCGAACCCTCGATACAGTTTCCCGTATAACACCTTAGCAGGGTGCCGCTTTCAACCACTCAGCCACCTCTCCAAACATGGGGAATTTACACTAAGAATACTATGAACTCGATAAAAAAGATACAAGCCTATCTTTTAGCTTATCTAATCCGACATTACTTACAGATGAAATGTCTATATATTCTTCTGAAAAACTCTTCCAACTCTCTAAATCTTCTACCTGACCCATCGTATCGCGCTTTGTACGTACTACCAATTTTGGCTTATCCATTAACGTATCATTAAAGCTAGATAGCTCATTAGACAACTTATCGAAAACATCTTGTGGATTAGGCTCTAAAATATCAATTAAGAATAATAAAATTCTATTACGTTCTATATGTCTCAAGAATTGATGACCCAATCCTTTACCTTGGCTAGCACCCTCAATAAGACCTGGAATATCAGCCATTACAAATGATTGATACTCTCCATATTTCACAATTCCCAAATGAGGCTGTAAGGTTGTAAATGGGTAGTCCGCAATTTTCGGTGTTGCTGTAGTCATTACAGATAATAAAGTCGATTTTCCAGCATTAGGCAAACCAACCAAACCTACATCTGCTAAAATTTTTAGCTCTAGCTCAACTTGTAATGATTCTCCAGAAATTCCTTGTTGTGAAAATCGAGGAGTTTGTTGCCTGGAAGACTTAAAATTATAATTTCCTCTACCTCCAATACCGCCCAAACAAACTATGCGATGCTCGTTTTCTTTAACCATATCAACAACAACGTCATTAGTATTTAAATCTTTAATAATTGTACCACAAGGCACTTGAATAATAAGATCTTCTCCTGATTTACCTGTACGCTTATTTGCGCCTCCAGACTTACCATTTTGAGCTTTATATAGACGACGATATCGAATATCTTGAAGTGTGTGTAAGTTCGGATTGGTTAGAAAAATAATATTACCACCTTTTCCGCCATTGCCGCCACTAGGACCGCCTTTATCTATATATTTTTCTCGATGAAAAGCAACAATGCCTGGCCCGCCGTTTCCAGCTTGCAATTTTATTTTTGCATAATCGATAAACATAATAATGCCTTAAAAATTGCTAATAATCTCGTCACCAAATTCTGAACATTTTAACAATGTAGCTCCATTCATTAAACGCTCAAAATCATAAGTAACTCTTTTATTGTATATGGCTGTTTCTAATGCTCTCTCGATAAGGATAGCTGCTTCTTCCCATCCCATGTGTTGCAACATCATCACACCAGACAAAATTACTGAAGATGGATTAACCTTGTCTAATCCAGCATATTTTGGAGCCGTACCATGCGTTGCTTCAAAAATAGCATGCCCAGAGCTATAATTAATATTTGCTCCAGGAGCAATGCCAATTCCACCAACAGCTGCTGCTGCAGAATCTGATAAATAATCACCATTTAAATTCATTGTAGCGATGACATCATACTCGTCCGGTCTTAATAGTATTTGCTGAAGGAATGCATCCGCAATAACATCTTTGATAATAATCTTTCCTTCTAATTCAGCTTTAGATTGAGCAGCGTTAGCGGCATGCACATCTTGCTCTTCTTTAATTCTATCGTACTGCATCCATGTAAATACTTTATCGCCATAATGTGTTTCAGCGTGTTCATAAGTCCATTTTTTGAAGTATCCCTCTGTAAACTTCATGATATTACCTTTATGAACTATTGTAACTGATCTTCTATTGTTCTTGATAGCATATTTTAAAGCAGCATCAAATAATCTTATTGAACCTTCTTTTGATATGGGTTTAATACCAATAGAACTTGAATCTGGAAATCTAATCTTATGACCTTCTCCCAATTCATTTAATAAACTAATTACCTTCTTTGCTCCATCAGAATCTTTTGGAAATTCTATTCCACTATACACATCTTCTGTATTCTCTCTAAATAGAACAAAATCAACCCTATTAGGATCTAAAATTGCTGCAGGAGCACCTTTAAACCATCTTACAGGACGCACACATGCATATAGATCTAATTCTTTTCTTAAAGCCACATTTAAGGAGCGTATTCCACCGCCAATAGGGGTAGTAAGCGGGCCTTTGATTCCTACATGATGCGATCTAAGAGTCTCTAATGTTTCTAATGGAAGCCATTCCCCTGTTTGATCAAATGCTTTTTCTCCGCATAAAACTTCCAACCATTCAATTTTTTTTGATCCTTTATAACTATGCTCAACAGCGGCATCAATCACTTTCTTCGCTGCATGCCAAATATCTGGTCCGATACCATCACCTTCTATAAAAGGAATAATAGGATTATCACTTACAATTAATTTATTATTTTCATATTTTATTTTATCAGCCATTATTCTCTTTCATTTTTTTAATCAATATATTTTCAATACTCTTTGGTACAAACTTGGATAAATCGGTATCATATTTAGCTAATTCTTTAATAATAGTAGAATTCAGATGAAGAAATTTCTCATTTGATACCATCAAAATAGTAGAAATTTCAGAATTAATACCATGATTTACCATCGCCATTTGGAACTCTAATTCAAAATCACTTACATGTCTAAGCCCTCTAATAATAGCTACGGCATCATGCTCTTTTGCAAATCTTATAACTAAATTTTTTGGATTAGAATGCACATAAACATTATCAATTTGATGAGTACATTCTTCTATCATATCCATTCTTTCTTGATGTGAAAATAATGGATTTTTATGCAAATTATCTGAAATACAGATATGAACTTCATCAAACAGTTTTGCTGCTCTTTTGGTAATATCGATATGACCATAATGCAGTGGATCAAAAGTACCTGGATATATTATTTTCTTCATATTTGCCAATATAGTAGTTGTGTGTCTCCAAATTTAGCAATTTTATCATATCCTGCAAGTGATTCATTTTTGCTACACTCAAGAACAAAAACTCCTCCAGGATTTAGTTTTTTACATGCCAAATCAATGAGTAATGGGAGATTAGCTAGTCTGTATGGCGGATCAGCAAATATAACATCATATTTATCGCATTTTTTTAAAAATCGCAAGGAATCTCTAACTAGAAAATTGAAGTGATTATAATTGATTGATTCTGCATTACTCCTAATATGACCCATATGCTGTTTATTCATTTCTATGAAAGTGACCATATCTGCCCCCCTACTACTTGCTTCGAAACCAATAATACCTGACCCTGCATACAAGTCTAAGAAATTTTTATTTTCAAGAGATCCTAGAGTATCAAAAAGACTTTTTCTGGCAATAGATGTAGTTGGCCTATATAGAAAGCGAGAGTTTATAGTGATAGATTCATTTTTAAATATACCAGATAATATCTTCATGCTTTTAAAACTGTAACATACAAATGAACTGAATTATCAACTTTATTATACACAATCTTTCTTGCAATCAAATTATTATACTGCTTTATGTATTCAAGAATTTCTATTGATTTATCTAAACCCTCACATCTAATAACAATATTATCAGATTGTTTCTCAAAAAATAATCCATCAGTACGTTGAAATTGATTATTACTCTCTTTTTGGACAACCAAGGCTAGTAAATCATATATTGGAATAGAGCCTTGCAATAGTGGAGGTTTAGATGATTTAATGGCATATGCGCCACTTATACCATCATTAGAGCCAGTATTGATAGTGACATAACTATCAAGAACAATAATACTCTTAATTTTACTTATATTATCAGAATTAACAATAATTTGAAATTCATCGATATTTGCATGTGAACTAGTAAGATATTTTTCTATCTGATTAATAGTGGGCTTAATCTCCACTTTCTTAATCGCAGGTACGACTTCTATGAAATTATCATCTTGATTCCTCGATGAAGCCTCGTTATATAAAAAATTAAAATCACTTACTGTCATCAAGGTCAATCCTACTAATCCCAAGGTTAACAAGCCTGCAACAGCATTCTGTGAATATTGGAAGAAATTAGGTCTATTCTTTTTACCTGAAGTGATTATAGTTCTTCTGTATTTTTGGTCGTCTAAAATTTGCATACCAAAAGGTTTAATAAAATTTAATATTGGAGTAGAATTTTTTATAATTTTTGCAAAGAACTCTACAATCTTAATATCATTGAACAGAATATACTTTAGGTTCGGATCTTTGAAATCTTTCTCTTTAAACTTAATTATATCAGCTAGCCCTATAATTCTTCTAAATTTTTTATCCTTCCCCGTAAAACTACCTCTATAAAAAGAAAACCCTCTCTTCGAGTAATTAAACAGTGAGTATATGCGAGACGACTTAGTAACAACATATTGGTTAGCCTTAGCGCCTGAAAGGACAATGCTAGACACAGGAACAAGAAACTTGATATCTATACCGGAATTATTAAAATTTAGCTTTATTTTCTCTCTCAGATAATGATTCATCTCTACTGTATGAAATATATTCTTTGAAGATTTTTTACTTTCTGATATTGAAAAATAATTTCTAAATAACTCTTTCCATTTATCTTGCAAATCACGCTTAATATGATGGGCTAAATTTGATTGATCTTTTTTAGATACCGTATTTAAAGAATGAGATAATATTGAGTCATCTATAGCAATAGCTGCATGCTTATTTTCTAAATCTATTTTTTCACTCAACTCGTCAAGTGCTTGTGCAATTACACTGCTTAATAATTTAGAATTATTATCAATAGATATAAGATTGTGATGAAATTTTATTTTGAGCTCTAGGTGCACTGAATCATTATCAGAGCTTTTTTTAAATACAGAAAGAGTATCGCTATGTACTATAAAGTATAGCAATCAATTAATTATCCCAACTTCTAGTTCCGTCTATGATATAACCATGACTCCTAGTTTTCAAGGAAAAGAATCCATATCTGTTGTCTTTATAAGAACGAATTGGACTTGATACTCTAACAGAGTTTGCTTCTTCATTTATATCAATAATATAAGGATCTCCCGTTAAAGGACATACAAGTTGAGATGCATCTGGAAGAAATACAAAATTATAAGGAGTTGTTTCTTTTCTAAATCTGCTATCAAAATATGCTACAGTTTCTATGCGTTCAAATGATGCTTCGCTAACAACACTCAAAAATAGTGGGTCTTGACGTATGTCAAAAAGATTTTTCTTTTGAACATATAATGTATCTTCTAATCCAGTATCTTCAGAAAGCATTACTACGGTCACGGTTGTATCTACAATCGTTTCTTTCGCAACTCTTCTTTGTCCGAATGTGGTATCATATTCCACATCAAAGCCTCTAGGAACATTTACAAGAAATTCTTCCCCATTTAATTTTACTAACTGATCTCCTAAGAATGTAGAGTCTGCCATCACTGAATCTCTCACAGCATTGACAAGATTAACCGCTTTAAGACCATCTTGTTCGTATTTTCCAACTAAAATATTATGAAAATTTTCAACATTATATAATGTCTGTATGCGAGATCTACTTTCGTTTTTATACATATCTTCTTCTTCCCAAATAGTGCTAGGAATGTAGAGGACAAGAAGAGTTAGTAGAAATACAAAGAAAATAATAATTTCTAAGTAATCGTTAAAAAATTTTTGTTTGGCTTTATTCATTTTATTCTCCACAGAATTTACAATAAATCAAGAACATAGCAAGATATTAATCCTCAAATTTCTCAAATTTAATGTCTTTATCTTTTTCTATTTCATAATACTCTTTAATAATTCTTTTTTCATCCCTAGATAGGCTCTTTGGCACATTCACTTGAATTTTAACAAGCTGATCTCCGCGACTTGTCTTTCCAAGCTTAGGGAAGCCTTTTCCTTTAATTCTTAAAATTTGTCCAGGTTGAAGACCTGAAGGGATTTTTAAACTAGCATGGCCATTGATTGTCGGAATATCAATCTTATCTCCAAAAACAACATGAGAATATCCAACTTTAGCTTGCAATAAAACATCATTTCCATATCTTGAAAAATGCTCATGCTCTTCTTCTTCAAAGAATACATATAAATCACCTGCATTACCATTAACATCTTCATGTCCTTGAGAATCAAGAGTCATATAATTACCATTCTCTACACCTACTGGAATTTTAATTTTTATTGTCTCTTCTTTTTTAATCATACCATTTTTGTCTGCACCTGATGGAATTTTATCAACAGTCTTTCCATACCCTTTACATTCAGGACAAACAGATGTAGATCTCATTTGACCTAAAAATGATTGGGTAACTCGTGTTACTTGGCCTGCGCCATTACACATTGTACAGCTAGAAAAAGTTGCTCCATCTGCCAACTTAAGTCTTCTTAATTTAATTTTCTTTTCGCCTCCATTGACAATTTCAGCATATGAAACCTCGATCTGAATTTTGACATCACCGCCACTTTTTGGTTTAGAGGAAGATCTTCCCCCTGAAAAAAATGATTCAAATGGATTATTTCCTCCAAAAATATCTCCGAATTGATTGAAGATATCATCCATATTCATTGAATTGAATCCTGATTGTCCTCCACCCATTCCATTGAACGCAGAATGGCCAAATTGATCATATTTCTGTCTTTTTGAAGCGTCACCTAATATCGAATATGCTTCAGCAGCTTCCTTGAATTTTTTTTCAGCAGCTTCATTGTCAGGATTTCTATCTGGGTGATATTTCATGGCAATCTTACGATATGCACGTTTTATATCATTGTCAGGAGCGCTCTTTGATACGCCCAATATATCATAGAAATCTTTCATTTTTTATTGACCACTACTTTTGCATGTCTAATAATTAAATCTTTATATTTAAAACCCAACTCATAAACCTCTACTATCTCATCGTCTTTTTTATCTTCTAAGCTTGATGTAGTAAGCGCTTCATGGAATTCTGGATCAAATATCTCTCCAGCTTTTCCGAATTCTTTGATTTCTTTACCGTTCATCTTTTTTAAGAAATCTTGCTTTATTAACAACAACGCTTTCTTAGTATCTTCATTTTTATAAGAATCGATACCTCTATTTATATTGTCTAATACTGATAAAAAATCTATAATAAAATTTTTTCCTTCATACTTAAACAATGCAGAAATTTCAGACTCTTTTCTTTTTCTGAAATTATCAAATTCTGCTTTTAGTCTTAACTGTTTGTCCTCAAGAGACTTAATAATATCTTCTAAGTCTTTTTTTGCTGTTCTTTTCTTTGAGACAGCTTTTACACTACTAGCAGAACTATCTGATCCATTTTTTATTTTTTTATTCATATCAATATTTTCTTCATCGCTTTATTCGATGCATAAAGACCTATTATTAAGGACAACCCAATCATCCAGGCCCATAAAAAATTATCAATTCCTATATTTAAATTGAAGTAGGAATTTATTACAATGAAACTATAATTCACTAATAAAAATGCAATAAATGATCCAATAATAGATTGTAGTATAGATTCAATAAAAAATGGGATTTTAATAAATATATCCGAAGCTCCATTATATTGTAGTATCTCAATAAAATCACTTCGATTTGACATTGATAATTTGACTGTATTTGAAATCATCTGAATTGAAATAAAGACGATTCCAATAACTAGTATTAGAAAAAAGAATATAAATAAATTAATTTTATCCTCAATATTATCGATATAAGCTCCTCTATATTCTACGCTATCTACAAAATTATAATTTTCTATATCATTAATTAATCCCTCTATCCTATTCAAATCAAAATTATTCTTTTCTAGTGAAACCTTTAGTGACATTGGGAGAGGATTATATCCCAACATGTCTACAACATTTTCTCCAAATTCTTCTAAAAAAATATCTGCAGATTTTTCTTTATCAATTAATATAACAGAGTATATAGCTGCATTTGACTGTAGATCCCGAGTTATGATGGTTGACTGCTCCAAGCTCACGTCATCATTTAGAAAAATTTCAAAGGTATACTTTGAACGAAAAAAATTAACAAGACTATCTGTATTAAATCCAACCACAAAGAAAGTTCCAAGGACAGTAAAATTAATCAAAATGGTTATTATGCATAAGAAATTGGTCAATTTATTTCTTAAAAAATTCTTTAATCCTTCAGAAAAAAGGAAAGCAATCTTATCAATCATTCGCTTACCACCCTTCCTTGATCTAACTCTATAACCCTATATGGCTTTTCTGCTATTAACTTATAATTATGAGTAGCCATTATTACGCATGTGCCCTCTTTATTGATTTGCTCTAATATTCTTAAAATTCTGTGACCTGCCGTTGGATCAAGGTTTCCAGTAGGTTCGTCTGCTAGTATTATATCTGGATTCTTCACAATTGCACGCGCAATACACACTCTCTGTTGTTCTCCTCCAGACAATTGATGAGGAAATTTCTTAGCATAGCGAGATAATTCAGTTAATTCTAATGCCTCGCTTACGAGATTAGCTATTTTTTTTCTTCCAAACCCATTGATATGTAAAGGCAAAGCTATATTCTCATAAACCGTTCTTTGTTTTAAGAGTTTATAATCCTGAAAAATAACTCCAATTTTTTTTCTTGTTCTATAAATGTCTTTCTTTTTTATCTTTTTAGATGAATATCCTAATACGTTCACACTTCCTTTGTCTGGTAAAAGATCAAAGTATAAGAGTTTTAATAAGGTGCTTTTTCCAGACCCTGTAGGACCTACTAAAAAACAAAATTCATCATCTTGAATATTTAAATCAATATTATAAATTCCAGATTTTGAAGAGTAGTTGTATGTAATATTTTTAAACTCAACCATAGAACTGAAGGTAAAGAAATAAGATATATATTAGCACTAATAAAAAGCCAGATAATTTGTTAAGACCCTTATAAAAAAAACTTAAAAAAGCTAATAAAAATAGCAATCCAACTCCAAAGAATAATTCAAAAGAAACATCGCTAACCTCTAAAGGCCCTATTAAACCTATTATACCTAAAACAAATAATATATTGAAAATATTCGATCCAATGATATTTCCTAGCGATATACCCACCTCTTTCCTCGAAAGCGCTGTCATGGTGACAAATAGCTCAGGTAATGACGTTCCCATAGCAACAACAGTCATGCCAACTGCTTTTTCAGAAAATCCAAACTCGCGCACTAAAGGCGCTGCACCATTTGAAACAAATAACTCAGAACCAGCATATAAGATTAAGGATCCGGAAATTAATCTGCCAAAGGCCTTCCTTAAACAAACATCTTCTTCGTTTGCAAGCTCATTACCGCAAGATGTGATATTAGGTCTTAAAAAACTAGCAATGATATAAATAACAAATAAAAATAAAAATATTTGAGAGTCGCTGGAACTAATCTGATTATCTAGTATGATATAATAAAGGGCTCCGCATGCCAATAGATTATACATAAAAGCTGATATTACATTCTTGTATTCAAAATCCATCTTATAAAACAACGCAGGCAATCCTAAGGCTAAGCCAATATTAGCAATATTTGACCCAAGTACATTCCCAATAACAAAATCAGCATGCCCTTCTAAAGAAGAGATAATACCAACCACTAACTCAGGAAAAGATGTTCCTATAGAAACAATTGTTAACCCAATTACAAGATCAGAAATTTTGAACTTCTTTGCAATGTCCTTTGCGCCGTCAACTAACCACTCTGAACCATAAAATAGACCTATGGAACCTATTATAAGAAAAAATATGCTAGATAGCATTAGTACAATCCATTCTTATTGATATACTTCCAAACATCTTTTGGAACCATATATCTAATTGTTTTTCCATCTCTCCAACGTGCTCTTATATTGGTCGAAGAAATTTCAAATTGAGGAATATTAGCAAAATGTACTCTATCTAATATCCATTGCGGTATATCGCTAGGGGTAAATCCCGGCCTAATTGCAACGATAATATTGCATAAACTCATTATTTTCTTAGGATCTTTCCATTTATGAAACTCTCGTAGAGTATCACTACCCATAAGAAAGTATAAATCTTTTTTTTCTAACTTGCGGTTTTCAGCAAATTCAGTAACTGTATCGATAGTATAACTAATATCTCCCTTATTAATTTCAAAATCAGATATTTCAAAATTATCATTACCAATAAGCGCCATATTTAACATATCTAATCTTTTTTTTGTTGAGGATATAACCTTCCCTTTTTTTGCGGGAGATATATTAGCAGGGACGAATATTAATCTTTCGAAGTTTTCAGATTCAATAATAGTTTGAGCAATTAGAAGATGCCCAATGTGAGGAGGGTCAAAAGTTCCACCAAATATACAGGTTTTCATAGTCTATCTACCTTAAGAATTGTTATTTAAGATCTGGGAAGCTGCTTCTTTAAAGCTGTCGTTAGCTAGCGACTCATCGCTTGCATCTAGACCGTCTAAAAATTCTTTAGCCTCTTCTTCTTTATCTAGAAGAACTAAACATCGTATTACCTCTAGATTTGCATTCCTATAATATTGTGTATCATAGTATTCATTAATTACAATTTTATAAGAAACGATTGCTGAATCATAAGCCTTTAACTTGAAGTATAACTCGCCTGTTTCCATACTCTTTTCAGCTAACCTTAATCTAAGGTCTTTAATCAGGTTGTCGGCACCAAAAGAATAGTCGGAAGAAGGATAATCGTCTAAGAATTGCTGTATCTCTGTTATAGCTTTTTTACTAGACTCTTGATCGTGATAATAGTTTGGAGATAAGGCCATTAGAGTTTCGCATATTCTCCATCGAGTTTTTTCGATGTAAGGACTAAATCCCATTCGAGATACTAGTTTTTCATATTCGATTAATGCAAAGGGGTAGTCTTCATCTAAAAAATAAGATTCAGCTAAAAAGAATAATGCGTCATCTCCCAAGTCAGTATGGGAAGCTCTTTCAACAATAATATTAAACTGTTGAGCTGCTTTTGGATATTTTTCCTCTTCAAAAAATTCTAATCCATCTTCAAATCTAGTTTTATAGGGAATATTATCATCAAAGGGATTTGACCAGCCACAACCGACCATAAAGAAAAGCATTGAAAGGAATATAAATTTCATATTAGGTATTATTTTGATATCTCAACGCAGAATTAGAAAGAGCCGCTTAAAGAGAATCTCACCATATTTGAGTGTGGATCAAGCTCTCCACCCATGACATAACTGACATCAAATCCAAGAGCATCTATACGAGCACCTAGACCTAAAGTTGTGTAGCTTAATTCGCCGGATGGATCATTGATAAAACCTGCTCTTAATGCAAAATCTTCTACAAGATAGTATTCAAAACCAAGATTAGTAACCATTGATTGGTCATTGATCTCATAGTTTAAATCAAACGCTATATTTGCTTTACCTTCAAGAGCTAAATAACCTAAGCCTAAACCAAGCTTAGTAGGCAGCGGATCTTCTTCTCCATCTCCAAAACTAACACCTGGACCTAGATTTGTTAATACAGCACCCATTGTTAAGTTGGGATTATCCATTGCATTATGTTTGAAATAACCAACATCAACAGCAACACTACTGCTAGAAGCATCAAGACTGCTTATAACCGCAAGTTCTTGATAAAAATATTTTCCATTTACACCCCAAGATGAATCTTCGTCAATTTTTTTAGCGTATGATACATTTAGCGCATACATATAACTAGAAAATGAACCTAATTCAGCGCCATTTGCATCAGTACTAACCTGGTCTCCTAAATTTAAATAAGTAAAATGACCACCAATTGCTGCATCTTCTTTAAATGGCGTAGCAAATGTAATAAAATCATATGCCATGTCATCTACTAGATTTGGCAGATAGCTAGTGTGCATAAAAGAAGCTTGAGTATTGGAAAGATTCATCAGGCCGGCTGGATTATAATATGTAGCATAAGCATCATCTGCCACTCCAATTTGAGCCTCTCCCATACCATTAGCTCTCGCACCTGGATTTATGGATAAAAATAATGAACCTGCTTGACCTTGAGCCATAACAAGTTGTGATAATAAAATAATTGCGATGATTAGATTTTTATTTTTCATAATGAGATAAAGATAAATAAAAATTAGTAAAAGAACAAAGGAATATATGTTATAATTAAAACTCCTATTAGTCTTATGAAAAAGTAAGGCATTGTAGCCGCATAAATAGTGGGCATATCTTTTTTAAAACGATATGAAGACAAGAAAAGATTCATACCTACCGGAGGTGTAATATAACCCAACTCTAGATTAGCTATAAAAATAATACCCAAATGTATTGGATCAATCCCAAAATATATGGCTAGAGGAGCAATCAAAGGAACTATCACAATAATAGCTGAAAAAATATCCATAATACATCCAGCAATTAGCAATAAAATATTCAAAGCAAGCAAGAACATTATAGGAGAATCAATAGACGTCTTTGCAAACTGTAAGATTTTTAGAGGAATTTGAGCATCTACAAGATATCCTGTAAATCCCATAGCAAATCCGAGAATAATTAATACTCCTCCCACTAACGTCGCACAATCAATAATAATTTTAGGAATATCTTTAAATTGGATATCTCTATAAATATAAACTTCAACAAATAAAACATACCAAACGAGCAAAGCAGCACACTCCACTAATGTTGCTAGTCCGCTAAATAAACCATAAATAATCAGTATTGGTATAACTACTTCCCATTTTGCATCAAGAAAAGATTTTCTTAAATCCTCTATATTGAACTGTACCTTCTTTTGTCTCTTTGGCTTGTGATATATCCCATAACAAACAATAATAAATAACAAAAATAAGCCCGGAATAAGTCCACTTTTAAATAATTCAATCGGATTGATACCAGCTGTAACAGAATAAATAATTGCTGGCAAACTTGGTGGAAATAACAATCCAAGTGATCCAGCGGTCGTAATCAGACCCAAAGAAAAGATTTCAGAATATCCATCTTCAATTAGTATGGGATATAGAATGGCTCCTAATGCTAAGATTGTTACGCCAGATCCACCTGTAAGCGCTGTAAAGAAAGCGCATAATAAAACAACAATGAGCACTGTTGAGCCCGGAAGCCAACCTAGTGATGCTTTAAAAAAATTGAGCAATCGCTTAGAAATATTACTCTCAGCAAGTATATATCCAGCCAATGTGAAGATAGGTATAGCGGCTAAGGTGGGGGAAACTACAATACGGTATGCGCTGTCACTGATGGTCGACATTAAATCAAAATTTGTAGCCCACTCTGTAGGTTCCGATAAAAAGAAAAGTATTGACAGAGCAGCTAAAACAATAAAAATAGGTAATCCAAAAGCTACCAGCCCAATAACCCCTAAAACCTTCATTATTAATAGCATTTCATTGGAAAATGGGAATTGCCAGTAATAAAGAATTATAGCAATAAAAAAAGACCCTAATACCAATAAGAGGCGATAGTTTAATCTACTGCTACTTGTCATTATCATGTGATACCAGATTAATAGCAATCCAACTGGAATAATACTCTGAGCAAACCATACTGTTATAAATGGAGCAATAAATTCTGGATACTCTATCCCGATTTGTATCATTTTTAAATAAGAAATAGCAAGAACAAAGACGACTCCAGCCGAACACATATGTACTAAAAAATGACTAATTCTAAATTCTGAAGACTTATTGAATATTGGCTCTCTAACAATAGCTAAAAGCCTATTAGATCTTGCAGCTAATACTGCTCCAATAAAAGCAATCCACAGAGTCATGTGTTGTACAATTTCTTGAGAAGCAGGGATTGAAAAAAATCCTATAAACCTAGATAAAATTTGGAAAACTGGAAAAGAAACGATAATAGCAAAACATACATAACAAAGAAAATTTTCTGCTTTACTAAGAAGACTACTGTTCATCAATAGCTGAAGTGACTTTATTGTAAATTTCCTCAGATAAGAATGTATCAATTACATCAGGAGTAATTTCATTTTTAAACGATTCCCAAACTTCCAACTCTTCATTATTGGGGGTCTTAACCTTCATACCATATTCTTCCATTGCATCGATAGCTTTAATTTCCATTTCTCTGCCACTCTTTTGATACTTTCTTCCAATATCGTCCGCTACAACCATCATTGCTTTTTGATGTTCAGGTTTTATTTTTGACCAAACTTTATTATCAATTATTACAGCTCCAATAAAAGCACCCCACTTCAAGTCTAGCATATTTGGCATCAATACTGACCAGCCAGAGCTAGCAGATAAAATAGGTACTGTTTGCATTGAATTAATCATGCCAGTTTGTAATCCTGTAAGAATATCAGTTTCTGCCATAGGTATAGCATTAAACCCAAATTTTTTAAATAATTCTACTGTAATATAGTCACCTGCTGATGTAAAAATTTTTGAATCTTTTAAGTCTTGTGGTACGGTAATCTCATCTGAAGAAAACCAATATACCCAACCAATATCCACTAAAAACAACAATTCAAATCCGCTATCAGATAATTCACTATGAATATCATCAAACATGGCATCTTTAACTCGATCTACTTCATTATAATCTTTAAAGCCCATAGGTAATGTAAAAGCTTGAATACTATCTGTTAGGCGAGCTAATCCAATTGAAGACATCGCAGATGCTTGAATTTGACCAATACGCATCTTACGAATTGTATCTATTTCTCCACCCACAACGCCATTGGGATAAATACGTAGTTGTATCTCACCATTAGTCTCTTCTTGCCATCTTTGACCCATCTCTAATAGCAGATTGTAATACTCTGTTCCTTCAGGTGCCACTGTTGCAAGCTTAATAATGATTGGCTTTGAAATTAGAAGTCCAGATAAAAAAACTACTACAATAATATTTTTTAGAAAGTTCATTACATAAACTTACATATAAAAAAGTTCATCAACCCTAGTTAACAGCCATTTTGCTCTTAATTTAGATAACGTATTTACCTGCTTCATATCCTTATCTTTACTAATATCGATTGTCAAAGCTTTATTAATCAGCTCTAAAAAATATGCTTTATCTTGCTTCGAAACAGCAAAACTCTCAGCCAATGTAACATATATACCGATATTATATCCATTTGCTGCGCGATCAGCTAACTCAAAATATTCTAGAGCTTTTCTTTCAGAGTCTTTATCTCCACTTAAATCATTGAGATATACGCTCATCATTGCAGCATATAATGACCCTTTTTCCCAGCTTGGATCAAGTATGATAGCGTTTTCAAGCAACCATCTGATATTACTTAAATCAATTAAATATTCTGGATCTCCTTGACTAGCCTGTATCGATCCTGCCATCGAACCGCTAAGCCAATATAAATACGGAACATCATCTATATTAAAATCTATATCCCTTTTTTTCATCATTTTTGACTCAAAATCAGCATGCTTTAATGACAAAGCTTTAATTGTATATTCTCTTGCAGTAACAAAGAAGTCTAATGATTTACTATAATACACTCTTGCTGCATAATAATCTGCATACATCAACCTATCGGCCTTCTCCATAAGAATACCATAGGAATACTGAGTTAAGCTCTTAGAGGCACTTAAGTAGACAGCTGGATTGAATGAGTCATTCTTAATCTTCTTTTGATGAGATTTAAACGAAATTGGTATAGCATATTCCGCTATACTAGCTCCGAACATTAGATCTTTATTAGATGAACAGGAATTAAAAAATAAGCCTATAAAAATAGCTATATATATATTTCTTATTTTGAGGTTAATCATAGATTGGAAATGATTTACATAATTTTTTTACTTCTGACTTAACAGAACTAATAACATTTTTATCTTCGCTATTTGTAATAACTCTATCCATCAAATCTACTACTATCTTCACTTCATCTTTACCCATACCTCTAGTAGTTATTGCTGGTGACCCTACTCTAATACCGCTAGTAACAAATGGGCTTTTAGGATCAAAAGGAATCATATTTTTATTAACTGTAATACCGGCTTCATCTAAAGCATTTTCTGCTTGTTTTCCTGAAACAGATTTGTTTTGTAAATCTAATAGCACTAAATGTGTATCTGTACCGCCTGATATTAAATCATATCCCCTTCTTGTAAATTCTTCTGAAAAACACTGAGCATTACTGAGTACTTGTTGTATATATTCCTTAAACTTAGGAGATAAAGCCTCTTTAAAGGCTACTGCTTTTCCAGCAATAATATGCATTAATGGACCTCCCTGTATTCCGGGCATTACTGCACTATCCAACAATTCAGACATCATTTTTGTTCTTCCTGATTTTGGCGCTACAATACCATATGGGTTTTCAAAGTCTTTACCCATTAATATAATACCACCTCTTGGTCCTCTTAAAGTTTTATGAGTACTAGTAGATACAACATGGCAATATGGGAATGGCGAAGGATGCATTTCAGCGGCAATTAATCCTGAATTATGACAAATATCTCCATGTAAGAAAGCTCCAACTTCATCTGCAATTTCTCTAAATTTTTGAAATTCTACTGTTCTTGGATAAGCGCTAGCTCCACAAATTATTATTTTAGGTTTATGCTCTCTTGCTTTTATAAGTAAGTCATCAAAATCAATTAAACCATCTTCTTTTTTAACATGAAATGTTATTGCATTATATAATTTTCCAGAAAAACTAACTTTAGACCCATGGGTTAAATGTCCGCCATGACTTAAGTCAAGGCCCATAATACAGTCTCCTGGGTTAAGCATTGCTAAAAATACACCCATATTAGCCGAAGAGCCTGAATGTGGCTGTACATTGGCATATTCAGCTTTAAACAACGTTTTAGCTCGATCAATTGCTAAATTTTCTGCTTCATCAACATGAATACATCCACCATAGTATCTTTTTCCAGGATATCCTTCTGCATATTTATTGGTTAAAACAGAGCCTGCAGCCTCTAGAACTGCTTTACTTGTAAAATTTTCTGAAGCAATTAATTCAAGAAAATCAGTTTGACGATTGAATTCAGAATTAATTATTGTAAAAATTTGATTGTCTTCATTCTTTAAATGAGACATAAGATTACCAATCGCTTTTCTTTGTAAGAGATTCGCTCACCCAATCATAGCATCTGCCTGCTGGAGATACCTTTCCCGCAGTTTGAATATCTTTATCAAGCATAAACCAGTCTGCGCGCCCAAATAGAACATCATTTTCTTCAAGCCATTTTTTTTGTTTAAAGTACTTAGAATTACCCTTCTTCTGTGCTTGTTCAAAATAATTATATGCTAGTGAAGCTATAGCCTTATCATTGCGTGAAAAAGTATCACCTCTACATGCATTCATAGCCTTGTAATATAAATTACCCATATGAGCAAGGCTTTCAGCGTTATTTTTAGATACTTTTAATGCTTTTGATGCCCATTCATAAGCCTCATCGAATTCATCTAATTCCATATTATTATCGGAAATCAACATTGCAACTCTATAGTTATTACGATCTAACTCAAATAAATCTTCTAAAACTTTAACAGCTTCCTTAAAATCTGAGTTTTCGTTATAAGCATTACCCAAAGTAAGGTAGACCATATTATTACTGTCATTATAGCTTAAAGTATTCTCTAATGCTTCTATTGCACTCTCGACATCTCCATTGCTCATTAACTTGTCTGCATATTCTATAGCGTAAGCAGCATTTTCTGGATTGTCTTCAAATCTTGCTTTAAAAATTTCAAGTGGGTCTTCTCCGGAGTCCTCATATACTCTGGCTAATTCAGACTGGATAGAAGAATTATTTGGATCAAAAGATAAAATTTTCTTTAGAATTGATACCTGCTCATCTATTCTTCCTTGCTCTCCATATGCAGAAGCTAAATCTCGCAATGTATCTGAATCTTCTAAGCCGGCATCTAATATTCTCTCATATTCAATTATCATTTCATCCATTTTGCCTTGTTTTTTGAAAGAAAATGCTAATCTTATCATCAAATCTGTGTCGTCTGGTAATTCTTCTAAGCCCTGTATTAGAACTTTTTCAGATTCATCAAATTTTCCTAAATACTCTAATGCAACCGCCCAATACTTATAAACTTCATTTGGATTGACCCAATCTGAGTCCCATTGATCGCATCTTAAGTTCATCATTTCAGAATAAGCATTTGCACTTAACTCCCAATTACTACTTCTGTAATATTCAGCAGAACTACTTGCTAATTGAGGACATCTATCTTCTCTCTCGTCTTCGATAGAATATGGATACCAACCATCGTTATAGATTAATCTGGTAGCTTCTCTACAATCTACTACTTTGATTTCGACATCATTTGTAATTCTTAACTTTTCTCCTCTTTTACATTGAGCATCGAGGGATGCGGAGAATAGAATAATTAAACCAATTATAGTCCATAAATAATTTCTCATCTTGTCACCTAATTATTATATTTTTCTTCTTTTAACAAACCATAAATCTCCAATACTTACTCCAACATTGAACGATTGTACAGTTTCACTTCCTATGTTATGTATATTATTTCTATCTACTAAATTATAACTAATATCAATTTGGTTTCTCATTAAACCAAATTCAATACCTACTCCCAAACCTAAACCAACTTCTTTAACATTGTCAAGATTCTTGACATCATAATCGCTAAAAGATAATCCTGCTCTAAAATGAAATTTATCTTTTGAGTAAGGTTTTGCAAATTTTAAAAATCCAATATTAACTTTGCTTTTTCCTTTAATATATCCAGGATAAAGCGAGTTAGATAAAGCATTATTTCCATCATTATTCCATGATTGCAGTTCTATTTGAGCGTGATATCTTTCAGCAAACTCATAATCAATGCCTGCTTTAAAATCGCTTATTGCTATTTCATCTTTAAATACAGCCTTAGTTGGCATTAATGCAGCAGCAACATTTGGATAATCTTGTGAATCGTGATAATTATTTGAGTTTAAGTCTAGAAATGCCTGGTAGGACTCATTTTCTACATCAATATCATTTAATGAGAAATTATAATTGAAGGATAGAGACAACGGTTTACCCTTAAATGAAAAACGTTTTGTAGTATAGTAAAGCTCTATCAATGAGCCTGAAAAATAATCTCTAGATTGTAATAAATGATTATCTGAATCAATAATTAAGTTCTGAGAAGATCTAGATGATCCGAATACAACATCTACACCTAATCCAACATTATCTGTTTCTGTAAGCTTATAGCCTACAGCAAACTGAGCCATAGAAGAACCTCCGCCTGCTCTGTTAGATCGAGAATACTGCAACGTATCAGACTCAACAAATATAAACTCACTAAAGGTACTATCTACAACAGTTATTTCTCTTGAAAATAATGGCTTAAATGCCAATCCAAATGAAATTTTCTTCTTAGATGGAATAATTAATTTTGCTGATGCTAATCCTGAATTTGTAACAGAGCTTGAACCAAATTCATTGATCTGACTTTCGAAAGAAGTACTTAAGTATGTAAATGATAAGTTGTGCCATGTTGAAGGATTTCCTAGAGACACATCCGTCTTAAAGCTAGGTAGCAGTCCTATGGATCCAGAACCTAATGTAGATGCATCATTATTTTGAGCAAACATTCCATAGCCATATCCGTTCATCGTTGATTGACTAAATAACATAGTCATAAATAGTAATAGGGCGAAACTACGGCTTAACATATAAAACCTCTACGGACTCTGTAGTTAATCTGACTTTATCAAAAGGACTATTTGCCGGAGGACTGTACAGTATTAAACCATGATTCTCAATTAACTCATTTTTATACCCTTGAAGAAAAGATTGAATAGGAATTTCTATCTTTCCATCTTCTATTTTTCTTGATATAATAAAATTTTGATCTGAAACGTAAGCTGAATCACTTAGAGATTCATCGTCAGATAGGAATGTAGTGAAATCCCAATTTTTTACAGAATCTGAAAGCGCCGCAACAACAACATAAAACTCATCGTCATCTTCAAGATTTGACGATTCTATATTTAGTACGAGATTTGCATTTTTTACTATAGAATTTCTCTCTAACTCATTAATAATATCTAAATCGTATCGTAAGATTGATCGAACTCCTGATCCAGAATTAAGCGTAATATAGTTAGAATCTCCTTCTTCTATGATTGGTGGAGAAAAAATACTAAGACCTTTATCTCCAAAGAAGAGAATTGAAGTATCTATAGTGGTGGTATCGTTTACTGTCGCTTTATACCACACTCTCATTCTTGGTTGATTATTACTTTCGTCACTTTCAATTGTAAACAACTCGTCTAAACCATCGTCGACCTTAAGCATAAAAGTTCTTGCTGGATATGTAAATGCATCAAAATAGAACTCTTTTAATAATTCAAGATTGTCATCTTTAAATAAAAAATTTAACGTATCATATCCTACGCTGTCAGGCTCAATATTAGCTAATGGAATCTGATGTAATAATGTAGCATTATTTTCAAAATCCATATAATTATCTAGTGAATAATAACTAGTAGAATCTTCAGAAAAAATACTATCTTCAGTTGCTAAAACTGAATATAAGTATAGATTTGATGTTGAATTTATAGTATCCTGAGTCTGCATATAAACCAACGCACTGTCAACCTGTATTGAATCTGCTAATAAGTCAAATAAAGCAGTTGGTGGCAGTGAACCTGAAAATAGTGTAAGACTAAATAGGGAAAATAAATTTTCAGAACCTTTAACATCTCCAAAGAAAAATTTTGTATTTGATCCTAGTGTTGGACTGATTTGAAATATTTTATTTTGATCTAATGGAAGCGTGAGTGTATTTATAGTATAGTTTGGATTTTCTATCTCGCTATAAACGATAGTTTCTTCTGAGCATGCACTAAGAAACAAGCATACAATGCTTGCAATTGATATCCATTTTAGAGAAAAATAATTGTTCATTATTTATATTTTTTTTATTCCCAATTCGATAGCATCCAACAAAGGAGCATAGTCAGTATTATCTCCATAATCAAGATCTACAACAGAGCAATTCTTAGCATCTTTAAAAACTTTCAATTTTTTCAATTTAGGAGATACTTTTTCAGCTCCATTAACAATGATAGTTTTATCTGCATACAAACATCCGATTTGATTTAAGTTTAATGACTTCAACGGTGAAAAAGTTCCTTCATTAAATCCAAGATTTTCAGGGTTAAAAATAATATCTTCATTCAAAGAGCTTGCGATATATACAGTCTTTATTTTGGCTAAATCTTTGTCATCCTTTGCTAGAATTTTAACTAGCATAGGTATTAATGCCGATGTCCATCCACTACAGATAATAACGTTAGGATACCAGAATAGATTAGGAAGCATTTTAATTGCTGCTAAACAATAGGTAGCAAATCTTTTATCGTTATCATTTAAAAATCTGCCATTTTTTGCTTTATATAAAAGATTATTTAAATCTCCAAAAACATCTTCATTTTCTAGAAAGTAAACTTGCAATCTTGATTTTGGTAAAAAAGCGCTTTTAGCTGAACATTTATAATCAACACCATCAAAATTAAATAAGATCTCCCTTAAACGAATAACTTCTCTAAGGATATATTTTCTCTCACTAATAAATCCATATTTCGGCATTAGACATCTAACATCGTTCCCTTTTTCCTGTAAACCTAAAGGAACCTTGACGGAAAGATCAGATAAAGGTGAGACCGATGCAAACGGATCCATTTCACTAGTTATATAGAAGAGTTTTTTTATCATGGTAAATGAGTAGAAAGAAATTAACGATAGACACTGAAAACTTCAACTCTGAATAATAATTAATTTTTTGAAAAACTAACTACCAATCCAATCATAATAAAACAGGACAATAAAAATGATCCTCCAGCAGAAATAAACGGTATTGGAAGACCTTTCACTGGTATCAAACCTATTGTCATAGCAGAATTTATGAATATATGAGATAATAGTATTGATCCTAATCCTACTATAACTAAGCTGGCAAAGTAGTCAGGAGATCGAAATGCGATATCTAGAAGTGTTTTAATTAACAAAAAACAGAGAATCATCACACAAAAAATTCCAAAAAATCCTAACTCCTCAGCTATAACAGATAAAATAAAGTCAGACTCCTGTACTGGTAAAAATTTTAATTGTGTCTGAGAACCTAACCCCCATCCCTTTCCAAACAATCCTCCAGATCCAATCGCAGTAATGCTTTGAATAATATGATAAGCAGATCCCATAGGGTCGAGGTCTGGATTTAAAAATGTTAAAATTCTTTGCTTTTGATATTCAGCTAGATTATTCCATAAAAATGGAGTTAGGAGTCCTGTAAAAATATTGGCAAAATATAACATAGATTTTGTAAGAATACTTGCCTGAAATATAAGAAAAAAGATAAACATTATAATAGCCCATATAGTAAAAGAAATAATATTTGATGCTGCTAAAACTGTGATGACTGGTGCTATCATTAAAAAAATCATAAAGTTACTTACTCCCGCCCAAAGCAACATCGGGAGCAGTGGCGCACAAATAATAACTGCTGTACCTAAATCTGGCTGATTTAATACTATGAAAGCAGATAGTAAGGTCAACGCTGAAGGAATTAGGATGATAGAATTATCTTTTACTTCTAATTGATGATTGGATAAGTACTTAGCAATCACAATCACCGTAGCGCATTTGAGATATTCTGATGGCTGAATATAAAAGAAACCAAGGTCAATCCATCTATAAGTATACTCTACTGCAGGTAAAAAAAATGGAACAATACATAAAATAACAGTTCCTATGAATATGAAAGTTGAATTATCATGAATTGTCTTCATTTTTATGTTTTGGACAATAATAAAAACTATAGATGAAAAAATAAGGAAAATAGATTGTCTATAGAAAGAGCTATTAAAACTTAATGGATTATCAGAAATACTATATAAGGTAATTAGACTGAAAGCGGTTAATCCGATAATTATAAAAAATAGCCTGAACAGAGAATCTTTTGTACCGCTTAATATAAATTTATTTATAAATACCATTTTCATTTCTTCGCTAAAGATTTAAAAGAATTGATATAATATGAAACTATATCTCCTGCAATCGGTGAGGCTACAGCTCCTCCTCCTCCTCCATTTTCAATCATAACAACAATTGAATATGTTGTGCCTTCAACCTCAAAGAATCCAATAAACCATGCATGAGGCTCTCCATGAGGATTCTCAGCAGTACTTGTTTTACCGAAAAGCTTAATATCTGAACCTTTTAATCGAGCTCTCCAACCACTTCCTTGATCTGCATTAACAGCATCAAACATTCCATCCCAAATATGATTCCATACTTTTTCTGTATATAAAATCTTATCATAATAGGATGTTTCCTTAGATAGACTTAATCTTAATTGGGGTGTCTCCCCTCTGGATGCAATATGATTAATAAATCTTAATGCCTGAACAGGAGTAATTAGAATGTCGCCTTGACCTAATGTCAGATTTAGTAAAACACCTCTCTCTGACCAACCCCATCTTCCATAGTTTCTAATATAAAAATCCTTATCTGGAATTAATCCATTTTTTTCATTTGGTAAATCAATTTTTGTTGATCCATTAAATCCAAATTTTTTTGCAGTACCCGTCCAATCTTCCAAACTTATAAGCTGAACTGTCTCATAAAAATATATATTACAAGATTGTGCGATGGCTTTATTTAAATCAACAAGACCATGTCCATTTTCATTCCAACAACGAAATTCATTTGTGCTTCCAGGTGGAATATAAACACCTGTACACATTAAGCTATCTGATGGATCCACCAAGTTCTTTTCAATCAAATTGATGACAGTTATCAGTTTTAGTTTTGATCCCGCAGGATAAAGACCTGCAATAGATCTGTTTAATAGTGGATTATCTTTATTTTTTAATAAATTATTCCATTCAGAATCTAATGTCTTTCCTCTATAAATACTCAAATCGTATGATGGAGCACTAACCATACTTAATATTTCACCTGTATCAACATTAGAAACTAATACAGATCCCTTCTTTCCTTCTAAAATATTTCTACAGTATCTTTGTAAGCTAGCATCAATTGTCAATGAAAGATTTTCTCCTGGAAAGGCAGGTATATTACTGTCATTTAATCTCAAAATTTCACGACCATAAGTATCAACTTCTATATAATCAATTCCTTTTGAAAATCGCAATTCTCTTTCATATTCCTTTTCAACTCCTTGCCAACCAATCAACTCTCCCGCTCTATAAAGTAATTTTTTATCAAGCTTAGGAATAGTATCCCTATCCACCTCTCTTAAATATCCTAAGAAATGAGCGTCATTTAAAATAGGAGAATATATTCTTTCATCAGATCGACTGTACTGAATACCTGGAAACTCTAATCTCATTTCTTCTATTTGAGAAATTTCCTGAAATGTTAAGTTTTTAGCAATAGTAGTTGGAAGAAAACGTCCTCTATAAAATTTCTTATACTTTCTATCTAATTCTTCTGCGCTAACATTCACAATAGATGACAATTTTATAAATACTTCGTCTCTATCTTTTAATTCATATGGAGTTGCTGTCAAAATATAAGTTGGATAATTATCGACTAATATCTCTCCGTGACGATCCATAATCAATCCTCTTGGAGCATACGTTGTCAATGCTTTAACGCTATTAACTTCAGATTTAGAAAAATGTCTTTCATGGTCGATAACCTGTAAATAGAAGTATCTACCAATAAGAGAGGAAAGAGAAAAGCATAGTATAAACAACAATGTCCTATAGTGAAAAATATCTGCCTTATTATCTATTTTAAGCATCTTCTAAAACTAATTGTTTTACTCTAAAAGCTCTAGTGATAAGAAACCCAACAAATGAAGTATAAATTGATACAGAAAACCAATTTTTTAAGAAAAATATCATATCATTAAAAAAGAAAAAATCATACCTGAATAATGAATAAAGTCCACTCCCTACAAACACTAGGATTAGCCAATATAGATCAAAATTCCTGTGTGCAAAATTAAAGCTTACTTGAGAAGAAAGATAACCACATACTGAAAAAACAAGACTAGATAAACCTAAATAAAAACCATTGAATAGAACTAGGTCAGAAAATAATCCGACAAAAAAACCTGCCATTGTTGATCGAGAAGCATTATCCATGGATATGGAAGATAAAATGATAAATAATAATATAATATTAGGTTGAAATCCATTTACAGTTAATAGTTCTGCAAAAGCTAGTTGAAGTACAATTGAAATCAAGAAATATATAAGATATACTCTCATGATTTTACTCACCCTTTCTAACGATAAATAATTGATTCAAAGTAGCTAGATCAGAAAAAAGCTTCATACGCACAACCTTATTTGAACTATTCGATTTCTTATGAATACTGACCACTTCACCTACTGGCAAACTTTCTGGGAAGTGTATACTAAGATTTGAAGTTAAAACAATATCACCAATTTCAATATCTGATGTTGATTGAACTTCTGCAATTTCACATATATCGTTTTTTATCCAACGCATGATACCTTCAGCTTCAGATGGCATTATTTTTACACTTACTCTAAAGTCTACATCACTTACTAACTGTACACCCGAATGATTATTTGATACAAAAACAATCTTTCCTACCACTCCTCGAGATGATAATACTGCATTATTTCTCTCTATCCCATCTACAAGGCCTCGATCTACTAGAACAGATGACATGTTAGCGTTAACGCCTTTAGACAAAATGTCTGCTCCAATTAAGTTCAATTCATTGCGTTTTTTAAATTTTAATAAATCCCTCAATCTCTCATTCTCAACTTTATTTGAAGATAAAATCTGATTCTCTAGATTAAGTTTTAAATTTTCATAAGATAAGACTTCAAGTTTTTTAATTAAAAAAATTTGATTATCTAACCAATTAAAAGGTTGATACACAAAAGAAAACGTATCTAATGCACTAGATCTAAATTTTTGAATTTTTTGATTATTATTATTAAAAATGAGAATGAATGAAAAAAAGACACAAACGAATAAAATATAGATATCTAAATTTTTTTTGAGGATTAATTCAGTCTTAGTCATTCTTAAAGAAGGACATGCTTAAATTTTTCTAAATCTTCTATTACTGCCCCACATCCTTTAACAATTGCTAAATGTGGTTCATCGGCAACATTGACAGGTACGCCTGTTTTTTCACGCAAGACTTGGTCAAGACCTCTCAATTGAGAACCTCCTCCAGCAAGAATAATTCCTCTATCTATAATATCTGAAGATAGTTCGGCTGGTGTTGCTTCTAACGCATCCTTAATTACATCTAAAATTCTTTTTACCGGATCTTTCAATGCTTGTCTAATTTCATCCGATCTAATATCTATTGTTTTAGGTATCCCCGATACTAAATCTCTTCCTTTGACTAAAATATTCTTAGATCTTGCCCTCATAGCGGAACCGACTGTAATTTTTATCTGCTCTGCTGTCTGTGCTCCGATCTCTAACTTATGTTCATTTCTAAACCAATGCTGTATTGCGTCATCCATTTCATCTCCAGCAACTCTAATAGCTTTTTTAGTGACGACGCCGTTTAACGATATCACAGCTACTTCAGTAGTTCCTCCACCGATATCAACAATAATATTACCTACAGGCTTACTAATATCTAAACCTATTCCGATTGCTGCAGCAACAGGTTCGTCTACTAAAAATACCTCTCTAGCTGCCTGCTTTTCTCCAGAATCTTTTACAGCTCTTCTTTCTACCTCAGTAACACCGGATGGCACGCAAATAACCATTCTTGGTCTAGTCAGGCGATTTAAATTTACTTTTCTGATAAAACCCTGTAACATTTCATCTACAGCCGTATAGTCAGCAATTACTCCATCTCGCAATGGACGAATAGTTTCGATACCTTCATGAGTCTTACCTAACATCTGCTTAGCATCTTCACCAACAGCAATAACTGCTCCTGTTTTTGTAGATCTAGCAATGATAGATGGCTCATTGACAATAATTCCCTTACCAGCTAACCATATCAAAGTATTAGCTGTTCCAAGGTCAATAGCAATATCGCCGCTAACCCAGTTGAAACTATCGCTAAAGGTGTCTTTAATTTTATTGAAGAAATTCATAGTCTATAACTTATAAAATATTATTCTCATTCCTTAGTTTTTTTTATTTAGTAAGGCCTTCTTTACTCAAAAGATCTGCTTCTGTATTTTTATCTCTAAGAACATGTGAAACTGACCAGTTGTTTAGCATTGAACACAAATCCAAGGTTCTAGCATGAAGCTTAATCATTCTTTCATTTTTTACTTTATAATCACCATTGACCTGCCTTACAATCAACTCACTATCACAAAAAAAATTTACATCTAGTATTTTGTTTTCAATACAGAGTTCAATCCCTCTGATTAGCGCTAAATATTCCGCTTCATTATTAGTACAATCGCCTATATTTTCAGCAAAAGAAAACACTATATCTTGGCCACTTTTTAACAAACCTCCAATACCAGCATTGTTCTTATCGAGCTGTGATGCTCCATCTGTAAAAAGCTTGTAAGATGTATCGCTACTATCCCATGAGTCTTTTATAGTTTTTGGCACTTCAACTAACCTATCTATCAAAGCAATCTCCTTAGAAGATAACTTATCTCTAAATCTTTCTAAAATTTTAATTAATTTTTCTTCGTTCTTCATAATATTTAATATAGCAATGGCGTTTTCAGCCTATAATCTCCGAATCCATATTCATCAATAAAAGTAAATTCTTCTCCAATTTGGAAATAGTACCATGTTTCATAACTATAACTACCCTGCATATTCATTGAACGTGCCATGTCATCGGGCTTTCCAAATAAAATATAAACCATTCCCATATCTGACTTCCATCCACCGGAAGTCCCTCTTGAAAAATTTTCTTCCGCAAAAGCAACTCTAGTATAGTACTCTTGCATAAGTTCATTAACCTTTGTTTGAACGACAGGATCTCTTTTTGCCCAAACTTTTTTAAAGAAAATTTCTTTTTCTGATTGTTTGAGATTTTTCAACTCTTTCTTTTCTTCTGATGTTAAAATATAACTCATTTGAGCTAACGCAACATCGATATTGTCAATTTCGTCAAAAAATGTAGTATTCTTTATTTTGAATGGAAATGATTTCGATGAAACGTTGCCACTTTGACTCACTACTACCTTAATTTTTAAATCTCTTTTATCAATATCTTTGATAGGTATATTCGCTAGATAACTTACTACAGCACCTTCTGAAATACCGTCGATAGAATCTTCCCATTGTATTTTTTTATCCCCAACAACACTTATTGTGATATTATATGAACCTGGATTTAAAACAACATATTGATAGAAAGAAATATTATTACTATCGGGGATCACTCTGCTAGCCGGAATAGGAAATTTATTTGTACCAAACCCCCACAGACCTTCTGCTTTTCTTACAAATATTGGATCATATATTTTAAAATATGTGTTTTTTGACAAATCTTTCAAATCGATTTCTTCATCCCTCTTTCCTGAGAGCTTTATATCTAGATCTTTTAAAGTTGATGTTACCGTATAACTAGCAAATGGCAAAACAGCTGTTGTTGTTATTATCTTTTTCTTTACCTTCGATGTAGTATCACCAAATTTTTGAACAACAATCGTATCTGAAAATAGCTGAGAAAATCTCTTCTCCTTATCTTGATCTAGTATAGCAATATTTACTTCATATTTAGCCTCAAAAAGATTGTCTTTCTTCAGAAATTGTAAGGCGCTATTTGATACTTCCATAAAAGATAAAACCTCTACAGAGTCGCTTGTAACTGGACGAACGAACGAATTAGTTTTAAACTGATCTATATTTCGATCTAACCCTTGAGCAGATATTATGCTCAACAATATTACATAAATGGATATAAAATTTTTCATAAGTTGAAATTAAATTTAATTAAACCTTTGCTCGTTAGTAACACTAAATATTCATCAATATGTTTTATTTGATAAATATTTCTTAAAAATGGAAAATCATAATAATTAATAAGCTCTTTTGTCTCTATATCAATAATAGCCAAACCTCTTACTGTAGAGAGAAATAATAAAGAATTATCTACTACAGCAATATCTGTTATTTTGTAATTAAAATAAAGACTTGAAGGTATAACTAAAGCACGATTCATGTAATCTACAACGCCTAAATCTGTAACTATATACAAATTATCATTTCTAGAAAAAATCCTAGATACTGATCTAGAGGCTATATCAATTTGATTTCTTTTCATAGAACTGTCAAAGGTGATATCTTTCCAATTCAAAGCAGAAATATTATCTTTTTCATAATCGTAACTGAAAATGGAATTACTTAAAACAAAAAAAACTTTATCTTCAAAATTCTCTACATCTTGCAAAGCCAAATTTCTAGAGAAAATAAACTTCTCTATCTTGCTGTCTAATCTTGCTTTGGAGCTTATATTTATTTCAACAACCCCATTAATAGATCCAGCAAATATTGATCCATTTTTATGCCCTAAGTGAAGAATCTTACCACGGGGAACACCTTTGTCAAAACCGATAGATCTAAATGAGTTTTTTCTTACATTGTAAACTAAAACCTGACTATCTAATCCAAACCAGATCTCATCACCAACCATAAGACTTGAATAAATATTATCTTTACTAAAATTTAAATGATGGTCAGATAGTATATTTTCAAAATTATTATTATTTATGTCAAATTTAGTAATACCATTGAATGATTTATTTCCAATACCTGAGATCCATAACATTTCATTATCAATCATGGATGTTGGAACTGCACATGCAAGGCCATAGAATATGGGTGTTATCAATTTATTAAATTCATCTATTTTTAAAATATATCCGTTAGAAAGTGACATCCAATTAATGCCATTATCTGACTTATAATAAGACAAATATTTTGAAAAATTTCCTCTGTTATCTGAAGCTCCATTCGATGTTAATAGCCACGCATCCTCAACAAAATAATCATTGAAATCAAAAATATTCCACTTTAATTCCTGAGAAGAGATATCTCCCCATGAAATAGATTGCTCATCTGGCATAGTATACACTCCAACCAAAACACCATTAATATGGTCTAATTTGAAAAATTTACTATTTGATCGTAGCCATATATAATTTTTACTAGCTCCAATGTCAATAATCTGGTTACCGGATTTCAGTGAAAGCAAGTTATAATCTATTTTATTCCAATTACCCTCTCTAGAAAAACTATACTCAATAAAGCTATCCCCTACAGACCATAAAAGCCCTGTATATTCGTCAAAATAAATATGTTCGATTGATTGAGACTTTATTCCTTGGGCTTGAGTAATTGGCTTTACAAATTGTTGGGAGAATTTATTTAGTCTTAAAATTCCTGCATTCTCTGTGCCAAAGTAAAAATATGAATAATCTTCTGATATGGAATTAACTCCACCTACCTGACTATATTGCTCCCAACTAAAAACATTAAACCTATTATCAACTTGGCCTAATAATGGCCCAATCAATAACATGAAGAATAACAGGTTGAGAATGTTATTATTTTTTGCTTTTATGCTTGTTGAAGCTATTACGCTTATATCCTTTTCTGACTTTCGATACATGTCCGTTATCTAAATATATGACCACATTTGCAAATTGTTTCACAAAATAATCACTCGTTGAAGATAAAATAATAGTAGTTCCTAAAATATTGTTCATCTTCATTATTTTTTTGCGCAAAATCATCTCATTCTTAGGATCTAGATGAAGACCATAGTCATCTACGATTAACACTCTAGGATCTTTTTCTACCCCTACAACAATTTTTAACCAATGTTTTTCACCGTCGGATAACTTATTTATAGGTGTTTTCCAAAGATGCTCTAGGCTAAAATGCTTAAAATGCCGTGTACGAATTTGGTTTATCTTAGCAGAAAACATTCCTTTTAAAAATTGCTCAACTGTAGAATTTCTCTTTAAATAGCTGGAAAAGTCATTGAACATGTCTACGTGAATGTATTGAATTTCTTTATGCTTTTTGATATTTCCAAAGAAGCTAGTTTTGAAAGGACTTCCTTGATAAAGAACATCTCCTTTTGATTCTTTTTGTAGTCCTGAAAGGACTTTCATTAGAGATGATTTTCCTGATCCAAAATTACCGCATACACCATAAATTAATCCATTGTGAAACTTTAAGGTGTTTATCTCTAAAGCCTTTTTTGATCCAAATTTGAGCTTTAGACCGCTAATATCATAAATCTGTTTTAATTCCATCTTTTTTTCTCCTTAAAAAGACAGAGAAGCTATTCTATAAATCTTCTAAATATTTCTCCGCATCTATTGCTGCCATACAACCAGAACCAGCTGCTGTAATTGCTTGCCTATAATGACTATCTTGCACATCACCACAAGCAAAAATTCCTGCTACATTAGTTAAGGTTGATCCGGGATTGGTAGTGATATATCCTTGGTCGTCTAAATCAATTATACCTTTAAATTGATCAGTATTTGGCTTATGGCCAATACCATAGAATACACCTTCGCAATCAAAATTTCTTTCATTTCCGTCAATAGTATCTTTTAATAAAATACCAGAAACTCCATCTTTTTGAGAACCAAAAATGTCAGCTACTACTGCATTTTTAATGATCTCAATTTTTGGATTATCTAATACCCTATCAATCATAATTTTAGATGCACGAAATTCATCTCGTCGATGGATAAGTGTTACCTTACTAGCAAATTTTGTTAAAAAACTTGCTTCTTCCATCGCTGAGTCACCGCCACCAACCACTACAATTTCTTTATCTTTGAAAAAATAACCATCACATGTCGCACAAGTACTGACTCCATACCCCATTAACTCTTTTTCTGCTTCAAGACCTAGCATTCTTGCAGATGCGCCAGTAGAAATAATTACTGACTCAGCAAGATACTCTTCATCTTGAACATAAACTTTGAATGGGGAGCTGGAAAAATCAACTTTTGAGACATATTTATAAAAACACTCGGCTCCAAATCTCTGAGCTTGCTTTCGAAATAGATCCATCATGTCTGGACCTAAAACACCGTCAGGAAATCCTGGATAATTTTCTACATCTGTAGTAATTGTCAATTGACCTCCGGGTTGATTCCCTTCAAATACAATTGGATTCAAATTAGCACGAGCAGCATAAATCGCAGCTGTTAATCCAGCTGGACCAGAACCGATAATGATAGTTTTATGAATAGTTTTATCTGTCACTTAAATTAATTGTTTAATATTAACTTTTCTTTATGATTTGGTTAATATTATCAACTAATGCCTTCTCAGACTGAAGTCCAACCTCTTGTCTTACAATTTCTCCATTGCTAAAAAACAATAATGTTGGAATGCTGCGAATACCGTATTTTACCGGCACTTCTTTGACTTCATCGACATTTACCTTACCTATAAGGACGTTATCGCTAAATTCATCAGAAATTTTATCTAAAATGGGTGCTATAGCTTTACATGGACCGCACCATTCAGCCCAAAAGTCTACAATTACAAGCTTTTCTGCTTTAATTACAAGCTCTTCAAAGTTTTGATCTGTTATTTTGATAATTTTTTCAGACATAAGTTTTCCAAATCATATTAATAATTACCATGGAATTTATAAGAATAATTGAATTTGAGTAACAAAAAAATAAGTTAAATCATTTTTCCGAGAGATATTATCCTGAAATTTTCAGAAATCTTCTCTTACCAACCTTTACTATCAAGTCTCCAGATCCTTTACTAAAAATATGACCTGGATCAGAGCAAACCTCTCCGTCTATCTTTATAGCATTTTGACCTATTAGACGCTTACCTTCTGCCTTACTTTTAATCAAGCTCTCTGACATCAAGACTTGAAGGATAGTAGAGTCTTCTTCCAGTATAAATACAGAAATATCATCTGGAATAGACTTCTTGACAAATATCTGATCAAATGCTTGTTCAGCTTTGAGTGCCATATCTTTGTCGTAGTAACGCGCAACTAAATCTTTAGCTAAATCTCTTTTTATATCTCTTGGGTTTATAGATATATCTTTAAGTTGATTTTCTACAGATAAAACTTTTTCTTTGTCGGCAAATACAGCCAATTTGTAATACTTACAGATCATGGAATCCTTAATAGACATTAATTTACCATACATATCCTCAGGAGAATCATCCAACGCAATATAATTATCATACGACTTTGACATCTTCTCTACTCCATCGGTACCCTCTAACAGGGGTAGCGTAATGATAGATTGAGGTTCTTGATCATACTCGCGTTGTAGATCTCTACCAACTAATAAATTAAATTTTTGATCAGTTCCACCCAATTCTACATCAGATCTAATTTCCACAGAATCCATTGCTTGTGCTAAGGGATATAAAAATTCATGCATTGAAATAGGAATTTTAGATTCAAAGCGTTTTGTAAAATCATCTCGCTCAATCATGCGAGCAACCGTATACTTACTACTCATTTTTATTACATCAGAAAAGTTCATTTTATTTAGCCAAGTACTATTAAATAAGACTTTAAGGGTTTTTACATCAAGTATAACCTTAGATTGTTCAATATATGATTCTGCGTTACTTTTTGCCTCTTCTAGCGTGAGCTGCGGACGTGTTTTGTTACGCTCAGAAGGATCGCCAATCATTGCTGTGAAATCACCAATTACAAGGATAGCTTGATGCCCTAGATCTTGAAAGTCTCTTAACTTTTGAAGAACAACACTATGTCCAATGTGTAGATCTGGTCTACTGGGATCGCATCCTAGTTTTATGACGAGAGGTTTGTTGTTTTTAATAGAAAATTCTAGCTTATGCCTAAGATCTTGAAGTGGAATCACCTCTTCTGTTCCTTTAGATATAATTTCTAACTGATCATCTACTGGTAAAAATGGCATTATTTTTTACTCATTTCTCGTCGGGCTTCTCTATCTAAATCTTTCATTTTTAAAGCGTCTTTTTTCTGATATGTTTTTTTACCTTTGGCTGTAGCAAACTCAATTTTTGCTATGCCCCCCTTAAAATAAGCCTTTAAGGGGACAATAGTCAATCCTTTCTGGGCTACAACATTCTTTACCCTTATCATCTCTTTTTTATGAAGAAGTAGTTGACGATTTCTCGTCGGAGAATGACCTGCAAAACCAGTATGTGAATATGAGCTAATATGTGCTCCAATTAACCATACTTTTCCATCTTTAATCGAAACAAAACTATCCTTTAGATTCAGTTTTTTTTCCCTCAAACTTTTAACCTCGCTACCGAGGAGAATCATCCCAGCTTCATACCGATCGATAATCGTATAGCTATGAAAAGCTTTTCTATTATTACTGATAATTTCTATATTTTCGCTCATAAAAAAGTTCTATTATTTTAGTATTATTTCGTTAAATTTAAATATTGTTAAATATACAAAGTTTTCAACATTGTGTGTATAAGAATTGTGTGTTAAGTTTTTTTGTAGCATATTTATACCAAAACTTAAAGAGAAAATATAATTATGAGTAGTATTTATAAACGAAAAAGAAATGGAAAAAATGACGGATATGTAATGTATTCGATTTATGCATACGATCCCTTAAAAAATAAAAAAAGATATTTTAATATAACTTTAGGCAAAATTGGCCCTACCCTAACCTGGGATGACTGCTTAAAGCAAAAAAAAGAACTTGATCGTGTTTTTGCTATTAAAAAAGGTGGTAAACAAGAAATGCAGCTAAATAGTGCTATTAAAACCTACTTAAAGCATAAGATGATACATTTTACAACAAAACCTCCTAAAACAAGCTCTATGAAGCTTCAAAACTACCACTTATCCAAGTTTCAAGAAATTATTGTTAAAAGATATGGATCTGGTATTATGATGAAACACATAGATAGTAACATATTAGATTGGTATTTCGAAACAAGAGAACAGCGTCTAAAGACTAGCTCAATGATTGTTCACAAGAGAATAATAGATAGTTTTTTAAATTGGATTAAGAATTGAGCGAGTGACGCGATTCGAACGCGCGACCCCAACCTTGGCAAGGTTGTGCTCTACCAGCTGAGCTACACTCGCATGTGTGGTGCATAATAAAACAAAATTATGGTTTTTCAAAAGAAAAATCTGCATTGCTTGCTATCTTCTCAATCAATGCTGCAACATCTTTATCGTCTGGAATTCCTGGTGATAAAGGTACGCTAAAAAATATACTACGATCTCCATACTTTGCTAAAGATTGGCCTAATTCAAATGCTTCTTTTTGATACTTTGTCACCAAGCTAATTACATTAGGTTGGTTAGCGTAAATTTCTTCCAATGTTTTCGATGGATCTTTGGCCTGCATTTGCTTTAGGCGGAAGTCTATCTCTTGAAGGCGACTAAATGGCGCTGAGACATCTTTTACTGCGCTATTTAAGTCTTTTATCCTTATATCAACAATACTTAAGTGCTTTCCTTGGATACCAGTAGAATATACTGGTGGTCCATCTTGAGCCTGTTTACTTCTAGGCTCAGTTCTTTTGGTCACTCCACTTAGAAAAATATAATCTGCCTCAGGAAACGCATTGGAAAGATCTACTCCATTACTTGAACTAATATCTACCAATAAAATGACAATATCTACCTCTGGCTTTACTATATCGATATACCTACTACCCTCTGATATAAAGTTTTTATTTATAATAGATTCATATCTAGTAGCTTCGCTTAAACCTATAAATCCAATTTTAACCCCATCTTCTTCTGTTATATGGTAAGGCTCAAATAATAAGTTATTTGTATTTTTATCATACAAATTTGCTGATAGAAAATTTATTGATGACCCTGAAGTAATCTCTTTAAGGAAAACTTCTCCTAGCTTAAAATCATTTGATCCAATATTTACAACCTCATAGCCAATAAGCTCAAGAGCACTGACGAAGTTTTTAGCTTTATATTTTTTATTATTTACTCTTAAACCGTCAGGATTAATAGCTCCATGTGAAAAAAATGTATTTCCTGCATCTACAAGAAGAGGGTCTCTTTCTGACATCATATTTTTAAAAAAGAACGCCTTTCTCGCAAGACCTCCCAGTGGAGCTTTTGGACATCCGCAGTCATAATATTCTGCAAATACATTTGATGTAACTACAAGAGAAACATTGTGTGTGTTTTTAACTATCTCTTGATTCTGTCCGAATAAAACACTGAATAGCAATATTATAAAGATTTTTTTCATTTTTTTAATCTACCCCTTTTATTTCTAAGCATCAATGGTAACAAAAACATATAAATACCCGATATGCTAACAACGATTAAAAGTATTCCAGTCGGTAAAAACCATCCAAATTTTACATAATCTGTAAAGAAAGAACCATCATGCACAGATTCAATAATATCTGACCTTCTATACTTAACCGAGAACACTTCTGCTGTCTTGCTATCTATTTGTATTTCCCAATGATTATTTGATCTAATCTTTGCAATTCCTTTATCTGGACGAATATCGATACGATCTATATCATCCCATGACTTGACCTCCGCCTCAGGTACACTCTTTGCTGCATCTAAATAACTTGTAAGCATAGTAGGCTTATTACTACTTATCTTATCTATGCTGGGCTGAATCCAATTGGATTGTTTCTTCAGTTGCAACAATACTCCTGTTGTAAATATTAACATAACAGGAATAATAATAAATGGAGAAATCCAATAATGAATTTGTCTTATTTTCTTATTCAACTTCAAAATTATTTTAAAATACTTTCTAGTTCATCCATCAAGAAGTTCATTTTTCTAGATACAGCTTCAAAAGGTTCAGATGTCGTCATATCAACACCTGCTAAATTAAGCAGCTCTACAGGATAATCTGAACTACCACTAGATAGAAATGTAATAAAGCCGTCAATTCCAGCTTGACCTTCATTCTGTACTCGTTCAGAAATTTTCTCTCCCGCAGCAAATGATGTCGCATATGCATACATGTAATAGTTATAGTAAAAATGAGGTATACGTGACCAAGAATATGCTTCTTCTTCTGTTATTTCCATACTTGGGCCCCAATATCTACTATACATCTCACCAAAACTAGTTGTTAGAAAATCTTCAGTTAAAATCTGACCATCTTCTGCCGCCTCATGCATCAGTAATTCAAATTCTGCAAAGCGTGTCTGTCTATAGTATGTCGATCCAATATTTTGAATATAATTTTGAAGTAAAACAGCTTTTTCTGCATCATTTTCTACATTAGCTAACAAATAGTCCATAAGTAGAGACTCGGTAGTTACCGATGCAACCTCTGCATTGAATGTATCGTACCCATAATATGGATATGGCTGATTTTTTTGACTCAAGTAAGAATGATAGGCATGACCTAATTCATGAGCTAATGTAAAGACATCGTCTAAAGTACCAGAAAAATTTAGCTTAATTCTTGGAGGTAAGTCCCAAGTAGATGACATATATGCACCACTTTCTTTTCCTTTATTCTCGAATACATCAATTAAATTTTCGTTATACATCTTCTCTGTAAACTTTTGTAACTCTCCATCATTAGCCTGCAACAATGGTTGTAAGGCTTCTAACACCATCTGTTGACCTTCCTCATATGTATATTCTCTTGAAAAGTCTGCAAGAGGAGCATATGTATCAAATGGTTTTATTTTATCTACACCAAGGAGTTCGGCTTTAAGTTCTGCCCACCTATGCAAGGGTTGAAGATTGTTATTTACGCTTTTAATTAAGTTTTTGTATATATCTGTGGATATTCCAGACCCTTTCATTTTTGCTTCTAAGGTATTTTCATATCCTCGCGCTTTAGCATAGAAAATATGGCCCTCTATATTACCTTTCATCAATACTGAAGTTGTATTTAATGAATTCTTAAAAGGGACATATAAAGCTTTATACATATCTTCTCTAACTCTTCTGTCGGTTGACTTAGTGTATTTACCATATCTTCCAGGAGACATTGTGAGATTATTCCCGTTCTCATCTTCGAATGTTCCCCATTTGAAATCTGTAGCCCTCATTATGTCGTAAGCTTCATTAGGGACTCCTGATAGTTTCCCAGCCATTGTTAAGATTCTCTCTTCTTTCTCTGACAATATATATGGCTTAGCAATATACATATCTTTAAAATCTTTTTCATAGACTCTCAACTTCGGCTCTTTTTGCATATATCCTTCCAATACACTGTAATCAGACATGAGCATTTCAGGAGTATAATATGCTGTTACTTCTCCAGATTTTATAGCTACATTTCTTACCCTTTGTACCATTTCTTGGTATTTTTCATTTGTTAAATCTGCATTCAATGAATTTGATGCATAATGATATAATTTTCCAAAATATTGATTAATATTTTCACTCAACTCTATTGAACTTAATAGAGTTTCAGGATTTGAAAGTAGTCTACCTTTATAATCTGCCATTTTAGGATAAAGCTTTTTAAGCTCTTCTAGGTCGAGCTCCCATGCAGCATCTGTTTCATATACCGCTGTTAAATCCCATTTATATTTTGAATCAATTTCAGATCTTAAAGGTATTTCTAAATTTGATGAGTTATTGTTTTCAGCACAAGCCATAAGGATAAAAAGATAAAAAATAATTAGTCTAAAATACATAGTAAATATTCCTTCTTTGTTAATTAAAATATAGATTCACATATTATAACGAAAAAAACTATGAAAGAAAATTATAAAATAGGTATAGCTCTTGGTGGTGGTGCTGCACGAGGATATGCACATATTGGCGTACTCAAAGCTATTGATGAATTAAAAATTCCTATTGATTTTATATCTGGGACTAGTATTGGATCATTTATAGGCGCTTTATATGCGTCTGGAAAACTGAATCAATTTGAAGAAGAAATAAGAAGCAAAAATAGCTTTATAAGAGATGTTTTATTTAAACTCGATCCTATTTATCCAAAATTAGCAGTAATGAACGGTAATGAAGTAATAAAAAAATTTAAGAGACTTACTAATATCACTACCTTTGAAGAGCTAAATATCCCTCTTACTACGGTAGCAACAGATATTATTAACAATGAAAAAATAGAGTGCAACTCTGGAGATATAATTAATGCGATCAAAGCCAGCATTGCTATACCGGGGGTATTAAGTCCTACATATGTGAATGAAACACTTTGTGTTGATGGTGGACTAATAGATCCTGTGCCACTAGAATCTGCTATAAAAATGGGTGCAGACTATACTATAGCAGTCAACCTTTATGGCTTAGAATCATCTGAAAAAAAAGATGAAAAATATAATATTATTGATATCATTGATCGTTCAACAAAAATTGTTTTAAACAATATTACTCATCTTAGTTTTAAGCTTAATAAACCCGATTTACTTATTGAGCCTCCAATCGACCAATTTAGGGGTTGGGATTTTCATAAAGCGAAAGAATTGATTGATATTGGCTATGAAGAAGGAAAAAAATCTTTAGTAGAAAGTGAGCTATTTACCTAAAACCTTTCTTTTTTCTTATATTCCTTTTATAAGTAGAATAATTTTATTCTGATAATACTTCACTTCTTTTAGCAATACGAACTGACAACATTTCTACTCTCTCAAGTGGATTATCATTTTGATCTTTTGCGACATTTGCAATTTCATCAATAATGTCTAGCCCCTCTACAACTTTGCCAAAGACAGTATAGTTATTATCTAAAAAACTTGCATTATCATGACAGATAAAAAACTGACTTGAAGCGCTATTAGGATCATTAGTTCTTGCCATAGATAAAATTCCTTTTACGTGAGGCGTATCGTTGAATTCTTGAGGAATAAGCCAAGTACTTGGGTCTTCTTCGTTTCCAATGCCAAAGAATTTACCTGCTCGACCTCCTGTCCCGTGAGTAGCCTTATTTTCATTTCTAGAATTAGGATCTCCTCCTTGAATCATAAAGCCTGGAATTACCCTATGAAATGTAGTGCCATCAAAATATTCTTCATTTACCAATGCAACAAAACTATCTACATGCATTGG
>JABHGE010000022.1:0-7822 GCA_018672235.1 Fidelibacterota bacterium | reverse complement strand
GCTGTATAAATTCCATTTTTTATACCGACTTTATCTGAAAATTTTATATAAAGCAATGTGGCAAAAAATGCAACAAATTGAACAAGAACGAGCGCTCCCATAATAGCAGTTTGACCAAATCCTAAATTAATACCAAAATTTGCAGCCATCCTTACGGTCGTATCTACTCCATCTATATAAAGCCAATAAGCTAGTAAAAAAGTAGCTACTACTTTTAAATTTCTTATTTCATTGAAAGTAGATTTAAACTGAGCTACACCCTCTCTAATTGAGTCCGTAATACTCTTTGTCTCGAGCTCTCTTTCTTCTTCTACAAATAACATAATAGGTATTGAAAATATTGCCCACCATATTCCAACAGATATAAAAGACCATTGAATTGCAGCGGTACTATCTGCCAAACCAAAGGATTCAGGATAAGATAACATTAAAAAATTAATCACAATAAGTACACCACCTCCAAGATATCCTAATGAATACCCTAGAGCAGAAACATAATCTACCGTTTCCTCATTACTTACACTTGGCAATAAAGAATCATAAAAGGTATTAGCGCCTGAAAATCCAATAGTCGCAAAGATATAAAGTAATAGAGCAATCGGCCACATACCTTGAGCAACAAAGCCTAAACCTACTGTCATTACAATACCCAAAAATGCAAAAAATATTAAAAATCTTTTTTTATAGCTTCCTCTATCTGCAATTGCACCAAGAAACGGTGCTAATAATGCAACGACAATAGATGCTATAGAATTTCCTAGTCCTAAGTAAAAAGTACTAATTGATAGGTTATTTGGATCTGACCAATATTGAGAGAAAAAAATTGGAAAAAATCCTGCCATAACAGTAGTGGCAAATGCAGAATTTGCCCAATCATATAAAGCCCAACTATAAACTTTTTTTTGAATAATTATCCCTTCCTAACAGACAACTTAATTGTTATACCATCTAAATCAAAAGATTCTCTAATCTGATTATGTAAATATCGCTTATAAGCAACAGTAATCAGCTTAGGATAATTACAAAAAAAAGCAAATATTGGTGGCAAAAATTGTACTTGATCTACAAATTTTAGCCTAATTGACTTTCCTTGCAATGCTGGAGGTGGATATTTTCTGACTGCTTTTACAAGCCATTCATTTAATGCTTTTGTACTAATTTTATCTCTTTGTTTTTGGAATACAGCCCATGTCTCAGATAATACATTCGATATACGTCTTTTTGTTAAAGCAGATACAAAAAGTATAGGATAATATTGCATTAAATGGAATTCGTGAATCATCTCTTCTTTGAACATCTCTGCAGAAATATTTTTATTAGCAGTTAGGTCCCATTTATTTACTAGAATTACCATTCTTTTTCCTCTACGGATAATTTCGCTAGCAATAGTTTTTTCTTGTTTTGTGAAGCCTTTTTCTGCGTCAATAACAAGTAAAACAACATCAGATCGTATTAGTGAGTCTACTGCTCTTAATGAACTATAATATTCAATATCATCATCAACCTTACTCCTTTTTCTAAGTCCTGCAGTATCTACAATTTTAATAGAATGTCCATGCCATTTTATGTGAGTATCAATAGAATCTCTCGTCGTTCCAGCAATATCAGAAACAATGGCTTGTTCTTTTTGAATCAAAGCATTCAGAATAGACGATTTTCCAACATTGGGCATTCCAACAATTGATATAGACATATATTCTTCATCGATATCGTCAAAATCTTGTCCTTGAAGATCTTCATGCGCAAATAAAGTATCTAATACATCTCCAACGCCTGCTCCATTTAATCCTGAGATAGGTACAGGCTCTTTTAATCCTAGACTAAAGAAAGGGAGTATGCGATCATTATGATCTGGGGTATCGCACTTATTAACTGCTAAAACATAATTTTTACTAGAATGTCTCACCATCTTAGCTAGATGACCATCATTTGGATTCAAGCCATTTTTTCCATCTACCATAAAAATGATGCCATCACATTCATTTAATGCTTCTATAATTTGTTCTTTAATTTTTTCATTAAAAATATCTTCATTTGAGCTAACAAATCCTCCCGTATCAATAATATCAAATCCCTTATTAAGCCACTCTCCTGAGGAATAGATTCGATCTCTTGTGACTCCTTCAACTTGATCAACAATAGATGTTCTTTTGCCTGAAAGTCGATTAAAAAGGGTTGATTTTCCGACATTTGGTCGTCCTATTATAGCAATTTTAGATTTTTTACTCACGTTATTGGATTATACAACTATCGTAATTGTTGTGCTATAGAATTATTTTAGCAAAAAAATAAATAATTCAATCCAAAGAACGAATGTAACAAGTAATGAATATTGAAAAGGAATTCTTCTTTTAGATATTTTAGGATTAACTGTTCGGACATAATAATGCCATAATCTTAAAACAACATATAACCATGCTAAAGTTAAATTAAATAAAGATACGTTGTTGACGGTATATGCACATAAACAAAAGATTAAAAACACTACTGGAGCCTCAAAAAGGTTTTTATACAGTTCTCTTGAAGCTTGGATATCATTTGGAATTTCTTGCCAGCCTGGCATATACTTTAACCATCTAGCATCTAGCTTTTTATTTAACACTGATTTTCTGATTTGCATTGCATTAACAACTGCATGTACATGCATCATTAGAACTAAAGGAAAAATTGGAAATAATATCTGTATAGGATCCAATTTATTGACCTAAATAAACTCTAAGTGGCTCACTACGAGTCTTATGTGCAAGACGTCTAATTGCTTTCTCTTTAATTTGTCGAACACGTTCACGCGTTAGACTAAATTGCTCTCCAATTTCATTCAATGTAAAAGATCTATCACGATTAATACCAAAATACATTTCAATAACAGAACGCTCTCGATCTGTCAGAGTACTTAAAGCTGAAGCAATTTCTTCCTTCATGGATGTATCCATTACTTTATTATCAGGATCTTTTTCTTGCTCATCTTCAATTACATTAATTAAAGAACTATCTTCCCCTTCTGCAAATGGTGCGTCTAGAGAGCTATGTCTTCTTGAATATTGTAGAGCATTAAATACTTCTTCTGTTTTGACTTCAAGCTGATGACTGATCTCTTCTACTTTTGGAGGCCTACCCATTTCAGCTTCTAATTTTTCTGCTGCTTTTGTAATCTTAGTAATAGTACCTACTCGATTTAAAGGCAATCGAATTAAACGGCCTTGCTCAGCTAATGCTTGCAATATTGCTTGTCTGATCCACCAAACAGCATAAGAAATAAATTTGAATCCACGTGAAGGGTCAAATCGTTTAGCTGCCTTTATTAGACCTAAATTTCCTTCATTAATAATATCAGAAAGGGATAGCCCATTTCCTTGATATTTTTTAGCAACAGAGACTACGAATCTAAGATTAGCTTCTACTAATTCTTTCATCGCTCGTTTATCTCCCTTGGCAATAAGTACAGCTAACTCTACTTCTTTCTCAGGGGCCAGAGGCTCATATTGAGAAATTTCAGATAGATACATACTGATAGTACCACTAGCGACTTTAGATCTTCTAATTCGCTCAGCAGCTCTCTCTTTTGCGTCTTTCATAGCTTCTGCTTTTTCAACTATAACTAAATCTGCCTGTATTTCTTTTTCAGTTTTAAGCTTTGATTTTTTTGCAGTTTTTTTAACAGCTTTTTTTGCAGGAACAGCTGATTCCATTTTTAGAATTTCTTGCTCTACGCTTGCTAATTCTTTTTTAAATACTTTTTTTGAGGTTTTTTTTACAGCCAATTGATAGTTTCCTTTTGATAAAAAATAATTGTTTTCACGGCGTAAAATTTAATGAATTCTGAATATTTTCCAAGTCATTTTATTTGCCAAGATTCTGCAATGCTTTGTCTAATTTTTTAAATTTAAACTTATATCCACTCTCGAGCGTCCTTTTTGGCATGGTCTTAGGACCATACAATACCATTTCACTCATATCTCCAATCATTTTTACTACAAAGACTGGCATAAATAATATCCATGGAATAATTCCCCTATAATGTTTTTTAATTGTATGGTAAAAATCTTTATGGGTAATCGGTTCGGGGGTAATCAAATTAAAAGGGCCTTCAATATTATTTGTAAGTACGTGATCTATAAATCCTATAACATCCTCAAGATGAACCCATGGAAAATAATAATTTTTTGCTCCTGGAATTGGAATTGAAAATAGAGAAGACAAGCCAATCAATAGAGAAAAATTAGGGGTAAGTACCATTCCAATCCTAAGATGCACAACTCTCATATTTTCTTGATCAAATATCTTACAAGATTCTTCGTTTAATCGACATACTTTTGATAAAAAAGAATCTCCGCTATTAGAATGTTCGTCAACTACATCATTAGAATTCATTTCTTTTTTACTATAGAATCCAATTGCAGATGCATTGATTAATAGATTGCTATTTATTTGATTTCTTTTTAAAAAATCTAGCAATTTTTGTGACAGATCTACTCTACTATTTAAAATTCTATTTTTTACAGACTTTGTCCATAATTGAGCTACAGACTCTCCGCTTAGTTTGATAACGGCATCAATATTTTTTAATAACTCTATATCCGTAGCATTCCAATCAATGAAATTGACTTTGCTTTGAAATTTATTTTTATGCTTTAATGGATTACGCGACAAAATAACAATGTTATGATTTTGCGCTATTAAAGAATCAACTAATCGGGATCCGATTAAACCTGTACCTCCAGCAATAAGAATATTCATTTTTTAGAAAATGTACTCATTACCTTTTTAATTTTGGCTTGAGTTTCGGCGCTGAACCAATTACTGATTAATACATCATAATCGAATGCGGTATCATGCATTAATGACTGCTTTAATCTAACAAATGGCTCTCCGGCATTTATATAAAATCTTGCTAATTTTTTTGCTCGTTTAAGCGCTTCTGCTGCTGCTCGCTTTTTACCAATAAAAGGATTTCCGATATATTCATTAATCAAGCCCTTCTTATGGGCTTGCTTGGGAGTATACATCTTACATTGAGTAGCTACTTCAAAAAGATTTTCTCGACTAATTGAATGGCTAATAATTGATAGCATATCTGGTGGCAAATCAATACCGATAGCCATTTCATTAAGACCCATTCTATGCATTCCAAACATTCCATAACGATAATCAGAGGCTAGGGCCATTAAACATCCTCCGGCAATAGCGTGTCCGCTTACAATACTAATCACTGGACCAGGAAACTCCCTGAATGACCTTAGTAGATCTCCGAGTGTATTAAAAATAAGAGCGACTTCTTTCTCTTCTTTAGCATTCATTAAATCTTTTAAATTCAGGCCTGCGCTAAATACTTTTTCATTTCCCATAATAATGACAGCTTTACATTCTTCGTAATTCAACTCTGCCATAATTTCTTTTGCTCTAGTAACACTTAGTACATTTGCGCCTTTTTCACCCATTTGGATAATTTTAATATCATTTTCTATGCTAACATTCATAATATAGATTTCCTTGGTTACATTTCATTTTTTAAAGCCTCAAATACAGGAATACTTTTTTGATCTAAAAAATCAAAGCATACTAATGTCATATAACACTTGATAGCACATTCAGTATCGCCTTCTTTAAACATGCCATATTCATAATCAAAACTTTTTCCACCAATGCGTGACACTTTAATACCGATAGTTAATTTTTCTGGGTGGCTAATTTGTTTTATGTAGTCAAACTTCATAGAAGCTACTATAAACGGAAATTTATACTTATCATATGGCTCAAGACCTATATCGGCAGCATGCCTTACTCTTACGTCTTCTATAAGCGTTACAGCTGTACCATGATTTAAATGACCCAACATATCTTCATCGTACCATCTGGTCTCAATATCATACAGTCTTTTAAATGTGTCTTTTGTCATCAGTCAACTAAAAATTGTGAATTATTATTAAGAAAACTACATTCTTCTTTTTTTCCAAACCATCTATATCTTCTCTCGGCTACGAAATAATAGCATTTATCTGCCAAAAAAGATGGGAGAATAAATTGAAAATATCTTAAAGGATGATTAAGTGCATCTAAAACAACAAATGCAGCTTTTGACTTTGTAAAAGTCTTATTATCCTTTTTTACAACTACGGTATTCATGTCGTCGATATATTTTTGATCCAAAGTTCTTTTGGCGTAATCAGATTGTATAGGACTATAAGAAATAATTTTATCATGATCATGTTTTATAGCAAAATCCATTGCTCTAGAACATAGCACGCAGAATCCATCATAGTATATAATAAGCGGTGGCTGTATCATAGGATATAAGGAATAATAAAGGCTGTTTTCTTTTTATAGGCTTCATGCCCTTCAAAACGAGATAAAGACTTATCAATTCTTTTCATTCCAGGAATCCAAACAATACATATAAAGATGCTTAAAATTAGTACTGGAATCCACCATAGAGATGATTCGATAGTCAGTAATAAAAAGCTAGAGTAAATTAATAATTCACCGAAATAATTAGGATGTCTGCATTGTTCCCATAGTCCATCAGTAATTAATCCTGAATTATATTTTAGATAAATATACTTCTGCATATCTGATGCAAAATGATAGTATACGCCAAATGAAAATAAGATAACTGCAGTAACGATAACTTCCAATGAAGCTTCATGGCTTGTCGTGGTAATAATGAAAGCAGGAGCCCAGTATACCATGAGACCAAAAAGAATAAATATTGTATATAACATACCCGCTTTTTTTTCCCAATTTTTATCTGGAAAAATTCTACTTTTCATCACCCACATAATTCCATACGACCCATGTAAACAAAAATAAATCCATGCTGTAATATTATCGAATTGATTGAAATAATAAATTAATCCAACGACTACTAACCAAGTAATGCTTTTGGCAAAATCAATGGGATATTTTTGCTTAATTAGCATAGAAAAAGAATGGTATGAGTGAGATCAATAAGACAATCATAATTGTGATGAATGATTTTCTATATTTTGTAATTAATTCTTCTTTATTATTCATTATCTAGTGGCTTCCAGGCCAGCATTCCGCCATCAACATTAATAGCATGAAAATTATTTTCTCTTAAAATATTTTTTCCAACGTTAGATCTATTACCGCTGCGACAAACAACATAAATATCTTTATCTTTTACCTTGTTAAGCTCATTCATTCTTGATGATAGTTCATCAATAGGAATCAATGTTGCGCCTTCAATATGTCCTAGAGGCCCATAGAACTCTGCTTCAGTTCTAACATCTAAGACAAATGTATTTTCGTCTAGAATTTTTGATTGAAATTCTTCCATAGATACCACATCGCTATTATTTTTACCACACATAACTAGTAAAAAAATAACTATAAAAATTGACAATAATCTAAATTTAATCATCTTCCCTCTTTCTTATATATCGTTTAATAGTAAAGAAATTAAACATCGTTCCAAGTAAAACGCATAACACCATTAAGATAATTGTGAATTTCATCGCTTTGTAATTTCAGTTCCAAAAATTTTATCCCAAAATGTAAATGTCGAAGCATAATTTCCCTTATTTCTTGAATGATGGAGATCGTGATGCTCTGTTGTGCCATAAAAAGGAATAGCAGATGTAGCCTTTGAAGACTTTACTCCAGAATGAATATCTAATTCATGTAAATTTCTTAAAGCAATCATAGTCCAAAATGCATAAATATTTATTTGAGGAATAAATATTGCAATCACTGCTAATCCAATAAAAGGACCAATCGCACCAAGAAACCATTCGAGGGGATGTGTAAAAATATACTCCATCGGAATAGGCATTGTAGATCGATGATGTGTTTTATGAATATG
>JABHGE010000003.1:0-77827 GCA_018672235.1 Fidelibacterota bacterium | reverse complement strand
CAGATACTCAACAAAACTGGGCACAGTATTTAAATGGAGACGTTATGGTCTCACAAGGTTTGACAACAAACTTTGAAATGCGTAGAACTAGAGGTTTGTATGCGCAAGCAAATTATACATACTCAGAATCTAGAGGTACTGGATCTTACGGATCACAGAACTTCTATGTTACTTGGATTGGTACAGATGATGGATATCCAAAAGCGATGAATCTATTAGACTATGACCAAACTCATACTGCAAACGTAATCCTTGACTGGCGTTCACCGAATGCTACTGGTGCGTTAGCTAATACAGGATTTAATGCTGTAATGAGCTTTGGTAGTGGTACTCGCTACACACCATCTCAAATCTATAGTACAGTTTTTGAGAACAGATGGGAATTTCCAGAGGGTCCGGTAAACTCAGGTACAATGCCTGCGTTCACTAACCTTGATCTACGTGTAGACAGAGCCTTTAAAATGGGCGGCGTGACAGCAAATGCATATCTTGCAGTGTTTAACGTTCTAGACGCAGAACAGGTTAATGATGTTTATCATGGAACCGGTAACGTAGCTGAAGATGGCTGGGTTGCAACTGAAAGTGGGCAGCAATGGCTTGCCAATAGATTAGCAACTAACCCTGACGTTGATGCAGCGGCACTTTACCAGGATAATTTAGCATTTCCTAGTAGATGGAGTGCTCCTCGTACAGTCAGAGTTGGTATGAACATTAGTTTTTAATTAAATAAGAAGGTAAAGAGGTAAATATGAAAATCTTAAAGAATATTACCGTTTTCACATTGGTGATGTTGCTGTCAGTAACTACTGGCCTTGAAGCGAGAGACAAAGCTGTTTCTAACTTTAGTAGCTCATCCAATTATGTGGATTCCAGTGGTACGTTCGATGGGAACAAAATCTATGCCGATGTAACCAATAATGGTCTATTTCTGGATTACCACATTTCTGGTGACTCAGCGTTAGAATGGCCTAAGGGTACAGGAGCTCACTCAATCTTCCAATCTGCTTTATGGATGGGAGCGACAGTGAATGGTTCTATCAGAACAATCGTTGGAGATTATACACAAGACATGGGTCCAGGTCCATGGGGTGGTGACCCGCTAGCTGCGGTTCACAGAATCTATAAAGTAGAGAAATCTATGTTAGCTTCCCCCCTTGACTTCGCTGACTTCCAAGAATGGCCAGTTGATTTTGGTGCACCTTGGGTTGACGTAGATGGTGACGGAGTTTATACTCCACTACCAGGTGGAACTGATCATCCAGAATTTCTAGGAGACCAAGTACTTTGGTTTGTTAGCAACGATGGAGACCCAGCTTATAAATTGAATTTTGGAACATCACCAATGAATGTTGAAATTCAAACCACTATGTTTGGTTTTGATAGACCAGACGTATTTGGTGACATGGTGTTCTTAAAACAATTAGTTATTAATAAAGGTTCAGATGCCTTAGTCGATACTTACATGGGACTATGGTCAGACCCTGATCTAGGAAACGCTGGTGACGACTTTGTTGGTTGTGACGTAGAGCTAGGTATGGGTTATGTTTGGAATGACGGTGCGGACAGTGTCTATGACAACTTAAGCGTCGGTACTCCAGCAGCTGGGTATGACTTCTTTCAAGGTCCAATGGTAGATTGTGACGCAACGGAAGATTGTACATTGGGGGCCAAGATGTTTGGTACTCGCCACCCAGGTAAAAAGAACCTTAAGATGTCATCGTTTGCATTCTACATTAATGGAGATGCGACATACACTGACCCTGCTGATGAAACAGAGGGGTATTTTTACTTACAAGGTTTAAGAAAAGATGGAAGTGCGTATCCAAATGAAATAGCCGGTGATCTATACGATCAACGTTTCTGTTTCTACGGAGACGCTGCTACAACACATAGTACAACTAACCCTGTTGACGGAAACTATGCAGCATCAGCTGATAGACGTTTCCTAATGAGTGTTGGTCCATTTACTATGGCATCAGGTGACTCACAAGAAGTAGTGTTTGGAATTTTCCACGCTGGTGGCGGTGATAACTTGTCTTCTGTAGCTTACCTAAAAGAAGTAGATGCCTTAGCTCAAACAGCTTACGACATTGACTTTGCTTTGCCTGACTCACCTCCTGCACCAATTGTGGCAGCGAGTGCGTTAGCAGACCAAGTGTTATTGGTTTGGGGCGACAGGGCTGAAAGTTACAATGCGCTTAGTGAAGTTGACCTAGACGCAGCAGGTGACCCTACAAGCTTTGTATTCGAAGGATACAATGTTTATCAGTACGAAACAGCATCAGGAGCCGGAGCTAAGAAAAGATTAGCTACGTATGATATTGTAAACGGAACTACTGAAATCTACGACACAGTATTTAATGCTGAGTTAGGTGAGAATATTAACATTAGAACGCAGTTTGGATCAGATAGTGGATTAGCACACTTTGAATCTATCACAACAGATGGATTAAATGGTAATTCAAAGCTGATTACAAATCGTTCGTATTATTATGGTGTAACCGCATATGGTTACAACGCTTCCGGGATTCCAAAAACATTGGAAAGTAGCCCGGCAGTACTTACTGTAAGACCAGAAGTACCTAATACATTTGCTGCAGGCGAGACTACTGCTTCAGCGGGTGATATAATCGCAACTGTGCACGTTGGACCGTCTCAAGGTTCAGTAAACGTGGTAGTTGTAGATGCTTCTGCAATGACGGGTGATACCTATACAGTAACAATGGATGATGCAATGCCAGACGGTACTGTAGCCGTTAACTGGTCACTAACAAACGATATGACTGGTGAAGTTCTTATCGCTAACAACGCTGTTGTTGGTGGTGTGAATACTGCAACAGGTGTTGAAGTTGGTCCAGGCGGAACTCCAGTTGTTGAAGGTATTCAACTACTAGTCAACGGTCCTCAAGAAGACTTACTATCAGTAAGTGAATGGGATCACGGCTGGAAAGAAAACCTAGTACAAAGAGACCCTGCGGTTTCTTATGTACCTTTTGCTAGTTTAGGTCGTACAGGATATATTTTAGAAAATAGAGCAGGTGTACCTTATGCCGCTCCTTATACTCGTGACTTTGACCGATTTAATTATTGGGAATCAGATGATGTGGAGCTAGACTTTAGTACCCCATCACTAGGTTACGATTATCTTTCTGAGGCAATTAACGGTTATGTTTCATGGTCAACATACAGACATAACTTTGCTACTGGAAACAAAGAGCAAATGTTTTCTTCATATTGGGACTATAATGGTACCGGTACACATGATCTTGAAGGTGAATTTTGGATAAGTCCAGTTTACGGAAAGAACTCATTTGAACCGATCTATGCCTTTGTAGGTAATCCGGGATCTCATTATGATCCGGCTAAAGAGGCTCAATATATTGTTGAGAACTCCATAACTACCTCAGGTGGTTGTGGTTGGGGATCAGGAGGCTCTTGTACTGCGACTACTACAAGTGGTGCAGGAATCGGATATCCATATATGACAGCGACATTGTTTGCTGACTATTTAGGATCAGGAGTATTACCAACCCAGGCAGGTTTTGAATACTGGGGCGGTTTCACAACAGCTAGTTCTGTAGTGTGGCAAATGAGCAAACCAAATTCATCAGCAGATACGTTTACGTTTACTACTGAAGGATTGGGTATGATGGCTAACAGTTACGATCCAAATCGTATCTCAGTATGGCCAAATCCATATTACGGGTATAACCCAGAAGAGCGTGATGCGCTAGATCGTAGAGTGATGTTTAGTCACTTACCTGAAGAAGGTCCTGCGACAATTCGTATCTTTGCACTTGATGGTACACTAGTAAGAACAATTCACCACAACGATACAGCTTCACAACACGCAACATGGAACATGAAGAACAACTTCGAGTTACCAGTTGCTAGTGGAATGTATGTGGCACACATAGAGACTAACCACGGAGATAAAATTCTGAAGTTAGCTGTAATTCAACCAGAACAACGTCTAGACGTTTATTAAGGAAAAGGAGAAAATGAAAATGAAAAATACATTTAAAATCTTCCTTGGATGCGCAGTGTTGGTTTCAGCACTAACTGCCGGTACAGTAAGATCGCAAGGTACCGCTGGTGCTTCGCAATTGCTTATCCCAGTAGGGACTGAGACAGTTGCTCTTAGCGGAACAAACGTTGGTACCGTATCTGGAATAGATGCATTATTTACTAATGTAGCTGGTCTAGCAAGACACAACTCTGGTTTACAAGGAACAGTTTCAACCACATCTTACATCGCTGACATTGATGTCACATATGCAGGTATGGTTATGAGTATGGGCGAATCCGGTACTTTTGGAATGACACTAAAGGCATTAGACTTTGGTGATATCCCAAAAACTACATCATTTGCTCCAGAGGGAGATGGTCAAACATTTTCCCCTAGTTTTTTCACGGTGACAGCAGGGTTTGCGAAAGCATTCTCTGACCGTGTTAATGTTGGTGTTGCAACAAAGATGATTTCTGAGACAATCGAAGAAACATCTGCAACTGGATTTGCATTTGACGTAGGTGTCCAATACAAATTCCCCGACCAACCATTGACAATCGGTGTTGCAATGAAAAACGTTGGTAGTAGAATGCATTATGATGGTATTAACCTAGACCAGAACCTCGCACCAGAGGACGCTGAATCAGGTTCATCATCTGAAACGTTTAGAATTGTTGCAGACAACTTTGCTCTGCCAACAAGCCTAGATCTTTCTATGACCTACTCACTACTTAACAACTTAGATGTGAGCACAACGTTCACTAATCACTCATACCAAAGCAATACTTTAGCATTCGGTGCTAAGTATGTGCTAGGTAGCGCTTGGGTTGGCGCAGCTACTACAATGACTGTAGGAGATGACCAACAACCAAGTGGCGCTTCTGATGCAGATTGGGAAGAGTGGAGCGGAACCAATTGGGGAGCTTCAATGGGTGCAGGTGTAACAGTGCCAGTAGGCGACTATACAATGCATGTTTCATACGCTATGAGAACAGCAAACGAATACTTTGATGACCATAGCACTATGCAAGTTACCTTTGATTTCTAAACTGTTTAGTTAAGGATTCAACTTAAAAGGGGCTCTTTTTAGAGCCCCTTTTTATTATATGAGATGTAATTAATCTGATTTATTAATCAAATAAAATTTTAATATTATCATGGAGATAATTAGATGGAATATTTTGTCCTAAAAAATATCTTTCAGTGGCGTCATCGAAATGTAGCTCCCAGTGTAGATGAGCCCCCTTATTATTTCTTAATGCTCCATCAGATGTCCCTGTATTGCCAGAAAATCCAATAAGATCCCCTTTTTCTACTACGGTGCCAGGAAGAACGCCTTCTGCTATATTAGATAGATGTGCATATACGCTAATAGTTCTAAATTTTGAAGTGATAGTATAGCCATGATCAATCACAATAGATTTTCCAAGCAAGATATATTGATAAATATCATCAGGAGTCTTACCAAGCTCTGCAGAGATGTTTAAAAAGGCATTATAGGTATCAAGGTCGACATCCATATGTTGTGGGTTACTCCTTACTACAATACCACCCGAAACAGCCGTAATAGGCGTATTTAAGGGAGCAGAAAAATCAATACCCTCATGATACCCCGATCGATACCCCCTCTTTGCATTTGGGAGTAAGTTTAATATGGAGGGAATAAGATAATCTTTTGATGGTAGTTGAATTGTAGTTAATAGTTCTGATTCGTGAAGATTAGTATCCTCGTCAATATAAAATAAAAAATTTTCTTTTAATGGCGGCGTTGACTCTAAACCTATAGACGTAGTTGGCGCTGCGCAGGCACCTAATAATAAGGTTAATCCTATGTAGTAGTTAATTTTCATTCTTATTTATAATATAAGATATTCCATTATACATAAAGCTTAGTTTAATAATAGTCCCAGTATTTTTATCAATCCATATTTTTCGCAATACGCTGTTAAGCACGGCATCATTCACAAGATTCTTTTTGTCCTCGATAGCTGCTAATGTTTTAATATCCATTCTATATAATAGAGCCATTATTTTTTTATCATTACTTAAGATTTCTTCCTCACCCGAGAATAAAAAACGTACATCAACGAGCACACCATCTAAAATTGAGGTATTTTTTATCCAAACCGTATCAAGAGGTTCTATTTTTTTATGAGATAATAACTGAACGATCAAATTGTCATCATTAAAAATTTGATTTTTATATGTTAGGTTTTCTTTTAACAGAAAAGTCCCAAAATTGATTGGGTCTATAGACATTTCATTTTCTTCTAGCGTGATTGTAAAGCCTTTAAAGGTATCATAGATGTAAATATCATATTGTTTGTTGTTTGCGAATATGATGGAATTAAGGGATAGGTAAAAAAGAGCGGCTATATGTTTATAGTTCAATTTTATATTAGAATTGAAGAGGCTATAATAAAGTAGAGGGCAACTCCCAGTATATCAATTGCTGTTGTAACAAATGGACCTGTTGAGATTGCCGGGTCAAATTTCAATTTTTGTAATATTATGGGGACACTAGCTCCTACTGCAGTAGCAATGGTCATAGAGCAGGCAATGCTTAGCCCCACTACCATTCCAAGATTTTCTAATTCATTTCCTGTAATAAATTCTGAAGCAAACCCTACCAACGTCCCATAGGTTACGCCCAAGAGTGCTCCAACAATAATTTCTTTAACTATGAGAGGGATAGTGTTGGCAACATCAACTCTTCCTGTCGCTAGACCGCGTACAATAATAGTAGAAGATTGTGTACCAATATTTCCTCCAATACCAATAATAACGGGTATAAATGAAGCCAATACAATCATCTCTTTGAGCAGGTGATCGAAATAGCTAATAATAGCTGCTGCACAAATTCCTCCAATTAAGCTTGCAAAAATCCAAGGAGCCCTTGATTGCGCATTTTCTATTGGAGATTTTAATAAAATTTCTCTGTCCTTACCGACACCAGCCATCTGTAAAAAATCTTCGGAAGCTTCTTCGCGAATAATGTCTACGACATCATCAATAGTAACGATTCCTAAAAATTTATTTTGTTTATTCACAACAGGTAGCGCTAAATAATTATACTGTGCTACGGTTTTAGCTACTTCTTCCTGATCTGTTTCTGAGGTTGCGGCATGGATATCTTTAATCATCATATCTTTTAATTTTGCTGTATTTTTTGAAGTCACTAAATTTCTTATTGAGATAACACCTACTAATTTTTCCTTATCATCCAAAACATAAACATAAAAAATTTTATCATTCTCTGGGAATGATTGCAGTTGTTTAATGGCTTCTTTAATAGTGATATTTTGATTAAGCGTAAAGGTTTCTTTGGTCATCACACTACCAGCGCTGTCATCTGGATATGACATAATTTCTTCTACGTCTTCTAAGTCTTCCACTTCAATTTTTTCTAAAATTTCTCTTTGTTTTTCTTGTGGAAACATGCTAATAATTGCTGCTTGATCATTAGTGTCTAAATAAACAAACATTTTAGAAATATTGGTAGAGCTTTCATCAATAAGCATATTCTCAATTAGCGCTTCATCTAATTCTTCCAACACTTTTGCCTTATGGTCAAAACTAGGGCATAGACTAAAAATAGTTTTTTGTTCAACACCACCAAATCCTCTCATAAGAAGAGCTACATCCGCGGGATGCGTTTTGCGTAAAATCTTTGTTAAGTTGGCGCTAGCCTTTCTTCTTAAAAGTCTTTGTATGGTTCTTCTTAATAAAGAAATTTCAGTGGAAAATATTGCTTTTTTCATTGTATTGGATTTTTTATAAATTAACTCTACTTTATAACAAATTAAAGAGTAAGTAAATGGCTAAAATAACTAAACAATCAGACAATTTTGCAAAATGGTATACTGATGTCATTTTGGAGGCAGATTTAGCAGAATATGGCCCAGTAAAAGGGACTATGGTTATTAAGCCTTACGGCTATTCTCTTTGGGAAAATGTTAAGGACACTTTAAACAGCATGATTAAAGAAAGTGGGCATGAAAATGCATATTTTCCACTATTTATTCCAAAAAGCTTTCTTGAAAAAGAAGCCAAACACGTAGAGGGCTTTGCAAAAGAATGTGCAGTAGTCACACACTCAAAGCTTATTTCTGAAGACGGTGTACTGAAGGTAGACCCAAGCTCAAAGCTAGAAGAAGAAATTATTGTACGCCCAACTTCTGAAACAATTATTTGGCATATGTTTAAAAAGTGGGTTACATCTTACAGAGACTTACCTATTAAAATTAATCAATGGGCAAATGTAGTACGTTGGGAGATGCGCACCAGACTGTTCTTAAGAACTTCAGAATTTTTATGGCAAGAAGGCCATACTGCACATGCAACCAAAGAAGAGGCAATGGCAGAAACGCTTATGATCGTTGATATGTATAAATCTTTATTTGAAGACCACCTTGCTATTCCAACTATGATTGGAAGAAAGTCTAATATGGAAAGATTTGCAGGCGCAGATGAAACCTACTCTATCGAAACGATGATGAGAGATAAAAAGGCATTACAAGCAGGAACTTCCCACTATTTGGGTACAAATTTTGGCACTGCATTTGATGTAAAATTTCAGAGCAAAGAAAACAAAGAACAACCAGTATTTGCAACAAGCTGGGGGGTGAGTACTCGTATGATCGGAGCGTTGATTATGGTTCACGGCGATGACAAAGGATTAAAAATCCCACCCAGAATTGCTCCACATCAAGCAGTCATTATACCTATTAATCCTAAAATCGAAGAAAAAGAAAAATTTGATAATTTTGTTGATACAATTTATAAAAAACTGAAAAATGATAGTATTAGATGCTCGATTGACAATTCAAACAATAGCCCAGGATTTAAGTTTAATAATTGGGAATTAAAAGGCGCCCCACTACGCATTGATATTGGTTTAAAAGAATTTCAAAATAATAAAGTCACCGTTTGTAGAAGAGATACGGGCGAAAAAGAAGAAATATCACCAGACCAATTAAGCCAACTTTCATCAATCTTAGAAGATATTCAAAAAGATATGTATAATTCTGCGAGCACTTTTTTAGAGGAAAATACGTTTGAATTAAACGATTATAGTGAATTCAAAAAACTACTTTCTAAAGAGAATTGTTTCATCAAAACATATTGGGATGGATCAGATGTCTCAGAATTAAAAATCAAACAAGAAACAAAGGCCACTATTCGTTGTATTTTAGAAGATGTAAATGACTCTAATTTAAAATGTATTTTCTCTGGAGAGCCAGCGAAACATCTTGTAGTTTTTGCAAAAGCATATTAATTGCTATGAAAAACCTACTATTTTATTCTCTATTAATTTGTTTGTCATATCTTTTGTTCTGGCCAGTTCCAATAAAGCCGGTATCTTGGGAGTCTCCTGCTCCGCCATCAATGGCAGGCGTGTATGAAAAAAATGATTATTTAAAAAATATAGAGATCTTTTGGGAAAACGACGGACACTATGGACCAGAAGACATCGCAATTCATGAAGACAATGTATATGTAGGATATCATGATGGGCTTATTATGCGCTCTGATGGGGAGTTTTACAATACTAATGGCCGTCCTCTTGGAATGGTATTTGATGTTGGCAATAATCTAATCGTTGCAGATGCGACTCAAGGATTGATATCAGTCAATCAAAACGGTATTGCTACCACCCTTTCAACAAAATCTGATTCAGATGGCATTCCGCTCAGCTTTGCAGATGATTTAGATATTGCAACCGATGGAAAAATTTACTTTTCTGACGCTTCAGATAAATTTGGACATGGGGAAGATCAAATTGAAGTAATGGAACACACACCAAACGGGAGATTGTTAGTTTATGATCCTGCAACCAAACTTACGACCACACTACTCGATAATTTATATTTTGCCAACGGGGTTGCTGTAAGCCCCGACGACTCTTTTGTTCTATTCAATGAAACATTTATGTATAGAATACAAAAATATTGGCTTAAAGGAGCAAAAGCCGGCACATCAGAAATTATTATGGAAAACTTACCTGGGTTTCCAGATAACATCTCTTCGAATGGAAAAGGAATTTATTGGGTGGCACTTTTTACAGTAAGAAATGATTTTATTGACCAAACAGCAGACAAGCCTTTTCTTAGGAGTCTAGCCTTGCGATTGCCAGAGTTTTTACAGCCTAAGCCACAACCTTATGCATTTGTTTTGGGAATTGATGCTAGCGGCAATGTTTTACACAATCTTCAGTATGATGCTAGAGATGCTTATTCTCCCATCACAAGCGTTAAGCAGTATGATGACCATTTATATTTTGGCAGCCTCGCTCATGAAGGTTGGGGTAAAATAGAAGTTCCAAAATGAGGATTTCTACGCCGGGTATTGTTTTAAAAACCAGTCTATTTAAAGAATCAAGTATCATTGTTAGGTTATTTACATTAAAAAGAGGCAAGTCTTCTTATGTCATTAAAGCTGCGATGCGACAAAAATCTCCACTTAAAGCTATCTATCAACAAATGAATGAAGTAGAGGTGAACTATGTTCATAGCAATAAAAGACAACTACAGCCAATATATGATTCTAAAGTTTTAAACGGTTGGGATAATATCAATACAGATCTTAGAAAAACTGTTTTGTGTCTATCTATGCTTGAAATGATTGATAAAGGGTTTGATGAAACTACCTCAGATCAGAACACATACTATCTCATTAAAAATATATTAGAGTATTTTGATTTAGCTGATCGCGGTTACAATAATGCATTCTATTTTTTTCTCATACATTTTTTAAAAAATACGGGATATAATATTATTGATGCTGATGAACACCCTATTGTTAGAAGATATGCTATGAAGGATGCTAAGCTGCAGGACCAGCTAAAGGAAATATATTATTCTGATTTTATTAATACAAAAAATATCAATATAGATTTCACCTATGATAAAAAAACTATGGCAAATTTTATATCAGACTTAGTTAGATATCATCTACCGGACATTAAATCATTTAGTGTGGCAAAAGAGATATTTAAATCTTCTTAATTATTCAACCTTAAAAACTTTTTCACCGGGCTTCACCATCCTGAATTTTTCTCTGGCAATTTTTTCAATATATTTTTCATCAAACTCTAGTTTTTCTGCTTCTTTTTCAAGTGAGGCAATTTGTTTGCGTAAAGAGTTGATGTCTTGTTGGATTTCAATTTTTTCTTTTTTTAGCTGCCAAAGATTAACAAAACCGCGATCGCTAAACAGTAATAAGCTCACACACCCTACAGATAGGCACATGAATAGAATGTTGGTAAGTGATAAGCCTTTAAGATTCATCATATATTATTTAATAAACGAAAAATCCTTACCAAATATAGGATTTTTTAAACTTTCTTCAATTCTTAGCAGCTGGTTATACTTACTAGTACGATCTGATCGACAAACAGACCCAGTTTTAATTTGACCTCCACCCATAGCCACGGCAAGATCAGCAATAAACGTATCTTCAGTTTCTCCCGACCTATGAGAAATAATAAAATCATAATTATTCTGTTTTGCTATGTTAATAGCCTCAATAGTTTCTGAGACAGTACCAATTTGATTTAATTTAATTAAAATACTATTAATAGCATTTTCACCAACAGCTTTCTGTAATTTTTCAGGACTAGTTACAGTTAGATCGTCTCCAACAACTTGAATTTTTTTACCTAAAGCATCGGTCATTCTTGTCCAGCCACGCCAGTCATTTTCATCTAATCCATCTTCTATGGATATGATTGGATATTGATTGATAAGATTGTCATAAAATTTGATCATCCCATCGGCATCTAAAGTTTTATTATCAATCTTGAGATTATATTGGCCATCTTTATAAAAGCTAGATGCGGCCACATCTAAAGTCAGAAATACATCTTTCCCAGCCTTATAGTTAGATTTTTCTATTGCACCCAATAACAGCTCTATTGCATGTTCATTTGATTTAAGCCGAGGAGCAAACCCCCCCTCATCACCAACAGTTGTCGATAAACCCAAGTTTTTTAATTCATTTTTTAATTCATGAAATATTTCTGAACCCATTCTAATTGACTCTGAAAAAGACGTTGTTCCATAGGGGAATAACATAATTTCTTGAATATCAGAACCTCTATCTGCATGCATTCCTCCATTTAGAACATTAATCATTGGAACCGGCATAATAGAACTGTCACTATTTAAATAAGCATACAATGGTTTTTGATAAAATTTTGCGGACACTACAGCGCAGGCCATTGATATGCCCAAAATAGCATTAGCACCATAATTACTCTTGTTTTTAGTGCCATCAATTTTTATTAATAGGTTGTCTATTTCGACCTGATTATCAGCTCTTTTGTTAATTAACTTAGGTTGAAAAACATTGATTACATTATTAATAGCAGTACGTACTTCTTTTCCGTGGAACCTATTTTGATTAAGATCTCGTAGCTCCAGAGCTTCAAATTTGCCGGTAGAGGCTCCCGAAGGGACCGCTGCTTTCCCTATAATTCCGCTAGCACAAACCTCTACTTCTATCGTCGGAAATCCCCTAGAATCTAATATCTGTCTAGCATGTATTTTTTCTATAATTGGATGGTTCAAATTTTCCATATCCTAATCTACTCCTATTGTAGTTAGATAACATATTTCTATGACAATTTTAATGAATTAATCATTTTTTCCATAAACAATATTTTTAATAAAAATCTTGATTACTGGTCAAAAAGCGACTATAATTATAAAAAAGATGAATAAAAATAACTTTTTTAAAAGATTTAATCATATTGACATGATTAATAATGGGGGTAAAAATCCACTGAATTAAGTGGCGTTTTACCTTTTTTTTAACTAGTTAATAACTAATCAAGGAGGAATAACATGGCTTCATGGGATTCAGTAATTACGAGTACGTTAAGTGGTTTAACAGGTGTAGTAAAAGCAGCAGTAATATTTTTTGTGTTTGCTAACATACTATATCCAACAGGAATGGACCCACTTGGTGGAATTATGAATTTAGTTGATACTTTTCTAAACGGTGGCGTTACAGGATTGCTAGTATTAGTAGTCTTTTTGTCATGGCTATAATATAGAACCGTATTGTACTAACAGAAAAATAAGAGCTCCATACATTAGTGCGGAGCTCTTATAAATTAAAAGTTTGGAGGACAAACAAATGAAAAATGCATTTAAACAAATCAATGATACTTTAAGCTCACTAACAGGCTTACTGACACAGGTTGTTGTTGCTGGAACTATTATCGGTATTTTGTATGATGACGTATTTGGTGTTATCGCGGGTATTGGCAATGCAGTAGCTATGATTGGTGACGGCGGCATTGCTGGCTTAGTTGCAGTAATGATTGTTGCGGGGTGGATGAAGAAATAATCTTCTAGTAAACTCTACATTGACTTAAAATAAAAAGGGCTCAATTTTTGAGCCCTTTTACGTTATATTTATAATAATTTTATACTATGAGATTATTAATTTCCCTATATCGCATTCTACCTCTCTTTTTTTTGCTATCTATCGTTGTAGCGAACAATCAACAATCGATTACAGTCTTAGGCGCCAATAACAACATCCTTGGCAAAGCAGATCTCTTGAAAAAAGATCAATACTATCTTTCAGTAAATGATTTTGGTAGCATTACTGGTGGTGGATTTTTTGTAAACGATAAAACAAAGAAGATTGTTATTTATATAGACGGCTTAAAAGTAAAGCTATCACAAAATATTGCATTTATTGTTATTGATGATAAGATATATCAGATGCAAAGCAAGTTAATCAAAAGCAATGATGAGTACTATGTTCCAATAGATGACTTTTTTAATATACTATCAATTCATGGATCAGGTCATCAATCGATAGACTATACTACAATGTCTATTTCCCTTAATTCTAAGATAAAAAACACCAAAGAAATTCCGGCAGTTAATGTGGATTTAACGAAAGAAAAAAATAGGTGGAAACTTGATACGATTATTATTGATCCTGGACATGGAGGAAAAGATCCTGGAGCTATTGGGTATAGAGGAACCAAAGAAAAAGATATCACGCTAGACGTAGCAAAGCGCTTAGTTAAAAAAATTGAACGCAATATGAATATCAATACAATTTTAACGCGAGATGAAGATATTTTTATAAGATTAGAAGACAGAACAAAGCTTGCCAATTCAAATAACGGTAAATTATTTATTAGTATTCATGCTAACTCAGCCGAAGATCGTAGAGCAAATGGTTTTGAAACATACATGATTGGTATGAATAAAAATGCAGCCGCTGTTAGAACTGCTGCTAGAGAAAATGCAGTACTTGATCTTGAAGGCGGCAGTACTACGAAACTAACAGATGAAGCTCTTATTAAGGTAACCATCGCACAATCTGGATTTGCAAACGGAAGTGAAAAATTTGCTGCACTAGTTCAAGAAGAGATGAACAAGAGATTGCAAAGTAAAGATAGGGGAATAAAACAAGCTGGGTTTTATGTTTTGGCGTATGCCTCGATGCCAAATGTTTTAATTGAGTTAGGCTATATATCTAATCCGGCAGAAGAAAAAAAATTAAAAAGCTCTCAGTATAGAGATATATTAGCCACTTCTATTTATAGAGCAATAGAGAGATATCAACAGACCCTAGACACCAATTAGCATGATCAATTCTACGTTAGAATTTTTATATGGCCTACATAATCGAGGGATAAAGTTAGGTCTAAAGAATATTGAAAGTTTTTTAAAAGTCTGTGGAGATCCTCATAATAAAATTAAAACAATACATTTAGCAGGCACAAACGGTAAAGGATCCACATCGTCTATTATTGCAAAAATCTTACAAGAAAATGGCTATAAAGTAGGGCTATATACATCTCCTCACCTAATAAATTTTAATGAAAGGATAAGAATTGATGGCGTTCCTATATTGGACAAAGATATTGTAGAGTTTATTGAAAAACATAAACAAACTTTAATCGATAGTTCCATTACATTTTTTGAAGCAACTACTGCTTTGGCTTTCAAACACTTTGCCAACCAAAATATAGATATTGCTATTATTGAAACAGGCCTTGGAGGTAGGCTAGATTCTACAAATGTTTTATCCCCTATTCAGACAATCATTACTGAGATTCATTATGACCATATGCATATCTTGGGAGATTCTATTGAAAAAATTACTGCTGAAAAATGTGGAATTTTTAAAGAAAATATTCCAACTATAACGATAAATTCAGATCAGCGAGTCATTGATACAATTACAAAACATGCTAGAGCTAAAAATGTCGATGTTTCTTTTGTGGATAAAAAACATATTCTTCCGAACAAACAAACATCTAATTCAATAAACTTTGTGTACAGGAATAAAAACTTCACTTTGCCTCAAGCAGGCTCATATCAAGCACAAAATGCTGTCCTAGCAATCGAGACATGTATTAATAATTTTAGTAATATTTCAGATAATAATATTCAGATGGCGCTAGATAGCTGGTATTGGCCGGCAAGAATGCAGTTAATGAAAAAAGACTTTTTCTATGACGTAGCACACAATAGAAATGGCATTGAGATTCTTGTTAAAGATATACAAAATATATACAATAGAAAGCCCTTGGGTCTTCTGGTGTTGAAAAAGGATAAAATCAATCCCGAATTAGTAGAAATTTTTTCCGAATCATTTGAAAGGCTTATTATTTCCACTATCCCCTCGAAAGATATTCTCAACAAAGAAGAGATTGTGAATAATCCATTATTACAAAAATTTGAATTTATAGAAAATTTACAAGATGCATTGACTGTAATAGATCAATTAGATTACTCTGGCGGAAAAGTAATATTTGGTAGTCATTACATCGCAAAAGAGGTGTATAAGTTTTTTGATTTTTCCTTTGACAATGGCATCATATGATGTAATTTTCGTTTCAAGGTGTTTTCCCCCTAGAAGTACATTTCACAATTAATAGAGGAACTAATGAAATTAACCGATTTAAAAGAAAAAAAATTAAGCGATTTAAAAGAAATTGCAAAAACGATGGGCATAGAAAAAATCTCTTCCTTTTCAAAAGAAGAATTGATGAACGCTATGGTTAGCGCTGCTCCCACTGAAAAGAAAGAAGAGGCGCCAAGACCAGAAAAAAATATTGAAGTAAAAGAAGCCCCAAAGAATCTATCTCATCACAATGAAGGCAATGAAAAAAGAGCCGCAGGAGTATTAGAGATTTTACCTGATGGATATGGATTTTTAAGAAGCGTAAATGATAATTATTTACCCGGCCCAGAAGATATATATGTGAGCCCATCACAGATTAAAAAATTTAAGTTAAAAACAGGGCATTTTGTAGAAGGCAGTACTAGGGCACCAAAAACTAAAGAAAGATTTCATGCATTATTAAAGCTAGAAACAGTAAATGGCGTAGACCCAGATCAGATAAGACACCAAAGATCTTTTGATAAGTATACACCGTTACATCCAAATGAAAAATTTAATCTATCTAATACCAGCGATATGTCCATGAGAATTATGGATCTAGTTTGTCCGATTGGAAAAGGTCAGCGTGGATTAATTGTAGCACAACCTAAGACCGGAAAAACTATTTTAATTTCTAAAATTGCAAACGCTATTAGAAGAAATCATCCAGAGACAATTTTAATCATTTTATTGATTGATGAAAGACCTGAAGAAGTAACAGAAATGAAGCGTAGTGTAGATGCTGAAGTTATAGCCTCTACGTTTGATGAGGGACCAGAGAGACATGTACAAGTGTCAGATATGGCGCTTTACAAAGCACAACGCTTAGTAGAATGCGGAAAAGACGTTGTAATTTTACTTGATAGCCTTACACGATTAGGTAGAGCACATAATGCGGTAATTCCTCATAGTGGAAAGATTTTGTCCGGTGGAGTTGATTCAAATGCCCTCAGAAAACCAAAGAAATTTTTTGGAGCAGCTCGTAATACAGAGGAAGGTGGTAGTTTAACTATTATTGCTACAGCTCTAATTGATACAGGCAGTAAAATGGACGGTGTAATTTTTGAAGAGTTTAAAGGGACCGGCAACATGGAACTTGTTTTAGATCGCGAACTTAGTGATAGACGTATTTATCCAGCATTTAATATTGTGAAATCTGGTACTAGAAAAGAAGAGCTTCTTCTATCTCCACAACATATATCCAGAATATGGATTTTAAGAAAAATGTTAGGAGAAATGAGTACAGAGCAGTCTATGAATTTTATGACAGAAAGAATGAGAAGAACTAAGACAAATCAAGAATTTCTTGATTTAATGAGTCAGTAATATGTCTATATCTTTATCAAGATTAGTTGATAAGATCAAACCATCTTTTACATTACAAATGACGGCTAGAGCTGCCGCATTAAGAGCTAAGGGTGTAGATGTAATTAATTTTGGTGTTGGTGAGCCAGACTTCAATACTCCTCGACATATTATAGAGGCAGGACAAAAAGCAATGGATGATGGCTATACTAAGTATACGCCAGGCTCTGGAATGTTAGAGCTAAAAGAGGCTATCCAAACCAAGGTAAAGAATGATACGGGTATCTTATATGATACCAATCAGATCATTGTATCGAATGGTGGTAAACAATCATTATCTGTAGCATGCCAAGCGCTTTTTGAAGAAGGAGATAAAGTCATTATTTTTTCACCCTATTGGGTTTCTTTCCCGGAGTTTGTGCGATTGTCGGGAGCTGAACCTCTATTAGTAGATACTCTGGTATCCAAACAATTCGAACCTGATTTTGATGATTTACATAAAAAAATTGTAGATGGATATGACTTGAAAACAGTTGATTCTTCTATTAAGGGTATAATTATTAATTCACCTAGTAATCCCACTGGTGGAGTATGGTCAGATGAAGCAATTACCAAAATGCTAGAAATTAGTAAAGCAAATAATTGGGTTGTTATTTCTGATGAAACATATGAAGAGCTAGTTTATGATAGAAAGTTTACTGCTCTTGATGTCCTAAATACTATTGGTGCAGAAATATTAACGATTAGAAGCATGTCAAAAACATATGCTATGACTGGCTGGCGCATTGGATATGCTACTGCAAATGAAATAATTGTAAAAGCCATGTCTAAAATTCAAGGTCAAACAACTTCTTGTCCTAACGCTATCGGTCAAAAAGCATCTGTCGCCGCCCTCTTGGGAGATCAGAAACCTATACTAGATATGAAGTATAAATTTCAAGAAAGAAGACAGGTTATGTTTGAAGCCTTAAATGAGCTAGATGGCATAACATGTGATATGCCTGGAGGAGCATTTTATATGTTTCCTGACTTTTCAACCTATCTTAATAGGGAAACAAAAGATGGTAAAATTTTACGCGACACTTTCGACCTTTCTGACTATATTCTCGACACTGCAAGAGTAGTAACAGTTGCAGGAGATGGTTTTGGCGCAAAAGGTTATTTAAGATTTTCTTTTGCAACAAGTAGTGAAATCATCAAAAGTGGTATTAAAAGAATAAAAGAAAGTTTAAAAGAATTAAAATGAAAAAAGATACACATTCAGAAGAATATAGATTGGTTGTCTTCGAAGATAGTTCATGTAACTATTCTTTCTTGACTCGATCTACTGTCAAAACAGATAAAACTGTTAAGTGGGAAGACGGAAAAGAATATCCATTATTCAAGTTGGATATCTCGGATAAGTCACATCCATACTATACAGGGCAACGTACATTAGTAGATACTGCTGGAAGAATTGAAAAATTCAACCGCAAGTATAATAAAAAAGCTTCTTAAGCATTTTTTATTTAGAACTTTTTAGCCTATGGACATCTTATCTAAAGTAAACAGCACTATTGTAGAATATGACAATATCATGGAAGAAATGATAAATCCTTCCAATGTCTTAGATCAAGATAAACTAGCCACCCTTTCAAAACAAAAAAGCGCTATACAAGAAATATACGATTTAAGTATTCAATTTGTTGCACTTACTAAAGAGCATAAAGAATTGGAGGGCTTAGAGGATGATCCAGATTACGCAGAGTTAATTAAAGAAGAAAAAGTTACTTTAAACGCTCAGTTACAAAAAATTGAAGATGCTTTAATTAAAATATTAATCACAGACGATCCAAATGATAATAAAAGCGCTATTATTGAAGTCAGGGCTGGTACTGGAGGAGACGAGGCTGCATTATTTGTAGCTGATTTATTCAGAATGTATTCCAGGTATGCGGAAAAAAATAATTTATCTATTAATGTTATGGATATGCATGAAACAGGTGTGGGTGGATTAAAGTCTGTGATTTTTAGCGCAGAAGGTAATAAGGCTTACGGTATTTATAAGTATGAAGGAGGTGTTCATAGAGTCCAAAGAATTCCAAAAACAGAATCTGGGGGTCGCGTACATACTTCAGCAGCTACAGTTGCAGTTTTGCCAGAGGCAGAAAAGGCAGAGCTAGACATTAATGAAGCAACAGATATTAAGGTTGACACCTATCGTGCCAGTGGAGCTGGCGGGCAGCATGTTAATAAAACTGAATCTGCTATTAGACTTACACATATCCCAACAGGCTTAGTAGTGACTTGCCAAGATCAAGCCTCACAACATAAAAACAAAGCTTCAGCGCTAAAGGTTTTAAGAGCAAGATTATTTGCCCTAGAAGAAGAAAAACTTAATAAAGATAGAGCTGAAATGCGTAAAAGCTTAGTATCTACGGGAGATCGTTCAGCAAAAATTAGAACATATAATTTCCCACAAGGACGTATTACTGATCATAGAATAAATTATACCACCCACAAATTGCAAGTGACGCTGGAAGGTGATTTAGACCATATTATAGAGCAGCTAAAGCTCGCAGAGGATAATTCTAAGATTAATTAATATGCATTCAAATTATCTAGTAATTGATTTTTTTAATAAACAGTTAGTGGATCTGAAAAAAAATAATATAGATGAGTATAAGCAAAAATCAGAAATGCTTATTGAGTCTGTTTTAGGTATAGAAAAGTCTGATTTATATCTTAATGATAATTTTATACCACACCAGCATTTAGAGCATTTAAAGGAATCATTTTCGCTGCTATTAAAGGATGTGCCGGTACAGCATATTATTGGTAAGACCTATTTTTATGAACACGAGTTCTTTACTCCTCCTGGTGTTTTTATCCCTAGACCAGAAACCGAATTAATTATTGATTGTATTCAGAATGACTTTGGTGCAACTGAAAAAAAAACAGTACTAGACATTGGTTGTGGTAGCGGATGTATAGGAATCACTATTGCCAGCTTGTATAAAAATTTTGATGTAAAAAGTATAGATATATCAAATCAAGCAATTGATATTGCGAATAAAAATGCACAACACTTAAACATACCCAATGTAGAAATTATCAAGCAGGATATTTTTGAAATGCCCATCAAAAAATTTGATATTATAGTGAGCAACCCTCCTTATCTTGGTATTGAAGAGATTTCTCAGTTAGATCCCTCTGTAAAGAACCACGATCCATTAAAAGCTCTATCAGACCAAGAAGATGGACTTAAGTTCTATAAATATTTCATTAATAACCTATCGATCCTCATCGAGAAAGAAGGTTCCATGTATTTTGAGATACCTAAATCTATAATTACAAATCAAATCATTGATATGATTCATAATAATAGCAATATTGATAGTATATTTTTTAAAGATTTAGAAGGAAATAAGAGAGTAATTAAAGTATTTTTTAAATAGTCATGAAAAGCGAATTTATACACTTACACAATCATTCTGACCATAGCTTATTAGATGGTGCACAGAATGTTACTTCTATATTAGAAACCATGGATGACTTAAGCATGGATTCAGTTGCACTCACGGAACATGGTAATTTATTTGGTGCAATTTCTTTTTATAAGCAGGCAAAAAAAAATAATATCAAACCTATTATTGGCTGTGAAGTCTATGTAGCTAAAGGCAGTAGTCTAGTAAGAGACAAATCTGGTGGTATGGGAAATTATAATCACCTCGTATTAATTGCACAAAATCTAAAAGGCTACAAAAACTTAATGAAAATTGTTACTCACGGCTATCTTGAAGGATTTTATTATAAGCCTAGAGTAGATTTAGAAATTTTAAAGAAATATAATGAGGGTATTATATGTATGTCTGCGTGTTTGAAAGGAAGTTTGCCAGAGGCCCTTCTATATAGTGGATATGAAAGAGGAAAAGCTGTGGCGGAAGAGTACTCAAGTATTTTCCCGGGACGCTACTATATTGAATTGCAAAATCATGGCATCCCAGAAGAAATACAAAATATACAATTAGCTTCAAAGCTAGCCAAAGATATGGGGCTACCAATTGTTGCAACTAATGATGCGCATTATGCCAAAAAAGAACATCATACCGCACATGACGTGCATATATGTATTGGTACAGGAAAACAGCTCAGCGATACTAAAAGATTAAAATATCCTGGGAATGAATTTTATTTTAAATCCCAAGATGAGATGTTTTCTTTATTTAAAGAATTTCCTGAAGCCTTAGAAAATACACGCGCAATTACAGATAGTATTGATTTAGATATTCCTATGGATGACTATCATCTACCTTGGTATCAAATTCCAGAAGAATCTAACTTAAAGGATGTTGATGCTTACTTGAAGTTGCTCTGCGAAGAAGGTATAAAAAAGAAATTTAGTGACTATACAGAAGAAATGAAAACCAGGTTAACTTATGAATTATCTGTTATTAAGAAGATGGGATTTGCCAGTTACTTTTTAATTACGGCAGATTTTGTTCAATACGCCAAAAAAAATAAAATTCCAGTAGGTCCAGGTAGAGGGTCTGCACCAGGTAGTCTTGTATCATATTGTCTAGATATCACAAATATCGATCCCTTAAAACATAATTTGATTTTTGAACGTTTCTTAAATCCTGATAGAATCAGCTTACCAGATATTGATATTGATTTCTGTGTTGAACGTAGAGGTCAGGTTATTGATTATATTAAAAGTATATATGGTGAAGAGTCTGTAACGCAGATTATTACATTTGGGAAAATGAATGCACGTGGAGTAATTAGAGATGTAGGGCGAGTAATGAGCTACCCTTACTCTGAAGTTGACGGTATTGCAAAAATGATTCCAGAAGGCCCAAACATGACATTAGATAAAGCCCTCAAGCAAAGTTCTGAATTGCGTACAGTATCACAAACTTCTCATAAAGGATTGTTAGAAAATGCTAAGGTCTTAGAGGGAATGACTAGACATGCATCCATTCACGCTGCAGGCGTAGTAGTGGCTCCAGGAAATTTAACAGACTTTGTTCCTCTTTATAAATCTTCTCAAGGCGATACGACAACACAGTATGATATGAAAGAATTAGAATCAGTAGGTCTTCTAAAAATGGATTTTTTAGGCCTAAGAAACTTAACAGTTATTGATAAAGCTTTAGGACTAATTAAGACAAGATTTGATAAAGAAATTGATATTAATACCATTCCCATGGATGATCCCAAAGTCTATGAACTGTTTGCAAAAGGCTTAACAGTTGGAATATTCCAGTTTGAATCTTCCGGAATGAGAGAATTTTTAAAAAAATTAAAACCAACAGAAATTGAAGGTTTGGTTGCGATGAATGCACTATATAGGCCAGGTCCAATGCAAAACATTGATCGCTATATTAAGAGAGCTCATGGCGAAGAGAAAGTAGAGTATGTTCACCCCCTACTAGAAGAAGCATTAAAAGAAACGCATGGGATTATAGTCTATCAAGAGCAAGTGATGCAAATTGCAAATATTATTGCTGGCTTTACACTTTCAGAAGCAGATGAAATGAGAAGAGCTATTGGTAAAAAAATTCGATCTTTGATGGATGAAATGGCCGAAAGATTTGTTGCAGGAGCAGTGAAGAACGGGCTAACAAAAGCTAAAGCAAAACAAATTTTTGAATTAATTGATAAGTTTGCACAATACGGATTTAATAAAAGTCATTCAGTGGCATATTCTTATATTGCCTATCAGACCGGCTGGCTCAAAACACATTATACAGCAGAGTTTATGTCAGCTAACCTAACAAGTGAAATGACCAACACAAATAGAGTTGTAGTACTAATAAATGAGTGTCGAAAATTAAATATTAAAGTGAATGCTCCCAACGTCAACAAATCTGACATCAATTTCATTCCACTAAATGATACAGAAATTTCTTTTGGATTAAATGCTGTTAAGAATGTAGGAATTAAAGCATTAGAGCAATTTATACAAGTTAGAAAAGACCAGGGAGAGTTTACTTCCATTTTTGATTTTGTAACAAAAATAGATCAACGCTTAGTTAATAAAAAAGTGCTAGAGAGTCTTATATTGGCTGGTGCATTTGATTCGATTTCACCGAATAGAGCCCAATTATTTGAGGCTGTAGATATTGCTATTAGCTATGGACAACAGGTAGATAAAGCATCAAATAAAAACCAAATTGATTTATTTTCTGAAGAAGAAGACCTTGTAAAGCAGCCCGATCTACCAAATATAGAAGATTGGGAGAGCCAAGAAAAACTAAGCAAAGAGAAAGAAGTATTAGGACTCTATGTATCAGGGAATCCATTATTAAAATATGCTGACACATTAGAAGAATTAAGTAATTATGATTTTACTGAGAAAAAATTTTTAAAAGAAAATAGCCTGATTAGAATTGGTGGAGCAGTGTCGAGCTTTAAACTACACTATGATAAAAAAAATCAGCCAATGGCATTCTTTAACTTGGACTGTTTGGGAGGACAGGTAGAGTCAATAATTTTTCATGATGCATTTGAAAAATATAAAGAAATTATTAGTGAAGGTAATATTGTGTTCTTAGTAGGGAACTCTACATCACAAAACGATTTCTCTGATTTAAAAATTATCGTAGATGAAGTGGTGCCAATTAATCATGCAAAAAAAGTATTGAAGCTAAAAGAGATTAATATAAAAATAGGCAAAAAAGTGACAAAAGATACCGTAGATGAGGTACATAAATATGCAATGGACAATCAAGGTCAAAGCTTATTTATTGTCCATATGCAAAATCAAGACGGATCTTCGCGCAGAATTATATCGAAAAAAATTAGAGTATCAAGTAGCAATCATTTCCTAATTATGTTGAGAGATTTATTAGGGGAATCAAACGTTTGGATTAGTTAAATTATACCTATTATGAGCTTAAACCCACCAATTAGAATTTTAATGGCAAAGCCTGGTCTGGATGGACATGACAGAGGTATCAAGGTTCTTGCCGCCGCTTATCGCGACGCAGGAATGGATGTTATTTATCTTGGTCTTCGTCAAACTCCTGACAGCATTGTAAGGGTGGCTATTCAAGAAGGAGCTGATGTTATTGCCTTGTCTATTCTGTCGGGAGCGCATATGACTATTTTTACCAAAGTGATGACACTAATCAAAGATTTAAAATTAGAGAATGTTTTAGTAACTGGCGGCGGTATCATTCCAGAAGAAGACAGTAAGGAACTTGCAAAGATAGGAGTTGGAAAGCTATTTGGACCTGGTACTCCAGTTAAGATGTCTCTCGAATATATTGAGGAATGGGTGAAAGAGAACAGAAGATGATCTCTAGCATTCATAGGACCTATTCTAAGGGCGAAAAAGCTTTTAATAATAAAAATTTTTTAGAAGCAAAAAAATATCTTATATCCGTAGTTGAACATGATGTGAACCACTATGCTTCTTATCTTCTATTATTTGAAATTCTTAATAAGTCAAATTCGCCATTATTAAAAAGTATTGTAACGGAGCTTAAAAGATTAAATCCAAATATATCCCTTGATTACAGGCCGACACCTAAACCTAAAAAAATTATAAAAGATACCAGTATTGTTACTATTTCTTATATCAAACTAATGTTACAGCAAGGTAAAAAATCACAAGCCAAAAAAAGTTTGGATGCAATTATTAAACATTCAAAAATAAAAAAACAAATCGTAGAAGCTGAAAAATTATTACAGACTCTTAATACAAAAAAGGATCAAAAATGAGCACAGAATATTTTACAAGAAGACAAGAAAAATTACGTACAGCTTTAGGAGAGCAACAAGTAGATGGCATGTTAATCACTAATCTTATTCACATAAGATATCTTTGTGGATTTACTGGATCTAGCGGCTCTTTGCTGATGGGCCCTGATAGCTGCGAGTTTGTTACAGATGGTAGATATGTTGTTCAATCTAAAAATGAAGTGAGAGGTGCTAATATTACTATCGACAGTATTCCTCACTTACAGGTAATCAAGAATAAAAACTTCTTATCAAAAGATGTTACCATTGCCTTTGATGGTAAGAATGTTTCTCACCAAATGTTTTCAGAGATTAGCGATACATTATCACACGTAAAATGGAAAAATATTGTGGGCTGCATAGAAAGATTAGCAATGGAAAAAGATCCTAAAGAAATTGAAGCAATTAAAACAGCGGTAGAAATTACTGATAAAGCTTTTGCTGAGGTATTCCCAATGATAAAAATTGGTGTAGAAGAACAAGAAATTGGGAATCAACTATCTTTCCTTTATCGCAAGTATGGAGATTCCGATGCAGATGCATTTTCACCTATTGTTGGAAGTGGACCCCATTCAGCCATGCCCCATCAAAGACCAACGAATAAAAAAATTGGTCCAGGAGAGTTGGTGGTGATTGATTCTGGAGCAAAATATGCAGGATATCATGCAGATATGACCCGCACAGTTGCTACAAAAGGCTACTCAGAAAAACAAAAAGAAATTTATCATATTGTATTAGAAGCGCAGTTAAAAAGTATTCAAGGAATTAAAGCAGGAGTTTCATGCAAAGAAGTTGATACGCTTGCAAGAGAACATATTAGTGGCGCTGGATATGGAAAGTATTTTGATCATGGATTAGGACATTCACTAGGCTTAGAAATACATGAAGATCCTCGATTTAGCAAAGTCAGTACAGACTATTTGAAATCGAACTATGTTATGACAGTAGAGCCTGGAATATATATTGAAGATATAGGCGGCGTACGTATTGAAGATGATATTATTGTTACAGAGGATGGTTGTATCGTCTTGAATAAAACATCTAAAGATTTCACAGTAATTTCATAAAACATGAAAAGAGTATTCTTAATAGCAGGATGTATGCTACTAACAGCATGTGTTGAAAATTTAATACATATAGCTGTTTTGCCAACTGGAGAATATTCTATTAAATATAATTCTATTGGGAATAAAGAAGACTTAGAAGACCGCGATTTTTTACATCCAGAAAATATAAATGGAATCAAATGGTCTAGTAAAATTATTACTCGAAACATAGAAAATGATTTTTTGCCAGATAGTTTGAATTGGGAAAAAGAAACTATTATTACTGAGCCTATAAGCGGGAAAATAAGTTTTACTAATAACGAAAGCCTAGTTTATGACATTGATGTTAATAGGAGTGGTTATTTTTTTTGGGAGAGATATAGATTTACTGCCAACATTAATAGCCTAGCCATTGATGACAAGTATCCTTCTATTGTTCAATTTTTAGATATAGAAGCTGACTCTTTGTCTTGGATTGCTCCAGCCAAACAGTATATTATAAAAACTAGTTTAGAAGAATATGACAATAAGGTTAATCTCAACACTATTTTTACAGAAAAAATTAACAACCAAATCAATTCATATTTCGAATATGCTATAGATCGAAGATTGATAGAAAAATTTGATAAAGATTCCTCAATCATTTTGAAAGATGCTTTAAAACCTATTGCGAGCACCTTACCAAATAATTTTTTTAAAGAAATGACCATACTGATTGATGCATATGAAAAAGACTTTAAAAGAGATACGGCATTGATGAACGACTACTTTCAATTCAATATTAATTTACCTGGGGTTGTGCGCAGCAATAACGCAAATTCTATTTCAGACGATGTTTTAGTGTGGTCGTTTGATTTTGATGACATTGCAAAAGATGAATTCAAAATGTATGCTAATTCGATTAGAATCAATAAATTTAGAGTACAACTAATACTGGCGATAAGTATGGTTGGATTTTTAGGGATATTATGGAATCAAAGACTAAAGAAAAAATAAATTATCTAACTGATAAAATTAATCAACACAACTATGCATATTATGTATTAGATGAACCTCATTTAAGTGATGCAGAATATGATCAATTATTTAGGCAATTAGAATCTCTTGAAAAAGAGCATCCAGAATTAATAGAAATTTCGTCTCCAACTCAAAGAGTTGGCCATCCCATAAAAAGTGGCTTTCAGAGCCATAATCACGAAACCCCAATGCTGTCCTTATCTAATGCTATTAATGAACAAGAGATTCATGATTTTAATAAAAGAATTAATAAGTGGCTAAGCGAAGACAGAACCTCTTATGTTGCAGAGCCAAAGATTGACGGTTTAGGAGTTTCGCTAGTCTATAAAAACGGACATTTAGTACGCGCTCTTACCAGAGGAGATGGTTACTCTGGAGAAGATATTACGCACAATATTAAAACAATTAATGCTATTCCTATGATTTTAAGGGGGAATAAAGATAACTACCCAGAGTTTATTGAAATTAGAGGTGAAATTTTTATGCTAAAATCTGATTTTAAGAAGTTGAATCAAGTAAGAGAGCAGTCTGATGAAAAATTATTTGCAAATGCTAGAAATGCAGCTGCAGGAAGCGTTAGGCAGTTAGACCCACATATTACCGCAAAAAGAAAATTATCTATATTTTGCTATGAAATTGGCTCAAGTAAAGGCCTAGATATTAATAGTCATTGGGATATGTTATCGTATTTACGATATATAGGACTACCCGTTAATCCTTTAGCAGAAAAGATTGACAATATTGAGAAGATGGTTCGTTATCACCAAACCCTAGAAAGTCAGAGAGAGAATATTGGGTATGAAATTGATGGGTCTGTTATTAAGGTCGATGATTATTTATTAAGATCTGATTTAGGACAAAGGGCTCGATCTCCAAGATGGGCAATTGCTGCAAAATTCAAATCAAAAGACGCAGAAACACAGATATTAGATATTACACTTCAAGTAGGACGTACAGGAGTGATTACTCCCGTAGCAAAGATTAAAGAAGTGGAGATCTCTGGAGCAATAATTAGTAGTGCTACTTTACACAATCAGGATGAGATTGATAAAAAAGATATCCGCATTAATGACTATGCACTAGTACAAAGGGCTGGAGATGTTATTCCAAAAATTTCTAATATTATAGTAGAAAAAAGACCTAAGAATGCAATAAGGTTTGATATATCGAACTATAATTGTCCTTCATGCCATTCTGTTATTACGCGCTTACAAGGCGAAGCTGCATACAGATGTGATAATCCCAATTGTAAAGCTAAAGTACGGGGAGCAATAGAACATTTCTGTTCAAAAAATGCTATGAACATTGATGGGTTAGGAATTCAAATTGTAGAACAATTAATAGATAGCAATCTTGTTAAAAAGATAGACGATCTATTTACTTTATCATACTCTGACCTTGTTATGCTTGATAGATTTCAAGATAAGTCTGCAAATAACTTAATTAATGCTATCAACAATGCTAAATACGCTACGTTCCCAAGATTTATATTTGCACTTGGTATATCTAACGTTGGACAACACATTTCCAAAATACTAGATAAATATTGTCAGTCTTCTGTTGAAAAATTATCTATACTTTCGATTGAAGAGTTAGAAAGTATTGATGGTATTGGTCTAGTCGTAGCTCAATCAATTATAGAATTTTTTAATAGCCCTTCGAATAGAAAAACTTTAAATAATTGCCTGATTAATGGCGTAACAATTGAAAAAACTATATTTAAAAATTCTAGTCAATTTAAAGACATGATATTTGTTATTACTGGTAGTTTTAAAGAATATAATCGCACCGAAGTCAAAGAGCTTTTAGAGAAAAAAGGCGGTAGAGTGACAAATACTGTCTCTTCTAAAACAAGTTTTTTGATTATAGGAAATAATGCAGGATCAAAGCTAGAAAAAGCTAGAGCATTGAATATAAAAATTATAAATGAAGATCAACTAGAAAGCTTTGTTAGCTGAATATGTTAAAATATTTTATCTTATTTTTTTCTATTCTTCTTTCACAAAATACTATCACCGTTGATTCTCAAATCATTGCACAAGATTTAAAGCGTCCTTTGCTTGTACGTTTTGAACCAAAAACTAATATCATGTATATTGTACAGCAAACAGGCGAGATTCTTATTAAAGAAAAAAATTCCACTTCCCTTTTTTTAGATTTAAGCAACCATATTACAATTAAGCCCATGCCAGATGAAAGAGGATTATTGGGGATGACCTTTGATCCTGACTACAATAATAATGGGTTTTTTTATGTGTCTTATGTAGATACAGAGAATTATTCTGTTGTTTCTCGATTCAAAGTTTCAAATAATAAATTAAAAGCAGATATTAATTCAGAAAAAAAACTTTTTTATTTTAAGCAACCATTTAATAATCACAATGGCGGCCACTTAGAATTTAGTCCCATCGATAATTATCTTTATATATCATTTGGAGATGGTGGAAAATTTGGAGACCCTTTTAATCACGCACAAAATACAGCTAATTATTTTGGAAAAATATTGCGCATCGATATTAATAGTGATAATAATTATGATATTCCAAAAGATAATCCATTTTATGGGTCTGAATATCAAAAGCAAGAAATATGGGCATATGGATTAAGAAATCCATGGAGGTTCTCATTTGATTCTGTTAACGGAGATATGTTTATTGGAGATGTAGGTCAAGACTCTTGGGAGGAAATCAATTACTTAGCATTTGATAGTGCAGGGATAAATTTTGGTTGGAATATTATGGAAGGAAATCATTGTTATGCTGACCCAGAATGTAACAAAACAATCTATACAGACCCTATGCTAGAGTATCCAAGTGATGCTGCTTATTGGAAAAGTATAATGGGGCTTCAAGAAAAAAATATTACAGGATGCTCTGTTACGGGGGGCTATATATATAGAGGAGAAAAAATTAAAGCAATCTATGGGCTATATATATTTTCTGATTTTTGTAGTGGAAAAATTTGGGCTTTTAATCAAAGAAATAATGAAATTATTGAAATTACAGAATCTATTTTATCTTCTGGCAAGCATATGATTGCATCTTTTGGAGAAGATATTTATAATGAGCTCTATATAGTGGACTATTTAGGAGCTATATATAAAATCCAAAGGGGAAAATAGTTGAAAAGTCTTGGCATTGAAATAAAAAATCTTCATAAAAAATATGATAATGTACATGCTGTAAAAGGCATTGATTTATCTATTAAGAAGGGAGAATTTTATGGTTTACTTGGGCCTAACGGAGCAGGAAAATCTACGACCATTAATGCTATTACAAGTCTAGTTAAACCTACTTCTGGAGAAGTAAAGATTTTAGGAAAAGATATTGTATCAGACTTTAGGTATGCTAGATCTCAAGTTGGCATTGCGTCACAAGAACTAAGTAATGATTGGTTCTTTCCCCTAGAAGAACTCCTTTATTATCAAGCTGGTTTTTATGGTATTACTAGAAAAAATTCAAAAAAAAGAATCGAATATATTTTAGAAAAATTAGGTCTTTATGAGCATAGAAAGAAAAAAATGCGCATGCTTTCTGGTGGGATGAAAAGACGATTACAAATTGCTAAAGCACTAGTACATGATCCACAAATTTTAATTTTAGATGAGCCTACTGCCGGAGTAGATGTAGAGCTTAGACATGATTTGTGGGAATACTTAAAAGAGTTGCACGCAGAAGGAAAAACTATCTTATTAACAACTCATTATATTGATGAAGCAGAATTATTATGCGAAAGAGTGGGAATTATAGATAGCGGAAAATTAATTGTAGAAGATACAGTTAAAAATTTAAAAAATATGGTTAACAAGTCTGGAATTACAATTCATACCAAAGGAATTTTTTTAAACTTGGACAAAATATTAAATAATTTTAATCCATCTATTGATCAAAGCAAAATAGAAATATTAACAAAAACACCAAATTCAGACTTACCAGAAATTATTCTCAAGTTGTCAGAAAATAATATCAAAATAGAAGATATACAATTATCACAAGCATCATTAGAGGACGTCTTTTTAGAGCTGACTGGGAGAAAAATCAATGATTAGTAATTGGGTAGGTTTTTATACTTTATCATCAAAAGAAGTAATGCGGTTCTTTTCTGTATGGAAGCAAACTCTTATTCCGGGAGTAGTAACAACATTGTTATACATATTTGTTTTTGGTGTAGCGCTTGAAAATAGAATATCTGAAATCGGCGGGGTGTCATATAAAATATATATTTTACCAGGGTTATTGATGATGAATGTTATTACTAATGCTACAGCAAACGCAGCGTCTTCTATGTTACAAATGAAGTTACTTCAAACACTTCCAGAACTATTAATTACTCCGCTATCTAGCCTAGAACTATCTTTGTCGTTCATTATTGGAGGTGCCGTCAGAGGTTTTGTTAACGGTACATTAATTTTACTAATTTGTTGGCTGGCTGGCATGCCAATTAACGATTTATTTTTAACTTTAGTGGCAATTTTTTTAGTATCATGGTCTTTTGCAAGCTTAGGATTATTAATTGGGCAACTTTCTGATTCATGGGATCAGCTAGCATTAATTCAAAACTTTATAATTACTCCATTTAGCTTCTTGGGTGGAATTTTCTATTCTATAAAGATGCTACCAGTGTGGGCAATGAATATCAGTTTAGTAAATCCAATTTTTTACGCTATTAGCACTTTAAGGTATACAACTCTAGGAGTTTCTGATGCTTCATTTAAATCTTCTTTTATTTTTTTAATTATTTTTGCAACTGTTTCAACTGTCGCAGCAGTAAAAACAATGGCAACAGGTAAAAAAATAAGGTTTTAATTTTGATAGATATGAGGTAAAATCTACTCATGCGAAAACAGCAAAAGGCTATCCTGTATTTAGAGGATGGTCTTTTTTTTAAAGGAAAAAATCTTGGTGCATTAGGGGAAACTTCCGGTGAAGTATGTTTTAATACTGGAATGACAGGGTACCAAGAAATTTTAACAGACCCGTCTTACGCAAAACAAATGATTGTTATGTGTAGTCCACATATTGGTAACTATGGTACCAATAGCTCTGATATAGAATCTCCAAATGTGTATGCTACAGGCTTGATTATCAAAAGCGAATCATTGTCACCTTCCAATTGGAGATCTAGCGAATCTTTAGATAAATTTTTAAAATCAAATAAAGTAGTGGGGATACAAGATATTGATACTCGAGCACTTACTATTCATATTAGAAGTAATGGATCGATGAAAGGCATTATTTCCACTAAAGATTTTGATATTGATAGCTTAGCTAAAAAAATAAAAAAAATACCTTCAATGGAAGGTTTAGACCTAGCAAAAGAAGTCTCTAGAAAAGAAAAAACTATTTTATCTAATGTAAAAAATCCAAAGTATAAAATTGCAGCTATTGACTATGGAATGAAAAGTAATATTTATGATATATTACTCGACAAAAATTCTGAAGTAGTAATTTTTCCAGCATCTGTTAGCGCTCAAGAAGTATTGGACTATAATCCTGATGGAGTATTTCTATCAAATGGCCCAGGAGACCCTGCTGCTGTATCATATGGAATTGAAACAGTAAAACAATTGCTAGGTATAAAACCAATATTTGGTATTTGTCTTGGACATCAAATTCTAGCACTAGCTTTGGAAGCACAAACATTTAAAATGAAATTTGGACATAGAGGTATTAATCAGCCTGTAAAAAATTTAAATACCAATAAGATTGAAATCACATCACAGAATCATGGTTTTGCAGTCAGCGAAGATTCATTAGCTTCTAATATTACAATAACTCATACGCATCTTAACGATAATACAGTTGCGGGTATTGCATGCGAAGAGATGCAAGCTTACTCTGTTCAATATCATCCAGAAGCAAGTCCCGGTCCACACGACTCAAGATATGTGTTTGATAATTTTTTTAAAATGATGGATTCAAATGCCTAAAAGAACAGACATTAAAACTATTTTAGTAATTGGTGCAGGCCCAATTGTTATTGGGCAAGGGTGTGAATTTGATTATTCAGGTACGCAAGCTATTAAAGCATTAAGAGAAGAAGGCTATAAAGTTGTATTAATTAATTCCAACCCAGCCACTATTATGACAGATCCTCAATTCTCAGATAGAACATATATTGAGCCCATTACAGTAGAATATGTTGAAGCAATTATTCAGAAAGAAAAACCTGATGCTATACTACCTACCGTTGGAGGACAAACCGCCTTAAACGTCGCAATGGATTTAGATGATAGGGGAATATTGGCTAAATATGATGTAGAGTTAATTGGAGCTAATAAAAAAGCAATTGAAACAGCTGAAAGTAGAGAAAAATTTAAAGAGGCGATGCTAGAGATTGGTTTAGATTTACCATATGGACATACTATTCAATCTGTAGAAGAAGGTAAAAAATTATTAGAAAAGATTGCGTTACCCGCAATTATTAGACCTTCTTTTACCTTAGGTGGGTCAGGTGGATCTGTAGCATATAATGAGCAAGAATTTGAAGAATCTACAGAGCAGGGTCTCAAAGAAAGTCCTACAGGACAAGTTCTAGTAGAGGAATATTTATTGGGCTGGAAAGAATATGAGCTAGAGCTAATACGTGACCCCAATGATAATGTTATTATTATCTGTTCTATTGAAAATATAGATCCCATGGGAATTCACACGGGAGACTCAATTACAGTTGCTCCCGCTATGACTTTAACTGATAAAGAATTTCAAAACATGAGAAATGCAGCAATTAAATGTATTAGAAAGATTGGAGTCGACACAGGAGGGTCTAATGTCCAGTTTGCAGTAAATCCAAAAGATGGTAGAATGGTGATTATTGAAATGAATCCTAGAGTAAGTCGATCATCTGCCCTGGCGTCAAAAGCAACAGGATTCCCTATTGCAAAAATAGCGGCAAAATTAGCAGTTGGATATTCTTTAGATGAACTAAAAAATGATATTACCAATAAAACCTTAGCAGCTTTTGAGCCTACTATTGATTATATCGTAACAAAATTACCAAGATTTGATTTTGAAAAATTTCCCTCTGCTTCTGGTAAGTTGGGGGTACAAATGCAATCTGTCGGTGAAGCAATGTCTATTGGTAGAACATTTAGAGAATCATTCCAAAAAGCATTTCGATCTTTAGAATTAAATTTACCAGGACTTGCCACTAAAGATCCAAGGAATGAAGACCCAGAGATTAAACGATATCGCTCATTAGATATCTCCTCTTTAAATGATGGGAGCGCTTTTAGAATTTTAAAAGTAAAAGAAGCCATTAAACAAGAGTTTACTATTGAAGAAATTCATAGTAATACAGGAATTGATCCTTGGTTTTTACATGAGATTGCAGAGATTGTATATCTAGAAAATCATCATAACTCATTAGATGATTTAGAGCTACTTAAAAAAAATGGATTTTCAGATATACAGATAGCAGCATTAACCAATCATACTGCTCCTGAAATTAGAAAAATTAGAAATGAAAAAAATTTAAAACCTGTTTATAAGGTAGTAGATACTTGTGCTGGAGAATTTACTGCAGAAACGCCATATTCATATTCTACCTATGAATCTACTCATGATATTAAACCTCTTGACGGTCAAAAAGTAATGATTTTAGGTGGTGGGCCAAATCGAATAGGCCAAGGAATTGAATTTGATTATTGTTGTGTACAGGCTGTATATGGACTTAGAGAAGCTGGGTTTAAATCGATTATGGTAAATTGCAATCCAGAAACTGTTTCTACAGATTTTGATTTAGCTGACAGACTTTATTTTGAGCCAATTACATTCGAAGATGTTATGAATATTATTGAATTTGAAAAACCTGATGGGGTGTTTGTGCAATTTGGCGGACAAACACCTTTAAAAATTGCAGAACAATTAACAAAAGAAGGTGTAAAAATATTTGGGACATCAGCAGCGAGTATTGATTTAGCAGAAAATAGAGAAGAATTTGCTAAGATTGTTAAGAAATTGAAAATTCAAATACCAGAATATTGTATTGCAAAAAATTATGATGAAATGATGAACTTTTCTCAAATTGCCCAATTCCCAGTCCTCGTGAGACCAAGTTATGTTTTAGGTGGAAGAGCAATGCAAATTGTATATAACAAAGAACAACTTGTAGATTATGTATTCCGCTCTGCTGAAGCAACGAGCGATCATCCAATACTTATTGATCAATTTATTGAGAATGCATTTGAATTTGATGTAGATGCTTTATGTGACGGAGAAGAAGTGTTCATTGCAGGAATTATGCAACATATCGAAGAAGCTGGAGTTCACTCTGGAGACTCGTCATGTGTATTACCACCTTATGATATGAGCGCTAAAGTCAAAAAAGATATTATTAATATGACCACAAAATTAGCATTAGAGTTAAATGTTATAGGGCTAATTAATTTACAATTTGCGGTAAAGGGTAAAAATGTTTATGTGTTGGAGGTAAATCCAAGGTCAAGTAGAACCGTCCCTTTTGTAAGTAAATATAGTAATGTCGCATTAGCAAATATTGCCGCCCAACTATCAGTAGGAAAAAAAATAAAAGATTTCAATTTAAAAGAAAGTATCTTTGAGCACATCGCTGTTAAGAAAGCAGTATTGCCGTTTAAAAAATTTAAAAATGAGAAAATATTTCTAGGGCCAGAAATGAAATCTACTGGCGAAGTAATGGGGATAGATAATAATTCAGGTGCAGCATTTTTAAAAGCAATGCAGTCAGATGGCTATACTGTCCCTAAAGAAGGTACAGCATTTGTTTCTATTGCTGATATAGATAAAAAAAGATCTCTGCCAATCATTAAAGGTCTTGTAAAACTTAATTTTAATATCATTGCCACAAAAGGCACTGCAGAGTTCTTCAAGAAAAATGATATAGAGTGTACTTCTATTTTTAAAGTAGGAGAAGGTCGTCCAAATGTAGTAGATGAGATTTTAAATGATAATATTCAGTTGGTTATTAATACCCCAATAGGTGCTCAGTCACGATATGATGAAGAAGCCATTGGAAAAAATTCAGTGATGAAAAATATTCTTACTATCACAACTCTTTCAGGAGCAAAGGCTGCTATAGTAGCCATGTCAAATTTAGATAAAGTGAATGTCAAGCCGTTGCAAGAATATTTTAAATAATTATTTATAATCTTCTATATCTGGACAAATACAGAAAAAGTTTCTATCTCCGTATGCATTATCAATCCTAGAAACATATGGCCAAAATTTATTTTCTTTAATCCACTCTTTTGGGAACACAGCTTTTTCTTTACTATAGGGACGATCCCAATCTTCACAAATGTCTGAAACAGTATGAGGCGCATTCACTAGAACGTTATTATCTTGAGGAATTTCTCCTTGTATGATTTCATTAATTTCTTTTTTTATTCCAATCATTGCTTCACAAAACCTATCTAATTCATCCTTAGATTCACTTTCAGTAGGTTCAATCATTAATGTCCCTGGTATCGGCCATGACATTGTTGGTGCATGGTATCCATAGTCAATCAATCTTTTTGCAATATCTTCATTAGTAATGCCTGCAGTATTTTTGAAATCTCTACAATCAATAATAAATTCATGTGCATTTAATCCCGCATTACCACGATATAAGATTTTGTAATCTTTTTCTAATCTTTTTGCCATATAGTTGGCGCTTAAAATTGCTACTTGAGAGGCTTTAAGCAGTCCTTCTCCAGCCATTAATTTCATATAAATATATGAGATTAATAAAATGCTTGCACTACCATAGGGTGAAGATGATACAGAATACGAATAGTCTTCATCGGTAAAATGATGTTTAGGTAGATAAGGTTTTAACTTATCATTTACACATATAGGGCCCATTCCTGGACCTCCACCTCCATGTGGAATACAAAATGTTTTATGTAGATTAATGTGCATAACATCAGCACCAAAATTACCTGGCTTGCAAACACCTACCATAGCATTGAGATTTGCTCCGTCCATATATACAAGTCCACCATTACTATGAATTAAAGCACAGATTTCATCAATATTATGTTCAAAAACTCCATGAGTAGAAGGATAAGTCACCATTAGGGAAGATAGCTTATCACCAGCTTCAACAACTTTATTTGTTAAATCTTCAAAATCAATATTTCCATTATCGTCACATTTTACAATCACCACTTTTAATCCAGCCATAATTGCACTTGCTGGATTGGTTCCATGTGCAGATTCAGGGATAATACAAACATTTCTATCGGCATCATGGGTCTTATGGTATTCTTGTATTGTAAGTAAGCCAGCATATTCTCCTTGGGCTCCAGAATTAGGTTGAAATGAAACAGCATCAAATCCAGTGACTTTATAAAGCATCATTTCTAATTGATCGATAATCACTTTATAACCCTCTGTTTGGTTCGCCGGTGCAAAAGGATGAATCGTATTAAACTCAGGCCAACTAATAGGAATCATTTCTACAGTAGCATTCAATTTCATAGTACAAGACCCTAATGGAATCATACTATGGTTAAGAGAAAGATCTCTTTTCTCTAATTTGTGTATATATCGTAACATCTCTGTTTCTGAATTAATGCTATTAAAAATAGAATGCTGTAAAGTCACCCCATTTCTATTAGTATTAAATTCAGGATTAAGACTATTTGACACGAAATCTGTAGCAAATAGATCAGCAATTTCTTCTATCTCTTTTTCAGAAGTTTTTTCATCCAATGAAATACCCACTAATCCTTCATTATGATATTTAAAATTATATAGTTTGGCCAAAGCTCTATTTTCTAAGGTCTTTTGATCTAGACCATTTAACTCAATTGATAGAGTATCAAAATATAATTCGTTATCTAAAATAATTTCATGACCCTGTGCACTCAATTTTTTTGCAAGATGTTTAGTGTGAGCATGAATTGTATTTGCAATCGCTTTTAATTTTTTTGGGCCATGAAAAATAGCATACATACTAGAAATAATAGCCAGGAGTACTTGAGCAGTACAGATATTTGAAGTAGCTTTTTCTCTTCTAATATGTTGCTCTCTAGTCTGAAGCGTCAATCTATAAGCTTGGTTCTCTCTTCTATCTTGTGAGACTCCTACAATTCTACCAGGAATATCCCTTTTAAATTCTTCTGTAGTAGTCATAAATGCCGCATGAGGTCCACCATAGCCTAAAGGCACTCCAAATCTTTGACTATTACCTACGGCAACATCTGCATTGTAAGAGCCAGGAGATTGGAATAGTTGTAAACACATCAAGTCTGTAGCAAAAATTACCTTACAATTAGATTCACGGGCTTTGTCTGTAATATTTTTATAGGCATCAGGATTAGCAATTCTCCCAAAACGATCTGGATATTGAACAATGCATCCAAACGCATCTTGATAATCAAAGTTTTCATACGATACAATTTCAATTTCAATACCAAGAGGTTTTGCTCTTGATACTATAACATCAATAGTTTGTTGAAAGCAATTTTCATCGATAAGAAATTTATTAGAATCAGACCTATTCTTTCTATAGAACATGAGCATAGCTTCTCCAGCTGCAGTTCCTTCATCTAACAAAGAAGCGTTAGCTATCGGTAATTCACAAATTTGCGATATCATGGTTTGATAGTTAAGAAGCGCCTCCAATCTTCCTTGAGAAATTTCAGGTTGATACGGCGTATATTGCGTATACCATCCTGGGCTTTCTAAAATATTTCTCAATACTACATTAGGCGTAATGGTATCATAATACCCTTGACCAATGAGCGAGCGAAAGATTTTATTCTTTGATCCAATTTCTTTGACATATTTTAAAATATCATTTTCAGAAAAATTTTCATTTCCGATAGAGTCGCCATCAATGTCTAAAATATTTTTTGGCACAATCTTTTCAAGTAGATCATTTAAACTGTTGCATTCAAGGTAAGAAAGCATTTCTTGGACTTCTGTAGAAGTAGGACCGATATGTTTATTGTGAAATTCAGACATTGTAATTAATCCCATTAATAGAACTTAGTACTGACGGAAGGACTCGAACCTACAACCAAGGGCTTAAAAGGCCCCTGCTCTACCATTGAGCTACGTCAGCAAAACTAGGCATTAATTTAAGGTCGAGAATCCAGATTCGGTAATGGAAAAAATAGATTCTTCAATTTTTTTTTTGCATTTCAGCATTTAAGTATTGACGAATTCCATAAAAGACTATTAGTTTATAGTAGTCTTTAATTAGATATTGTACGCAAATACAAGCAATCGAAAAGACTCTGAGGTTGGCGCTACAGAGTCTTTTTTGTTTATAAAAAAGGTTGTATCTTCCAAAGTATTTGACAATTGGGGGCGACCGGTTTCGACATTTTAGAAAGAAATTTTAAATTGCATGTAGAGCTTAGTACCTCTTTAAACTTCTAAACCGTATTAAGTGCCGATTATGGCCAAATGGCTGTAGCTTAGTTGCTATAACCCATCATCAGTAGGCGTTTCTCATCGCTGTCTGAATGATGTCATAAAAATGAGATAACTTATTTTTTTGCTTCGACTAAATAAGTGAACCTTAGAAGATAGTCTTATATTCGTCTGTTCTTGAACCTGTATAAGGCAAAACTCGATCAGGAAACTAAACATGTAGATATTTATCTTTTCTCTATTATGGACGGGAGTTCGAATCTCCCCGCCTCCACATATATTATCTGATAATACGATCTGGAAAATCTGTAATAATACCATCTACCCCTAATTGAATGGCTCGTTTAACATCTTTTGGTCTGTTAATAGTCCAACTATATACTAAAAATCCAGAGGAATGCATTCTATCTATTGCTCTTTTACTTAAAAGAGAAAATTTTGGATGTATAGCAACAGCATTCAACTCCTTACCTTTTTCAATGATATCATTAAGCTCTTTTTGTAGCAATAAAGAGGTATGGCTGAGTACACCAATAGGGATACCAGTATTTTGATTTTTGAAAAGTGTTAATTCATTCCAGTTATCACTAGAAACAATATAATTTTTTATGTCAGACTGCGAATTCTGAAGATATTTTTTTAGTATAGCAGCGGTTAAAATAGCGGTATTTTTACCCTTTAACTCAATATTTAATAATACACTACCAGCTATTAATTCCAGTACTTGCCCTAGAGTAGGTATTTTATAGTTTCCTTTTACCAAGATTGTATTTAATTCATCAAAATTAGTCTTTTCAATAAACCCCTTATTGCCGGTAAGTCGATTGAGGTTACTATCATGAAAGACTACAATTTCTCCTGAAGCACATTGGTAGACATCTATTTCTACTCCATCAACATTCAAGTCCAAAGCCTTCTGAATAGATTCCAAGGTATTTTCAGCTATATACCCGCGAGCCCCTCTATGACCTATAATTAGCATTAATTTGAATTATTAATTTCTGTAGCTGCGCGTAAACCAGAGACTAAAGCTCCTTGCATCCAACCGCGGTCATTTGATGCATGTTCTCCAGCAAAATGGATATGTCCTTCAGCTAAGCCAATATAGTTTGCTAGAGCAGTATCTTGAGAGCTTGTAGGAGATGCCCCCGCAGAAAGGATTAAGCTTCTTCGAATAAACTTTCGTCTGGTTAAAGTAGACATAATACTTTACATTTTTTCAGGTGCAGTGATGCCTAGAATAGATAACCCTGTTTTTAAAATAATTTGTGTAGCATTGCAGAGATTCTTTCTGGCATAAGACAAGGGAATATTATTATGATCAATAACCTTATGATTCCCATAAAATTTGTGATATGATGCAGCAACTTCCTGAAGATAGGTAGCTAATTTACTTGGTTCTAAAGATTCATGTATCTCACCCATCTTTGTTGGAAATGCAGATAGTTTTTTTATTAATAATATTTCATCTTTTTCTATTAATAGACTTAAATCAAGACCTGTTTTTTGGTTTATGTCACTATCATATCTTGCAATTAAATTAGAAATTCTTGCATGTGCATACTGTAGATAATAAACAGGATTTTTTTCAGACTCATCTTTTGCTAAATCAAAATCAAAGTCTAAGTGGCTATTTGCTCCCCTCATAATAAAGAAATATCTCACAACATCTACCCCTAATTGATCAATAAGATCGTCTAGTGTAATAAAGTTTGCTTTACGCGTGGACATTTTTACAACCTGGTTGTCTTTTTTAAGAGTTACGAATTGGTGTACTACAACTTTAATATGATCTGTTCTTTTGCCAAGAGCTTTCAGTCCAAGTAAAACATCTGGATATGTCTCGATATGGTCTGCACCAAAGATGTCTACAATTAAATCAAATCCTCTATCTACTTTATCAATATGGTATGCAATATCAGGTAGGCGATAGGTAGGTTCACCAGTGCTTTTTACTAAGACTTTATCTTCTTCTTTTCCTAGACTGCTAGTCTTAAACCAAGTAGCACCATCTTTTTTATACGTCAAAGATAGTTCGTCTAATTTTTTTAATACATTATCTATTGCACCATTATCATAAAATTTTTGTTCTTGAGAAAAAAGATCAAATTCAATTCTTAGGCTTTTTAAAGTATTCTTAATGCTGTCAAAGATTTTTTCTTCTGTAAAAGTTCTAAAATATTCGCTATTCGAATCTAAATCTTTTCCAAATTTTGTGATAATTTTATCTGCAATATCGTCTAAATATTCTCCAACATAACCATTTTCTGGCGGCGTAACATTCTTGCCAATTTTTTTTGCATATTTTGCATAAGACGATTCACCTAGCATGCGCATTTGCTTTCCTGCATTATTATAATAATACTCTCTCGTAACATTATATCCATGCCATGATAATATGCTTGATACCATATCGCCAAGTATAGTATTTCTACCATGACCGGCAGTTAATGGTCCGGTAGGATTGCTACTGACAAATTCTACATTAGCTGACTTTTCATGTTTTGCAGGCTTTCCAAAGTTGGCGCCTTCCTCTAAAATACTATTCATGATATCTAAGTAGTAATCGATTGAAATATCAAAATTAACAAAGCCAGGCTTAGTAGCAGAAACAGAAAAAAGTTCCCCCTCTTTATTTTGATAGGCAACTATTGCTTCAGCAATCTCCATCGGATTTTTACCAATTTTTTTTGATAAGATTAGTGCAACATTAGATGAATAGTCTCCAAAGCCTTCTCTTGTATTTATTGCCACATTCCAATTAGAAAGTTCAAAGTTGTTAGATTTTAAATAGTCGCTTATAAAAGATTCTAATTTTGTTTGAATCATTATATCTTTACAGTTTTTGCATCAAACCAGAGACGTTCTAGATCATAGTATTCACGCGCTTCTTCAAAAAAGATGTGTACTACTATATCTACATAATCAATAATAATCCAATTAGCATTTTGGTATCCTTCAGTACGAAAGGGTTTTTCTTTAATATTATCTTTAATATTATCAGCAATTGCTTTCACTTGTATAAGGTTTTTAGCAGAGCAAATAACAAAATAATCAGACAAAGAAGTAATCTTAGAAACATTGAGCGTTACTAAATCTTCAGCCTTTTTTTCTTCAGCAAGACCAACAATTTTTTTTAATAGTGGATTTGTTTTCATGAGTTCAAGTTAAGAAAATCTAAGTAGTCTTTTCCAATGATTATTTGAATATCTTCTTCAGGGCTATAAGAGCTATTAAATTCTACATCTTCATCATTAATATTCATGCCTAAAATTGTAAGTAAGTTCTCAATATTAGGATTAGAGTCATTAATAATAACCACCTTCGTTGTTTCATAATCAAAATTATTTGCATTTTCAGTTCTTACAATAACCAGTCCATATTTATTATTTAATAGTTCAGAAAATTGATTTCCCACTCCACTTATTCCACATCCATTTAATATAGCCACCTTCAAAGTTTGATTATCATAATTTTCAAATAGCTTAATTTTTGGCATGGATTCTATATTAGAAGAGGGATTACTCGTTAAGGCTTCTTTATTAAGAAGATTTTTTGATAAAGACCATCCAAAGACTATAATGATGAATGATAGTGTAATGATAATAAAATCAAGAAAATATTTCACTACTTATTCTTTTCCAAAGAGCTTAATTGATTTATGTCATTAATTCCCATAACCTCTGAAGAATCTTCAACTATTTTTGCTTGTATGGGCATTTTTTTACCAATCAACTCCATCACATCAGTTAGATAGTATTCATTTTGTGCATTGTTTGATTTTATTTTTCTTAATTCTTCAAATAAATGTGAAATTTTAAAAATAAATATTCCCGAATTGATTTCTTTAATCTTTTTTTCACCTGACGTACAATCTTTTTCTTCAACAATCTTCAATAGCTGGCCAGTATCTCCTCTTATGATTCGACCATATCCTGTTGAGTCGTTAACTATAGCAGTAATAACGGTTGCATTGTGATTTTTATTTATATGTTCATCAATTATAGGCATAAGGCTAGTAGATTTTGTATTTGGAACATCACCAGATAAGATTAATAAATGCCCACTTTGGTTTTCTAGCTTATTAGCCATTTGAAGAACAGCATGTCCAGTTCCTAGCTGTTGATCTTGCGATACATAATCTATTTTACGTGCACGCGTATGGTCTTTGACAAGTTCTTTTTCAAATCCCACTACAAGCGTTATTGATTTTGGCGTTAATTGTGATGCCGTATCTAATACATAGTCAATTAAGCTTTTTCCATTTAATTGATGTAATACTTTTGGTAGGTTTGACTCCATTCTTGAACCCTTACCCGCTGCCAGAATACCGATATGTAATTGATTATTCATTAGATAGTTTCCTTTAAAAAAGGTATGTCTCTTTTTGATATAATACCACCTCCAATACAAACATTTTCTTCATTATAAAGAACAATTGATTGTCCCGGAGTGATAGCTTTTTGTTCTGATTCAAATTCAATGCAATAAGTGTTGTTGTCTAAAGAAAAGACAGTACATAATTTATCTTCATCTCGATACCTTACTTTTGCATAATAATTTCTTGGAAAAGTTGTAGGTTTTTTATTTATCCAATTGATATCGTCCACTATAATTTTTTTACTAAATAGGGCGGGATGATTTTCGCCTTGCGCCACAAAGACAATATTATGATAGGTATCTTTTTTTACTACATACCAAGGCTTGTCTTCAGCGCTAAATCTTGCACCAATACCTAAACCTTTTCTTTGGCCAATCGTGAAGTAAATATGCCCATCATGCTTACCTAAAATTTCTCCATCAAGTGATTGAATACCTCCTTTTTCTATGGTTAAATATTTTCCTACAAAATCATTATATTTTCTTTCTCCTATAAAGCATATTCCAGTACTATCTTTTTTGTTATGATTAATGAGTGAATATTTTTTTGCGATACTCCTTACATCTTTTTTTAGAATTTTACCTAAAGGGAAGATTGTATTTTTTAACTCAGATTGTCCTAGCTGATGAAGGAAATAGCTTTGATCCTTTGATTGGTCTGTTGCTTTTTTTAGATAGCAAGTAGAGTCAGTCGTATAGTTATTTGCATAGTGCCCTGTAGCAATTTTTGTTGCACCTATTTCTTTGGCGTAATTCTGAAAAACTTCAAATTTGATTTCTTTATTACATAATACGTCAGGATTTGGGGTAAGTCCATGTACATGATCATCTAAAAATTGTTTAAATACCTTATCTTTATATTGAGCAGTATAATCAATTTTTTTTAGAGGAATTTTCAGTTTTTTACATACACTTAAAGCGTCAGCATAATCGTCTTCTGCGGAACATATAGCATGTTTATCGTCCCAGTTTTTCATAAATACTCCATGCACATCATATCCATCTTTTTGCAAAAGAAGTGCAGCGACAGAGCTATCAACTCCACCACTAATCCCCAATACTATTTTTTCTTTTTTCATTTAGTTTACATTGTTATCTTAATAAAAAAAATTATGACTTCAAATTACTCACATAAAGCACTTGTCTTTGGCTCATTAAGTATCGATAAGATAGTTAATAGATATGGAACATATCCCGATGTACTAGGGGGATCCGCTTCTTACGCCTTACTAGCTACTAAGCAAAAAGAATGCCAATTGGTTGGGATGGTAGGAAGTGATTTTCCAAAAGAGCACTTTGATCTTCTTGGGGGTCATTCTATAGATTTAGATGATTTGAAAATAGAAAAAGGAAAAACGTTTGCTTGGGGAGGGGAATATGCATATGATTTTTCTAAAAGAGAAACACTGTATGTAGATCCGGGAGTTTCAGAAAAATATAAACCTATTCTATCTGAAAAGGCTAAAAAGTGTGAATATTTATTGCTAGGAAACACACATCCTAGCTTGCAACTTACTATTTTAGATCAAATTGAGTCATCTCCTTTTGTTATATTGGATACATTTAAATTGTATATGGATATAGCTAATGACGATTTAAAGAAGATTATCTCTAAATCCAATTTATTATGCATCAATTATAATGAAGCTGTGTATCTATCTGGTTTATCAAGCCCTACTTTAAAAGAAATGGCAGAATGTATACTAAGTATGGGTACAGATAGTCTTATCATTAAGCAGGGAGAAGATGGAGCCTCTTTTTTTGATAGCAATACTCATTTTTCTATAGGCGCATATCCCGTTAAGACTGTTATGGATACTACAGGGGCAGGAGATGCTTTTGCGGGAGGATTGCTTTCATCTAAAATGGCTGGTAAAAATATTGAAGACGCTATGATAGCTGGAGCAACAATGGCATCTTTTTGTATTGAAGATATTGCACACGAAGGTATTGTCAGTGTGCCCGATAAAGAATATCAATTACGCAAAGAATGGGTTAAATCTACTCTTACCTATTGAAATCTGATAATAATACTACTAACTTGTTCCTATAAATGGAGGATATATGTTTATAAACGCTATAAAAAACTTTTTTATTACACTAATACTAGTCTCTACACTTTTTGCTGGGCAAGATTTAGAATCTGCAAAAATCAGATTAAAAGATAGGGAATGGGACGCAGCCAAAGAATTTTTGTTGAAAGCTTTAAATCACCCTAAAGATAAATGGGAAGCAGCATTTCATCTAGGAGATAAAATTTATCCTAGAACTCAAGAGTGGACAAAAGTAAAAGAATATATGGATATTGCTAGCACTGCGGTGGCAAGTGCTAAAATTAGACCTACTCCAAATGATAAAAAAATATTAATGTCACAGGCTGTTTCAGCCTCACTAGCAAAAAGCTATAATTTAATCTATTATAGAGGTCAAGGATTTTTAGCCCTATTAAATAGAGCGGCAGGGGAAGAACAGCGAGATGCTTTAGTAGATCAAGCAATTCAAACTTTATCACAAGCAAAAGAGCTAGACCCGGCACAGCCAGGTTCATATGCATTGCTCGGACTTTATTATTCGATCAAAGGAGATAAAGAGAATGCCTTTAAAAATATTGATGAAGCACTAGCATTGCCAGATATAGATAAAGATGTCCAATTAGCATTGCTTGTCAGTGCTGGACAAAGCTCAGTACGCTTAGGAGCATTTGATAAAGGTTTAAGTTATTACGAAAGGGCCTTAGAAGTTAATCCTCTTGAAGTGTCTGCATTGAAGAGTTTAGGTGCATTATATCTTGCACAAGATAAATTTGAGCCTGCATTGAAAAATCTTAATGCAGCAATTGAAAATTCTAATGACGATAAAGAAAAGATAGATTTATTCTTTAATAGAGGTTTAGTTTATTTGAAAATGAATGAATTTGAAGAAGCGGAATATAACTTTGAAGAAGCATATTTTTTAGCTCCTGATGATAAAGAAGCTTTATTGGGGCTTGCAAAAGCACTTGAGCAAGCAGAGAGATGGAGAAAATCTAGAACTTATTATCTAGAGTTAATTGATTCTGATCCAAATAACGCACAATACTATTATGGTGTATATCGTACCTATTTTGGTGAAGGTAGATTAGAAGATGCTACAGAGTATCTTAACAAAGCCAATGCACTAAAATAATTTTTTTATACTACTATATTAGTATATAGATATACCAATCTGTTCTTGATAAAATCTGTAAGTTGCATCTTCGAGAACAACTCCCACTGCACGATAAGCATTAGCATTATCTCTAAACCCAGAATATGGAGTTGCTACTTCAATAGCATTAATTTTACCCAATCGCTCTTTACCGTAAGTTGTTAAAGTAAAACCCCCTGAAGTATATCCACCTGAAGGAGCATTTGGATTGTCCAGATTTGGCACTACTTGGTAAGAAGAACCATTATAGGATGCTGCAAATAAGAAATTTCCAAAACTGCTATATCCTCTTAATACCTCTGAAAATGTTGCTGCAGAAATAGAAGATAATTGGCTGATGCTAGATAGAGTACTATAACCATTATTAAGTTCTGCATCGGATAAATTCAACTCGCTCTCTGAAAGTAGATAACCAAGTTCAAATTGTTGTGTTGCATTATCATGTTCAACTAGATTTAATAATATCCCTGAATCAAAGTTTGCTTCAACAGAATCAATTGCTGTTTGTAAGTAGCTATGATATGTACCATACGAAAGGTTGGCATAACTATTTCCTTGCGCACCATCCATTAGATTGGCATCGGGATCTAATTTTGTACGACTTACATTGTTATAAATGATATGGGGAAAAAGGCCATTAGAGTTTGCATTAAAGAATACTGCAAATTGCTCTGCAACTTTTCTGGTATTCACTGCACGTTCTACATCTCCTATTCTGTCTGCCATATTAGAAGGGACTAGCGTTCCATCATGAGGTACAGTGATAATAACAGGAGTATTTCCTACTCTATATTGAATATAGCCTTGTCCGTCTGATACTAGGTCGCCTGGGGTATATACTACAACAGGAATTGGAACTGTAGATTGTGTTGCACGATTATTTCCACCGCAACTGATTACAAAAAATAATGTTAAAATCAATAGTTTGTTAATATGTAATGCCTTCATTTTCATCGTATGATCCTCGTTTATCAAAGCCGGTTATAAATTGTTTATTTTTAAAATGTACACCATGAGTCTGCGCTATACCGTATAGCCCATTTTCTGTAACACCATCATGCTCAAAAAGATGATTTAATTCTTCTAGCTCATTAATCGTTTGCTGAGTTAATGCACCTTTTTCATATCGGAGATTATCTGGCAACCATTGAGAGTGTGTTCTTGGAAAATCAATAGCTTCTTGTATATTCAATCCATGATCTACTATACTTATTATGTTCTGTAATACTGCAGTAATAATTCTTGAGCCACCAGCAGCTCCTATTGTTACTATAGGGTTCCCATTGGTATCAATAACTAATGTAGGGCTCATAGAGCTTAATGGTCGTTTAAATGGTTGAATGGCATTTGCTTTGTATCCTACCAAACCAAAAGCGTTAGCTGTTCCTGGTTTTGATGAAAAATCATCCATTTCATTATTTAACAAGAATCCAGCGCCATCGACTACTTTTTTACTACCATAGCTCATATTAAGAGTAGTGGTAATACCCACAACGTTGCCTTCTTTGTCCATAACAGAATAGTGTGTTGTCTCTATGCTTTCTTGTGGAAGATTCTTCCCAGCAGCAATTTCTGTACTACGCGTCGCTGAATCCATAGAGATTAACGCCAAGCGTTCTTTTGCATATGTTTTTGATGTAAGCATTGGTATCGGATTAGGCCAAAAATCTGGATCTCCTAAGTGTATTGCTCTATCCGCATAAGCTAATCGTTGTACTTCCGTTAAAAGATGTACAAACTCTGTCGAGTTTCTTTCCATAGATTTAATATCAAAATTTTCTAACATATTGAGCATCTGCACTAATAAAGCTCCGCCTGAGCTTGGGGGTCCCATAGAAATAATTTTATTACCTCTATATGTTCCGACTATAGGATCCCTGTAAATAGATTTGTAGCTCAGTAAATCTTCCTTGGTAATGAATCCATCATTTAAATCCATCTCCCTAATAATCAACTCTGCAGTTTCGCCATCATAAAATCCAGCATTACCATATTTGGCAATACGTTTTAGTGTATTAGCTAAGTCTGTTTGTACTAATAAGTCTCCTGGTAACCACTCGTCAATTGATGCTAATTGTTTGGTATAGTCTTCTTGAGATAGCTTTCCATCTTGAAATGCTTTCTGAATGTTTAGAATGGTATCATCTACATTTTTTACAAAAATCTTTGTTGAGCCTTCATCGTTAAGAAATAAAGCTTTATATGAATCAAATCCTTGTGCAGCTTCCGCATTAATGCGATGACCATTTTCAGCATAGAAAATTGCAGGCACTAATAGCTCTTCTAATGTAAATTTTCCTGAGCCATAATCATTAAAAATTTGTATTAAACCATTGACAGTTCCTGGCACACCAGATGATTTATGAGAATTAAGAGCAAGATCACGACTATATTCTTGATTTTCATCAAGAAACATAGTTTCATAAGATAATGCAGGCGCTTCTTCGCGAAAATCTAAACTAATTTTTTCTCCATCTGAAGTCTGTGCTACTAGAAATCCACCACCACCCAGATTTCCATTAGAAGGAGAGGTTACTGCTAGAGTAAACCCTGTTGCTACAATTGCGTCAAAAGCATTTCCACCTTGTTCTAAAATATCAATCCCTACTTGCGATGCAATACTTGACGTAGAAGAAACCCCACCTTTTGAATTTTCAGGTGTATTGCAACTGAAAAATAGTAACAAGATTGATGTTAGTATGGTGTAGTCTATTCTCATGATATGAAAGATAATAAAAAGCCTCTACAAAAAATAGAGGCTTTTTATTTTATTCAGTTATGTAACGGTATTAATTATAGAGTCATATCTAAACGAGTGTATACGTAACGTCCGTTAAATCCAAATGGACTATATCCAGAATGCTGGAATATTCCATTGAAACTATTTCTTTTAACTGTTTTGTCTGGGTAAACATCGAAAACATTATTCATACCAAATGAAACACGTACTTGACTAGTTGCTTGGAATGAGTATTCCATGTCTGTAGTCCATTTTCCACTTAATACTTGTTCTCTTTCAACAGTTCCTGAAGGAATTGTTACTTCACCCCAACGATTCATTTTAACCATCCATGTTGAAGTTGGTCTTTGAACTCTTGCTGAGAATTGGAACATCTCTGCAGGAGATGAGCTTTCAAATCTAACAGTATTAGCACGGCCTAACAACTCATCTGTTGTGTAGTCAGCTAATTCTGATGGAGTTACTAGGTCGCCCTTGTTTGTAACTTCAGTATCGTTAAAGTTCATAGCTGCTTTTAATAGCAGTGAACCATTTGAAAGGTCTTGAGTCATAGTCGCAACTATGTCTAAACCGTTTGTTTCAGTATTAATTCCATTAAAGAAGTATCTACCACCAACTGCAGGGATATTTCTGTCAGCAAAGAATGTTGCCATATCAGAAGTAGCACCTGAACCATTAAATGTTTCACTCATAGTAATACGATCATCTACTTTAATTTGATAAGCATCTACTGCTAAAGTGAAGGTATCATCTTTATAAGTCATACCCATTGAAAGGTTTGTTGATGTTTCTGGCTCAAGGTCTTTTGCTCCTAGAGCGATAGCTGGTTCTGAATCGTTTGGAAAAGTTCCTACTTCGTAAGGTATTCCATCGATAAAGTTAGTTGCAATAGATGAGAAATAAGCTTCTTGTAAAGCCGGTGCTCTAAATCCTGTGCTAAACGAACCTCTAGCAGCTACACCATCTTGTATCTCATATCTTACAGCAACTTTACCATTAGTTGTTGCTCCAAAATCGCTATAATTTTCTGTTCTTAACGCAACGTTTACTAATAAGTTTTCAAGAACGTCTGCTTCAGCATCAACATAGACACTAACCGCATCTCTGTCACGATCTTGCTCATTTGTAGGAGATAATCCTGGTAAACATTGACAACCAACTGCGGCACCAGCTCCTGCATTTGGACCATCTAATACATCAAAACCGCCGTCAGCATAACCTGCTTCTTCACCGGCTTCAATAGTATAGTTTTCCATACGCATTTCAGCACCCATAGCAAGACTTACTGGTCCAGCAAATCCATCCATTTCCACTTGTTTTGTTAAGTCAAAATTAACGGTAGTTTGAGAATAGCCTAATGTTCCTAGGTCAAACTCAGACTGTTGTCCTGGTCCAGTACCATAAGTTGCATTATGACTATTTGTCATTCTCCATTTAAAATCATTTGATCCAGTGTTAACACTTAGATCGTAAGCATAGTCTCCCATAAGACCTTTCATTCCAACTGCAAAAGATTTGTCTGAAAGTTCTGGGCTAATTAAAGGTAAGAATCCATCTGGATACCATGCGCGAAGAGTACGGTTATCTTGTGCTCTTCTGTAGTAACATCCACTTTCACCATTTCGTGTATTAAATCCACCAAATGTGTATAAAGTGCCACGTTCCATAGGGAAACTACCATTCCACATCATACTTACTTGCTCGAATTCACCAGCACCAATACGATGATTTTCTCTGTCAAATGCAGCTTCTTCTGCATCCATACCAGCGAAATACTGTCTTCTTGGATCAAGACCCGCACGGTTTGAACGACCACCGTCACGAATTTGACCACTTATGTATAGATTTCCGCCCAGTACTTCCATGCCGTTACCAGCGTGAATAACTAGACTTCTTCCATCTGTTTTTAAAACAGTTTCATTTCCTGAACGTGCCCATCCGCGAGCTGCGGTATATGGCAAATATCCAGTACCTTCATTGTAACCTTCACCATCAAGATCCCAACCGTATGAGCTGTCATCTTGACCAGGTAATAAGCCTTCACCTGCAGCATAACCTCGATCAAAATAAGAAAAATTTTGACCATAGGTAATACTCATGTCTGCTCCACCTGATTCTTTTAATATTAAATTAATAACACCTGCGACAGCGTCAGAACCGTATTTCGCCGCAGCACCATCACGCAAGACCTCAATCTTAGCGATTGCACTTGCTGGGATAGCGTTCAAGTCAACCTGAGTTGAACCACGACCGACTGAACCATTTACGTGTACTAATGCACCTTGATGACGTCTTTTACCATTTACTAGTACTAGAGTCTGATTTGGCGCCATACCACGTAAAGTAGCAGGTCTCATATGGTCTGAACCATCTGTAATATAGCCTTTAGGCGAATTATATGATGGAACTAATGCTTGTAATAGTTCACTAGTTTCTGTGAAACCAGATGCACGAATTTCAAGCTCAGTAATGACTTCTACTGGAACTGCTTGTTCGTCTACATTTCTTGCAAAACGAGATCCAAGAACTGAGATTAAATTACCAGAAACTGCACTAGATGCTAGTGAAAAGTTTGCGGTTGCAGAACCATCTACATTTACAGAAACACTTGCAGATTCATATCCAATGTATGAAGCGGTTACGGTAAACGAACCACCTTCAACACCGTCGACTGAATATGATCCGTCGGCTGCTGTTGCAGCACCAGATGATGTTCCTTCAACTGTTACATTTGCACCAAAAAGAGCATTACCTGCTCCGTCAGTCACGGTACCTGAGACTGAACCTTGTGCAAACATAAAGCCGGATATCATAACTAGTGCTATCATATTATATAGCTTTCTCATTGTTTTTTTCCTTTTTTTATGTACATATTAATAAAAATTTGGTACGCACCTCTATCTCTATAGAGATGAATTTACCCTTAGTTGATGTAACTTAGTTGTAAGAGGAGCTTAATGTCAATCTTTTAAAGAGGAAGGATTGCTATCTTCTACTACGCAGTTTCATCAGAAGATTTAGAATTTCAATATAGAGCCAAATTAAGGTAATCATTAACCCAAATGTACCATACCATTCCATATATTTAGGGGCACCATTTGCTGCTCCCTTCTCTATAAAATCAAAATCTAAGACTAAATTCATGGATGCGATTCCAATAACAAATAATGAAAATAAAATACCAGTAGTTCCATTTCCAAAGAGCGATCCCATAAACGAGACCCCGAAAAATGATAATATCATATTTAAGACATAAACAATTAAAATGCCAAAAGTTGCAGAAAATACACCCAATCTAAAATTATCTGTCACCTCAATAAGTTTGCTTTTATATAACAGCAATAGAGCTATTAAAATTCCAAATGTTAAAAAAATAGCTTGATTAGCGATGCCAGGGTACATGGCGTCTGCCATAGCAGATATACCACCAAGAACTACTCCTTCAGCAAGACAATAAAGCGGCACAGTATATGGTGCAGCTTTCTTATTAAAGATAGTAATCATCAGTAATATGAAAGTAAAAATAGTGATTGGCCAAAATAGCATCAAAGCTGTTGCAGGATTATTCCAGCTATAGATAGCCGACGTCATAAGCAGCAGTAGGCCTAGCGCAGTTTTATTAACTGTTCCATCAATAGTCATCGCCTCGGATTGAGCAACCCGTCTAGTATTTCTAAAAGTGTTATTATTTAATGCAGGGTTAGCAGATCTCATATTATAATCTTCCTATTTATTATCATGAATAAAAGCAGAGATTTTATCAATAGAGACACGTGTTTGTTTCATTGAATCTCGCTCACGTATTGTTACAGACTCATCTTCTAGTGTTTGATGATCAAGTGTAATTCCAAATGGAGTTCCAGCTTCATCTTGTCGGTAATATCGTTTCCCAATAGATCCCTGTTCATCGTATATGCAGGGGAATTCTTTATTTAGTGTATCAAATACAGACATTGCTTTTTCCGGTAACCCATCTTTTTTCACTAAAGGACAAACCACTGCTTTAATAGGAGCTAAATCATAAGGTAGTTGCAATACCACTCTATTATTTTCAGCGTCTTCAAAGTATGATTCACATAAGACCATTAAAAAAAGTCGGTTTAATCCTGTAGAAGTTTCAATAATATAGGGATGATATTTCTCCTGAGATTTTGTATCAAAATAAGTCATATTTTTACCCGAAAATTTTTCATGCTGCTTAAGATCAAAATCTGTTCTATTATGAATTCCTTCAACCTCACCCCATCCAAATGGGAAATTATATTCAATATCATATGCATCTTTTGCATAGTGAGCTAGTGCATCTTCATTGTGTTGGTGAAATTTTAGATTTTCAGATTTAATACCTAGATGGTTTAAATAAAAATCTAATCGTTTCTGTTTCCATAGCTCCATACTAATATCATCTTCTGATGGATGTACAAAGTATTGCATCTCCATTTGTTCAAATTCTCTAGTTCTAAAAATAAAATTTCTCGCTACAATTTCATTACGGAATGCTTTCCCAATTTGGGCAATACCAAATGGCACTTTTAATCTCATAGTGTTTTGTACCAATAAATAATTAATAAAAATTCCTTGCGCAGTTTCAGGTCTAAGGTATATACTTTTTCCTGTTTTTTCAGAAGGGCCAGAGTCTGTTTTAAACATTAGATTGAATTGTACAGCACTAGTCCATTTTCCAATTGAACCAGAATATGGATCAATAACTCCAGCACTTTCTAAAACTCCATCAGACTTAGATCCATTGGATAGTAAGGTTTGTGCAATATCATTATAGATATCATCATTTTTAGTATTTTTCATGTTCAGTTCACTGCAAATAGCATCAATTACTTTTGATTTTTGTCGAGATAGGAGATCATCTATGCGATATCTTTTTTTATTATCTTTATTGTCGGTCATTGGGTCATTAAAATTTGCAATATGTCCACTAGCTTCCCATACTTCTGGATGCACCATGATTGCACTATCAAGCCCTACAATATTTTGATGAGACTGTGTCATTTCTTTCCACCACAGCTCTGATATTAATTTTTTAAGCTCTACGCCTAAAGGTCCATAATCGTAGGAAGCCTTAAGTCCGCCATAGATTTCAGAGTTAGGAAATACAAACCCTTTCCTCTTGCATAGCGAAATAATTTTATCTAAGTGTTGTTTGTTCATCTAAATAATTTAAGTATAGTAGTTAAGAAAATAAATACTTGTACAATATTATTAATCCAAGCAATCCAAACAGTAATGGAGCAATAAAAACTAGAGAATCAAATCCATTTTTTGGAGGATTTGCCAATATATATAAGCCATATTTTTCTACATAATAATCTTTGATCTCTTGATCACTCATTCCTTTGATAACCATTTTTCTAATTTCTGATCGCATTTCTACAGCCACACTTGCTTGAGATTGTTCTAAGGTAAGTCCATCACATATTGGACACATTAATTGTCGGTTTAAAGAGTATAGACGATCTTCCAATGAAGACTGAAAGCTAAAGAGAAAAGTGAAGGTGCATAGGATTAAAAAAACTTTTTTTGTCATTTTTTTTCTGCTAATAATTTAATGGCTTCTTCCAATGTAACATCTTCAATAGTATATCCCTTAAGGGATACATTCTTTTTCCCGTCTGTTACATATGGCCCAAATCGACCTCTTTTAATAGCAATATCCTTCTTTGTTTTTGGATCAGACCCTAGAATTGTTGGTTCAAATTTTAATTTTCTATCTTTAATAAGCTTAATAGCGTCTTCTAAGCTGATAGTTAGAGGGCTGTCAGTAGATTTCATAGACGCATTAATCTTCCCACATTTTACATATGGGCCATAAGGACCAAAAGTAGCTAATATATCTTCTCCAGTATCAGGGTGATTACCCAGGGTTTTTGGTAAGCTTAACAAGTCTGAAGCCATTTTTTCTGTTATATCTTCGTTAGCGGTACCTTTTGGGATAGAAGCTCTTTTTTTACTTTCTTGTAATTCTACATAAGGTCCATAACGTCCGACTTTTAAAAGAATATTTTCTCCACCATTGAATGTTCCAATAATATTATCTTCTTTTTGCATAGAGCTAAGCTTGTCTATTTGCTCTTGATTTAAATCGCCCAGGAATAAGTCTTGTGGTATTGTGACATTGGTGCCATCTTTTTCTACATATGGTCCAAATTTTCCAATACGTATGTTAGTTTTTTCAGATATATTGACAGTACATGCTTTTGCAATATCTATTTCTTCTTCTAAGAGTTTAGCTACGCCCGCATAATCTTCTTTACCATTATAAAATTCTTGTAGAACACTTAAATAAGTACTTTCAGATCTAGATATAGCATCTAGCTGTTGCTCCATACCGGCGGTAAATTTTTCATTAAATAATGATAAATAATGATTTTCTAATAATTGAGTAACGGCAATCCCAACAAAGGTAGGAATAAGAGCTTTGTTTTGCTTAACTACGTATTCTTTTTTTACAAGCTTATCTAATATAGCTGAATAAGTAGATGGACGTCCAATACCCCTAGCTTCCATTTCTTTTACAAGCATAGCTTCTGAAAATCTTCTCGGGGGTGTAGTGTTTTTTTCAAGAGTATCTATATTCGTATGTAAAATCTTAGAATTATTTTCGATTGGAGGTAGAGCAGTAACAATAGCTTTCTGATTTCTAGAAAGTGCTTGCTCATAAACTGCTGTATACCCTTTAAATGTTGTGATATTACCACTTGCTTTGTACATAGATTTGCCATTTTTAAGTGCAATATTTGTTCTAATGTATTGCGCAGGCTTCATCTGAGATGCCAATGTTCTGTTCAAGATTAAACCATATAATTTTCCTTCATCTGATCCAACACTGCTTAATATTTTAGCTGGCTCTTGGAACGTAGTTCCTGCAGGCCTAATAGCTTCATGAGCTTCTTGCGCATTAGCTACCTTGCTTTTATATACATTGGAAGAATCTGGTAAAAAATCTTTACCAAATTTATCTAAAATAAATTTTTTCGATGCGGCCAAAGCTTCTTTGGAAAGATTTGTAGAATCAGTTCTCATATAAGTAATAAATCCTTGCTCATATAATTTTTGGGCAACCATCATTGTTTTTTTAGGAGAATATCCAAATCTCCTAGAAGCGTCTTGTTGAAGAGTGCTGGTTGTAAATGGTGGAGCAGGAGAACTAGAGGTAGGTTTAGATTCAATGCTACTAATCTCCCAATTATTGCTTTCAGTATCTGTTTTAATTTCTTTAGCTTTTTCTCCATCAATTAAAAGCAATTTATCGTTTTTTAATCCGCTAGAAAACTTGCCAAAGTCGTCACCCTTTGCTATAGTTTGACCATCATATGAAACCAGTTTAGCTTTAAATGTTTCAATATGACTTTCTTCTTTTAAATCAACTTCGATTGAATAAAATGTATTTTTTATAAATTTATTACGATCTTTTTCGCGATCTACTAACAGCCTTAATGCTACTGATTGTACTCTACCTGCTGATAGGCCAGTATTTTTTATAGATCTTAATGTTTTCCAAAGAACAGGAGAGAATGTGAATCCTACAATACGATCAATAGCACGTCTTGCTCTCTGAGCATCTACTAAATCATAATTAATATCTCTACTATTTTTTATAGCTGACTGTACTGCTGTTTTGGTAATCTCAGTAAATTCTACTCTCTCAATATTCTGTTTAATTTCTGATGCTATGTCAGCTGCAATTGCTTCACCTTCTCTATCTGGGTCTGTAGCGATAAGAATTCTGTCAGCTAGCTTCACTTCAGCCTTTAATTGAGTAATAAATTTTTTTCTATCAGGCATTGTTTGAATCTTCATAGCGAAGTCATTTTCAATATCAATACCCATTTCTTTTTTTGGTAAATCTTTGAAGTGGCCAACGCTTGCTATGACAGAAGCATTGTCAATATACTTTGCAATCGTCTTAGTTTTAGAAGGCGACTCAACAATAATTAATAGTTTTTCTTGATTAGGCATATTAGGATGCCAACTTACATAGTTTGATTAGTAATTGTCAAAAATTTATATTTATTAGTAAATATAAATTATTGTAACGTTAGGAAATTAAGCAATTGTTGAAAGTCAGCAACAGCACTTTCTTCATTAGACTTAATATTTTTTATGGTCATATTTTGATCTACCATTAATATAAATGATGCGTTTCTTTTTAATGCATCTTTGATTTGATTTTTAGGATTCTTTTTATTTGTGTCAAAAAATATTTTATAATCATTTTCTATTAAATTTTGTATTAGAGCAAAACATTTTTGACTATTTATTGATTCATTACAGCTAATATATATATCAATAGCATTCTTTTTAATCTGATGTTTTGATTCAATAATCATGCGCTCAATTCCAGCTGCAAATCCAATTGCCGGAGTTGATGGACCACCCATTTGCTCTACTAAAAAGTCATATCGTCCACCACCACATAATGCATTTTGCGATTTGTCACTTTCAGTAGTGATCTCGAAGGTAGTTCCATTGTAGTAGTCTAGTCCACGCACTAAGTGTGGACTCTCTACATACTGAATATTCAATGCATCAAGATTAGCTAATAGAGTATTAAAATTTTCAACTTCTTTGGCTGTGAGTAATTCTTTAATAAAAGGTGCATTTTGAATAATAAGTTTGTCTTCCTTTTCCTTGCTATCAAGGATACGGATTGGATTTGAATCCAGCCTTTTTTGAGAAAGACCTGATAGAGCTTTAATATTTTGTGAGAAATATTTTTTTAATAGCTGCTCATATTTTATTCTAGTTTCTGGTGAACCAATATTATTTATATGTAATATGGTTTCATTAATACTGAGCGCCTTCAGGCAAGTTGTAGCCATGAGAATAACTTCAACATCTTGTTCTATACTAGAAGAACCAAATGCTTCGACACCAAATTGGTTAAATTGACGCTGCCTACCTTTTTGAGGCTTTTCTCTTCTGAAAAGAGAGTCGATATAGTATAAGCGACATAATGGATTACTTCTAAAAAATCCACTTTCAATATAAGCACGTACTACTGGCGCAGTCATTTCAGGCTTTAATGCCACTTGTTGGTTAGACTGATCCTCCCAAGCAAACATTTCTTTTGATACATCAGTTTCATATCCAACATTTTGTTGAAATAGATTAATAGATTCAAGTGCAGGGGTACGTATTTCTTCATAACTAAATTGTTCACTTATGCTATGAAGGATATTTTCAACTTCTTTCCACAATTGCGTATCAGGAGGAAGAATATCAAAGGTACCTTTAATTTTTTGATATTTAGATTTCACAAAACAACATTAATAATTTTTTTAAGCAATAACACCTAAAAACTTGACCTAGTCTTATATAATCCAGTTTTTTGTTCTACTTTCAAATCTTTCAGTATATCAGATTTTAAATTTAATCTAAAATAAAGTCCTTTTGCATAACCTGTAGGGGTCCAGTCCATAAATAATTCCCAACAATCTATTTCTCTATATAGGGTAATATTATGTCGAACTATATCTTTATCGCTAATACTGAAACGTGCATTATAATTTAATTTCCAATTTTGAGTTACATTTACACTAGTGTTAGTGTTAATCCAAAAATTTTCAATGGTATTTGAAGGATTAATTTTATTCACAGTATAGCTAATGCCAATCTTACTTTGCCAAGTATTAGTAGATAGGTCCGTTAAAAAGGCTTTAGTTCTATCTGACAATTCTTTTTCTGATTCTTCATTGGAGCTCTGCGTTTTACTTCGCAATGTAAAATTAGTTGCTAACCTTACGCCGGTTAATCTAGGGAAATTGTCTAATTCATTAATTCTGGTTTGAGTAGTGTCATCAAATTTATATAAATCATGCGTTAAATGAGCATCAATAGAAACGCCATTTTTCAAATTGCTTCTAAGTGATGAACTAATATTAGATAGCTTGAATGTTTCTGCATTAAAATTATATCCACTTGATATTCCCCATGAAAGAATGTTAATCTTTTCTTCTTTGTCGTTCTTTTTAATTTTTGCTTGGAAAACATTGCTAAGAGAAAGGCTTAATTTTTTAGTACTTATGGTAGGGGTAGATCCAATAATAGAATTACTAAAATAATCATAGTATTCATCATTAAATGATTGAAAATAACTGTCGTTGCTTAAATAGTCTGGAGAAAAATTAAAGCGCATACTTGGAGTCATTACATGCCTTACAGATTGAATCTTATTAAAGCGTATTGGTAAAATTCCATAAATTTTAGTCGACAATGATAGTCCTAAATTCCCGGTTGTTCTATTTTTAATAGCATCTTCATATCTAAAGTTCAATATGTCTGTATCATCATATTCTGCTACTCTATATCGATTCACAAAATCTGAATTCATCTTAATGCTTGGATTGATAGCGATATATTTGAAAGCAGTAAAGGGAGCATTTATAGAAAAAGCATTTTTAAACATAGCATCTAATTTGTTTGAACTTTCAGGATTGCCAGATGTATTCTGTTTCCATCTATAAGCTATAGTTCCATCTTCATCTAGCGACTCTTCTGCTTCATAGAAATTTTTAGAATTATTTACTATACGTGAATTATAGTCCCATTGAATATTCCCCAACCATGAATCTTGAGATTTATTTTTAAATAATTTTCTCCTAGCTACTCTAAGATTTATAGATGGTAAGGTGCTAGTATCTTCTGTTATGGTAGAAGATAAGCTCGAAGGCGTTTGATAAAAAGAGGAGCTTGTGTCAACCTTGTTTTGAGACATCAAATCTTGCTTATTAGAAGCATTAACACTGATAGATATATTAGGCGTTTTCCATCTTTTGGTGTAGGTAATATTTGATATTGCTTGCTGGTTAAGTCTTTTAATTGGATCAATACTTGTTTCTCTATTGTATTCTCCATTACTATAATAACTAGCTGAACCTCTAAAGGTTTGGTTGTTTCTTAAGATCTGACTATGATTCCAGTCAAAAGAATAGTCAGTTTTGTTGTTTTTACCAATTTGAGCAATATCACTTTCTCCGTCTCCTAGATGTTTTCGAACTTCAAAATTAAATATCCCATTAAAGCGATAGCGATCTTTATAAACATTCTTTGACTTGATTATCAACCCTTGCCTATCTGCGAAGATAAGAGAATTTTCAGAGCCTATATAGTCATTTACAGCAAAATAGTATCCTAGGCCATCTAAATAGTTCCCACGATTTTCTGACGAACCAAATGAAGGCATAATCCAGCCAGACCTTCTTTCGCTTGAGGAATGAGGGAAAATAGCAATTGGAATACCTATAATTGGTACACCGCCAATAAAAATACTGAGGGGTTTAGCGATGACTTTATCACCATAAATAATCTTTACCTGCTTGCTTCCGATATAAAATTTAGACGGATCACATGAAGTAAATATACAATCATCTATGTAAAAAGTACTATCTGTAACACTAGTAATTTGACTACCCATGTATACATTTTCTTGTATACGACTTTCGCCCATCAATACTTTACCTTTTCTAGATTTGATATTATATACCATCGTATCCCCAGTCATTGGCTCTCGATTATTTTCTATCAGTATAGGCTTATTGACTTCTTCTTCGTTGAATGGGTTATCGCTAAAAGCTTCTAGAACATTAGTGCTCCAGTCAACATTGATATGAGCAGCAGATAGATCCATTCTATCATGTAAAATTTTGACCACCCCATACATTTCAGATATCTTTTTTTCTACTTCAAATTCTACACGATTTGCAGTATAGTCAATTTCTTCTTGAATACTTTGATTGGAATCATTTGGAATATATCGACCAACAATTCCACCTTCGGCTATCAATTTTTTTGCAGAATCATTTTGAATATCTAAGATAATTTTATCTCCCGATATTTCATTAATACCATCATAAAGAGAATCGTTATAAAGATGGATTAGTGTAGAGGCCATTCCTACTATTTCTATAGTTTTAATTGTATCATTTTGAAAGCTAGCAAAAATAGTTTCACCTTTCAGGATATCCTCATTCTCTATTATCTGTAGTTGATTATCAATCTTCTCATAGCCAGAGTTTTGAGTAAGAATCGTACCATTTGACAATACTCTCAAAGACTGTAAAGATTCATCTTTAAAATCTAGTATTATTTTATCACCATATACTTTGTTGTTATTTTTTTCGCTTATTTCACAATTTTCTATCAAGTTAATTTGATTAGAATTTTGGTCTAGCGTAGCTTTGTCTGCACTAATTAATCGAGAACCATTTTTGATTTTAATATGACCATACATTGAAAAAAATTCAGTATCGCTATCATATGAGAGCGAGTCACAATAGATAGTTTGATTAGGCTGCTCAATAGAGACATCACCATATAAATTGATTATTGAATTTTGATTAGATTGATTTGCAAAGTTACCCTTTAAAATCGTGTCTGTCTTTTGAAACACAACATTTCCATCTAATTTTGTAATGGTTTCAGATTCAGTGGTAGAAGATGTGAGAATATCAGCCTGTTTGAGTAAAAGTTTATCTTGGCTGAATATAAAAGAACACATGAAGCATAAAACAAATCCTTTTTTAACCATATAATCTTTAACGAATCTTATTGATTTTTGTTTCATCTTTGTAAAGTAGAAATCTAATGTATAAATTGCTACAATGTTAGAGAATCTGTTAAATAGCATTTCTAGTAATCCAGCATACTTAGCTGTAACCATTGTTCTGATGGCAATGATTGCATTTAGTGTCATAAAACGCTTATTCAAATTAGTGACATTAGGGATTACATTATTCATTATATATTGTGCATATCTTATTTTTACTGATCAGCCTTTGCCAGATTTAGATACGATTAAAAATCAATCACAAGAAATTGAACAATCTGTAAATAGTCTAATTAAAGATAATGTACTAGAACCCTTGCAAGAAAAAACAGATGTCATAAAAGATAATTTAAATAATTTAAAATAAAGGAATTTATATGTTTAAAGATGGGCTACTTAAAGATCAAACAATTATTATTACTGGTGGCGGTACTGGGCTAGGCAAGAGTATGTCTAGAAGATTTGGAGAGCTGGGCGCTAATGTCGTTATTAGTGGACGAAGAAAAGAAGTATTAGAAGAAACTGCCCAAGAATTTTCTGAAACAGGTATCAATGTATTAACTTGTCCGGGGGATGTAAGAAAGTTAGAAGATGTTGAGCTAATGACTTCGCAGGCAATTGACAAATTTGGCAAAATTGATGGGTTATTAAATAATGCAGCAGGTAATTTTATTTCTCCAACCGAAATGTTAAGTCCTAATGCATTTAAGACAGTTATTGACATCGTTCTAATGGGAACATGGAATTGTATTAGTACTGTTGGAAAAGAAATGATTAAAAATAAAAAAGGTAATGTACTTAGTATTGTTACAACATATGCATGGACGGGGTCACCTTTTGTAGTTCCTTCCGCAGCAGGGAAAGCAGGCGTATTAGCAATGACTCGATCTTTAGCGGTAGAGTGGGGTAAACATAATATTCGATTTAATGCGATAGCACCAGGGCCATTTCCAACCGAAGGAGCCTGGTCGCGTTTAATGCCTCCAGGTTTTGATGACTATGAAGATAATATGAAAAATAATATTCCAATGAAAAGATTTGGTGAACGTCATGAGCTTGAAAATCTTGCATCATATCTTATGAGCGATGGTTCTGCATATATCAATGGCGAAGTAGTTACTATCGACGGAGGTGAGTGGATTGCCGGAGCAGCTGAATTTAGCGATTTAACTAAATTACCAGATTCAATGTGGAAAGCGATGGCAGAACGAAGAAAGAAAAAATAGATGTTTAACTTAAAAGATAAAACAGCGATTGTTTCTGGGGGTTCGAAGGGAATTGGTAAAGCGATTGCATTCAAATATGCAGAAGCAGGTGCCAATGTTGTGATTTGTAGTAGAAAGAAAGACAATCTAGATAATGCCGTGGCAGAAGCCAAGTCATCTGGACTTAGTATCGTTGGGATAGAATGTAATACAGGGGATGTGACATCAATAAAGAATGTTGTAGATAAAACTATAGATCAATTTAATAAAGTAGATATTTTAGTCAATAATGCAGCAGCAAATCCTTATTATGGACCCATCTTAAAATCAGAAGATAGTCATTGGGAAAAAATTTGGGATATTAATGTAAAAGGATACTTTAATTTTATAAAAATATGCAGCGAGTCTATGCAGAATCATCAATATGGTAAAATTATTAATATCGCATCTATCGCAGCAAAAACTCCATTAGATGGATTGGGAGTATATAATATTAGTAAAGCTGCGGTTGTGATGTTAACCAAAGTACTAGCTAAAGAGATGGCAGCATCAAATATTCAAGTTAATACTTTAGCTCCAGGATTAATTAAAACTGATTTTAGTAAAGCTTTATGGCAGAATGATTCAGTATATAATGAAATTATTAAATCAATTCCACAAGGCAGAATGGGAGAGCCCGAGGACATATCAGGTATGGCTCTATATCTAGCTTCAGATGCATCAGATTTTATTACTGGATCGATGTTTGTAGTAGATGGAGGATTAACAACCTAGGTTGTTATAATCCAATTATAAAATTCTTGAATATCTGAAAAAACAAATGCTCCAGTTTCCTTGAGTCTCTTGATATCATTGTGCCCATGAGAGACTAAAGCACAATCAATTTTTAAGTATTGGGCAACATTAAAGTCCAGCAAGGTGTCCCCTATAATAATTGTTTCTTCTGCTGGAATATCTAAAGTTAAAAGCAATTCTTCTCCCTCATATTCTTTTCCATGAGCATATAAATTAGTCGTACCGATAACATGTTGTAGATATGGCGTTAAATCAAAAAAATCTACCTGCTCTTTTAGTCTGTCGTCACGACTAGCAGAGAGAATAGTTTGCATAATTTTTTGTTCAGAAAATTGTATAATAGTATCTTTTGCAAATGGCTGTAGAGCTATCGATTTAAATTGATTTGCAAAGCCTGTATTAAATTCATTGTTAGAATTGTCAAATGGCTCTTTATCAAAATCAAATCCTATCGATTCGTAAAATGTTTTAATCGGAAAAAGAAATTTTTCTTTATACTGTTGAACAGTTATTTCAGGGATAGAGCGCTTTCTTAAAGAGTCATTTAAAATCTGCGCACATAGGGAAGTATCATTCAATAAAGTTCCATTCCAATCCCAAATTATGTGCTTATATTTCATGAAATTGAAGCTAGATAAAAAAATTAGATTAATAAAGAAAAGACTTACTGAATCATTACCTGGCTGGGAAAGTCAGAAAAAGATGGCAGTTATGTCTATTAATACTGTTACAAGATTAGCTTTTTATCCACCATCTAATGCCAAGTTAGCAGCAGTAGCTATCATATTATTTGAAGAAGAAAATAAGCTAAAATTTTTCTTAACACGAAGAACATCAAATGTAGATCATCATAAAGGAGAAATTTCTTTACCTGGAGGCGCCAAAGATGGAGATGAATCATTTAGACAAACTTCCTTACGCGAAAGTCAAGAAGAGATTGGAATAGACATACCTTTAGAATTTATTGGAAAATTAACACCGTTATATGCTCCAGTTTCCGGTTTCTTGATTCATCCATATATTTGGTATTCTAATGATAGACCAAGTACGATAATTAATGCAGATGAAGTGGAGTCAATACACGATGTTGACTTAGATGAATTGCAAGTTGATACTACTCTATCTACCAAAAATGTTAAAATAAAAGGCATAAGTATAGCAGTGCCTAGTTTTGAATTTAACAGTTGCACCTCTTGGGGTGCAACTGCAATGATTTTATCAGAATTAAAAGATTCTCTAGCTTAAGCTTATCTGTCAGTATTACAATTTGCACATGAATTAGTAGATTTTATATCAACTTCTTCAAAACAAGTTGGACATTTATCTTCTATTGCTGAGGAAGTTTCTTTTCCAGTAAGTGCTTGTGCTGATGCTGCTGACCACATATATGATACACTAGCTAGCGTTAATAAGTATGCCATTACTTCAATAGCACTTGGGTTTCCATTCCATCCAAATAATCCTTTAGCAAAGACACCAATACCGCCTTTTTCGTGTAATAAAGGATAGCTTCCATCAGGATTAAGTGCAGGGTTAACATCCCAAATAGGGCCAGGATAATAGATTAAACCAGCTTCTTCAAATTCATGAATACCATAAGATACTAATCCTGCTGCAACAAAGATTAATAATATGGATGTAACATTAAAAAATGTTTTTAAAGGCACTTTTTTCCCTTGAATAAATATCGCATAACCAAGAGCAATAGCAATCGCTACCCCAGTTAATGACATAGCAAAAGAAAGCCCCCCATCTTTAATGTATATACCATATAAAAACAGTACTGTTTCTATTCCTTCTCTAAATACGGATAAGAATGCCAGTGCAAATAGACCTTGAGCAACATTTTTATTACTGTCCATTACTGCAGATGCTTGGTTTTCTAAGCTTTCAGATACATTCTTATTTCTTGCCATCCATATAATCATTGTTGACAAAAGTATAGCTGCTAAGATCATTACTGTGCCTTCAAAAATTTCTTCTGCTCTTCCAGAGAATCCACCTAGTATTAATTGAAATACAATTGCAAAAACTACACTAGCTGCTAGCGCTGCAATAACTCCTCCTTGAATACTTGCTTTAAGATGCATTTTCCCGGTCTTAGATATAAATGTATATAAGATACCAACAATTAGTGCAGCTTCGAGAGTTTCTCTGAATGTTATAAGTAGTTCTGCCATGATATATCTTCCTTATTTTCCTTAATTGAGATTAATTCTCAATAAATTATGGTATGAATATATGGATATTTTTTTTATACGTCAATTCGATAAAACCCTCACTATAAAAAATGAGGGTTTTAGTAAGGAGGTTCTTTAATTATTCAACAATCATATAGCCACGCATAGATCCTGCATGTGCGATATAAGTACAAACATATAAATATCTACCTGGTTTACTTGGGGCCGTAAACTCTACAGATGTCTCTTCTTGTTTATCTGCTAGTGGAGTCATCGCTAAGATTCTTCCATCGGAATATGGTTCTCCGCCATTTCCTTCAGCTAATTCAATAATCATTGGCGCAGCAGACTCATCTTTAAAGATGACAACATTATGTAGCATTGCTCCCATGAAATCAGATGGAGTATTATTTTTCATCACTATTGTAACTTTTGATCCAGCCTTAACAGTGAATTCTTCTACGTCGTACTTCATTTCAGCACCCAATGAACCGATATTGACTACTGTTGGTTCAGCAGTAGATCCGCCACCGCATGCAATTAATAGTAAGATGGATGTGATTGTAAATATTTTTTTAAACATATTATTCCCCTTATTTAAAATTTGGAAAAAGCTTTTTAAGCTATTCCATATATTATTTTTTTGTTAAACCTAACTAGTAGGTTGGCCAATTTTATAACAGAATAAATCTAGTAGCAAACGATTAGTATCTCAAGATTTCAATGTTATTGCCTGATCGATCTTTAACATACACAGAGACTGATCCGTCTCGATGAGTGACAGGCTCTCCGTAGCTTTCAACATCGTCTTTAAGGATTGCAAAATGGAAGGGATGTTGATCCGGCAAGACAAGTGCTAGTTTAACATTGTCAAACTCAAGCATTGCCCAAGACTTGTCTTGATAAAGGATATTGCAGTTAAAATTATCTATATACCATGTTACTGATTTAGCAATATCATCAGTGCAAATGGCTAAATGATCTATAATATCTTTTTTCATAAGATTGGTAGTGAATATTAATGAAACTATATGTATTTTGATAGGAGTATGAATGATAAAATCCCAATTTTCCCACTACCTTTAGTACTACTTCCTGGCGAGAAATTACCTTTACATATTTTTGAAGAAAAGTATAAAAAGATGATTGAATATTGCCTAAAGAATAATAAAAAATTTGGTATTATAAATTCAAAAAATAATGATTCTCTAGTGATTGGCTGTACGGCATCTATAGAGCAATTAGTTGGCGGAGAGAATGAAAGCAGGGAATATGATATCTTGGTATCTGGAGTAGAAAGATTTATTGTTAAAAGTTATAACACTTCAGAGTCTTATAAGCAGGCATATGTTAAAACATGGAATGATATTGATGATACTATCAATGAAGACCTATTACAAGAAGCTAATGTGTTCTTGTATGAGGTATTATTAAAACTGGGAGCATCTTCTAAAATTCCACAGATTGATATGCCAAAAAGTTCTTTTGAAATTGCTTCTATGTTAGATATTGATAAAAGAGCAAAAAAAATTCTATTGAAAAGTCAATCTGAAAACGATCGTTTAATTGTATTAAAAAGAATATTAAAAAAAGCAATTATCAAGATTGATTATGAAGATCCTGCTAGATCTATTTATCCTAGCTACTCACAATTTGAAGCATAATTTTTAATTAGCTTTCTTAAACAGTCTTTCTAAAAATATAATTAAGTCATCAATAATCATATATGCAACCGGCACAAGTAACAATATAATACAAGTTGCAAATAAAATTCCAACCCCTAGAGATATTGCCATAGGTTTTAGGAATAGAACCTGCGTAGTTTGATTAAGTAGTAATGGTACAATACCTAAGAATGTTGTCATTGAAGTTAATACTACTGGTCTGAATCTTGTGCGGACTGCATCTAGCGCAGCTTTTCTAGTTTCTACGCCTTTCTCTTTAGCTCTATTTACAAACACAACCAAGAGAAGACTATCGTTTACTACAACACCAGATAATGCAATAACACCAAGAAGAGATAGTACTGACATAGGTTGATTAAACAATAGGTGCCCAAGGATTGCTCCTACCACTCCAAATGGAATTGCTGATAATACGATCAATGGCTTAAAGTATGATTTAAGTGGAATCGCAAGCAGTACATAAATAACAAAAATTGCTAAACTAAATTTTAATAATATATCATCTAATTGTTCGGCTTGTTCAGCTGGCTCTCCCGCTAATGCAAAATCTACTCCAGGAGTTTTATCCATAATCTTTTTGAGCTTACCGAGCGGTTGTCCTTCAAGTGGACCTCCGAGCCATACCAGTGTTTGCAATATCATAGAAGAAGTGTTTTTGGAAACATCAACATCAGATGTTACTTCAACAACGCGCTTTCCATCAACACGAACAATCGCTGATTTTCCTTCAACTTCTTTAATGTTAGCAACAGCATAGAGTGGAACCTTAGTCCCTTGAGCGGTACGTATTCTCATATTTTCTAAACTTATTAGATTCTCACGCTCATCTTTTGGGAGTTTCAACATAACCTTAATATCATCATCTGCTCTTTGAATACGCTGCACCTCTTCACCGAAGAATGCTTGTCTTACTTGACGTGCAATATCCATCGTAGTAATGCCATAAACTTCAGCGGAAGGTAATAGTTCAATTTGTAATTCATTTTTACCTTTGGTGTCAGTATCTGCTAAATCATAGACACCTGAAAAGCCAGAAAGTAGTACTCTTGTATCAGCCACTACTTGATTTAATTTTTCAAAACTATCTCCTGAAAATTCAAAGTGAATTGATTTTCCAGCAGTAAAAACATTAGCACTATAATTTAATCGCTCTACACCTGGTATAGTTCCAATACGTGAACGCATCTCATCGATAACATCGTATGCACCTAGTAATCCCCACCTACTCTCTGCAGGGGTTAATACAATAACAACCTCTCCTAGATGTGGTGTTGATGAAGATGTAATATTCCTTCCGCTAGGACTATTCTCAGCTTCAGCATTTGCAAAATAGTGCTTTCCAACAGTTGTTAATACATGAGAAATAATTATTTCTGTCTCAGTTGTATTCAATTCTTGTTTAAGTTTTAGAGCTTCACTTTCAATAATTTGAGTAATAGCTTGGGTTTTTTCTATTGGAGAGCCTTCTGGTAATTCAAATACAATTCCAACTTCTTGAGACTCTAGAACAGGAAAAAACTGCCATTTTACTAATCCTCCAGCAAGCAAAGATAAGGTCATAATCATCATTCCAATAAAAACTGAAATAGTGACATATCGACTAGTAATAGATTTTTTAACTAAAGGCATCCAGAAATTATCTACAAACTCATAAAGTTTTTTTGAGCAATAATTTCTTACTATTTTTAATCTTTTACCAAAACCTACAAAACTGGTTTGGAACCATTCACCAGCATGATATAAGTGAGCTGGTAAAATTGTTGTAGACTCGATCAATGAAAATACTAAAATCGGAATAGCAGTTAATGGAAATGTTTTCCAAACACCGCCTGTTTGTCCAGCTAGATTAAGCATGGGTGCAAATACAACAATAGTCGTTAATACTCCAAAAAAGACAGGAATTAATACTTCCATCGTACCTTTAATTGTTGAGTCCATATTATTTTCTTTGAGTTTTATGCGTCTTCTAAAAACATTTTCTCCTACAATAATGGCATCATCAACAACAATGCCCAATACTACAATAAACATAAATGCCGATAAAATATTCACAGTAACACCGATTTGAGGAAGTATAATTAATGCCCCTCCGAAAGAGATTGGAATACCCATTGACACCCAGAATGCTACCGATGGCCTTAAAAACATTGTTAAAAGAATTAATACTAAAATCATTCCAATAGCAAAATTGTTATACAAGAGATCAATGCGGTCTTGGAGATATCGCGCTTGATCATACCAATAATCAATACTCACATTTGGAGGCATATCTGACTGCTTACTTTTAACATATTTTCTTAATTGGTCCGCAGCCAAGAGTACATCTTGGTCGCCAACTAAATTTACACTAATAAACATTGCTGGAGTACCATCCCATCGATAATAGCTTTCTACATTTATAAATCCATCGGTAATAGTTGCTATATCCCCGAGAAGTAATTGACTTCCATCTGGCTGACCTTTAATAACAATATTTTCATACTCAATAGCATTATAGGACTGTCCAACTGTTCTAATTAGTAGGTCACCACTTTTACTTGATAACAACCCTCCTGGTAAGTCGATTGACCCTGCATTAATTGCCATAGATATCTGATCAAAACTTAAGTTATACTTTTCAAGATTGTTTTCAGATACCTCTATGGTAATTTCTTTGTCTCTGTCTCCATTTATTTCTGTAAATGAAACTTCGCTGAGCTCTTTCATTTCCTTATTCACTTCTTTGGTAATATTTAATAAGACCAGTTCATCAACATCTCCATACACAATAACATCTAATACTTTCTCGCTAGGTTCTAACTTGCTAACAACGGGAGACTCACTGTTTTGTGGAAAGGTACTTATACCGTCCATGATTGTATTGATATCATCTAAGGTAGTATCAATCTCATCGCTATTATAAACTTGTACAACAATTAATCCACGACCCTCGATTGAGTATGATCTTAATTTTTTAATATTAGAAATACCTTCAAGTCTATCTTCTATTTTGGAAGAAATCGAAGCCTCTACTTCTTTTGCAGATGCTCCAGGATATGGTACACTAATTGTGATAGTTGCAAGATCTGGTGCAGGAAAAAATTCAGACTTCATTGTTGGATAGGATACAAAGAATCCACCAAAAATTAAAAAAAACATAAATAGATTCGCAGGGACACTATTCTTAACGAACCAAGTAACAATACCTCTCATTATTGATATCTTGGGTTGACTAGCATTCCATTAGTTATAATACTAAGCTTGGATACAACTACTCTTTCACCCGCTTTCACCCCTTCTTTTACTAAAATATAATTTTTCATTTTAGTAACGACTTTTATTTTTCTTATTTCTAGGGCATCATCTTGATTTAAAACCAAAAGTTCATCATTAGGAGTTAATGCAGTATTTGGTATCATAAACATGTCTTCTAACTGTTTTCCATTGATTTCTGCTTCTACAAATAAACCAATGGGTAAGATAGGTTTTGTTTCTTCAATAAAATTATTTTTGAAATTTGCGATTAACTTAATCATTCGAGTCATTGGATCAATAACACCATCAACACGTTCTAGATTTCCAGCCCACTGTTGCATTTCACCCTTATAAAGAGATTTAATAATTACGATAGACTTTTGATCGGGGTTTAATTTTCTACCATCCATTGGGATATCTAGAAATTGTAAATCACTATCTTTGACAGAAAGGGTAACTTCAATTTCATTTGAAGTATAAATAGATCCTACTGGTTGGCCAGGAACAATGGTGGAGCCTAAATCAATATTAATATTTTGAATACGTCCTGTATATGGCGCAGTAATCTCTGTTTTGTTTAGTTTTTTTTCTGATGATTGCACTTGAGCTTTTGCAACTTCTAATGCAGCTTTTGCTTGCTTTAACTGAGGCTTTTTAGTTGTTAGATCTTTTGCAGTACCTTCGCCAACTTGTTCCCAAGCTTCCTGAGCAATTTCTGCTTCTGCTTGTTGAACTGCAAATTGCACTTCAGCGCTTGCTAATTGAAGCAGGGCATTCTTATACTGTAACTGTAAATCAGTATCATCAATTTTAGCTAAAATCTCTCCACTAATAACGGAAGATCCTTCAGAGAATTTTTTAGAACGATAAATAACTTCTCCGCCTACTTCAGATGTTAAGACTGTCTTAGTAATAGGGGTTGTTGTCCCAGTTGATTTTATTTTTATTTGATAATCAATAGGTGCTAAAATTTGAACATTTACATCTAAAGGAGGTTGCTCTTGTACAGGTAAAGGAGATACCTGACCTAACATGTATAGTACAGATGCAATAACCGTGGAAATACCTATAATTAGTAATGGTTTTAAATATTTAATCATCGCTTGTAAGTGAACCCTCCTCCAAGTGCCAATATTAAGTTTATTCTTTGTTCAATGCGAATTCTTTCTGTTGTAGCGAGCATATTTTTATTATCAAAAAGTGCATTATTTGCATTAATAACATCCTCTATCCTTGCAACGCCTTTTGAAAATTCATCAAAAGTAGTTTTATAAATAGATTCAGATAGTATAATATTATCTTTTAAAAGATTTAAAGATAGTTGCGTGCTTCTGTCAAATTCTAATCCCGATTCTACTTCCTTATATGCACCAAGTAGATTATCAACAAATTCTAGCATTGCAATTTCTTGATTCGTTTTAGCAATTTTTTTATTTGCTATCAATTTCCCTCCATTAAATATGGGAGATAATAAGTTTAAACCAGCACTCCATACGCTAAAATCATCATTTAATAGGTCCTGAACATTACTTGACGTTCCTGTAGATCCAACTAAACTGAATGAAGGATATAAAGAGCGCATCGCCTGCTTATTTAATGCTTTAGATGCTAGTAAATTATATTGAGACGCAATTAAGTCTGGACGCCTTTTTATAATACTAGCTGGAATGACTTCCGGTATGTTAGGAATAGATTTTGGAAATTCTGTCGAAGTATCTAATATTAAGTTAGGATATTCTCTTATTAATACTTTTGCTTCTCGAACAAGAGAGGTAGAAATACTTTTTTTATTTTCTAAGTCACTTTTTGCAAGATTAAGCATTAGCTCAGATTGTTGTAGAGCTTTTAATGATATAATTCCTTTATTATAACGGCTAGTATATAAATCAAAAATAATTTTAGCATTATTATATTTCTGCTGAGTATTGTTTGTTAGTTGTTTTGCTTCAATAATCGAGAAGTAAAGCTTTGTTGCTTCAGATGTAAGGGAAAATTGATAATAAGTATAATTATATTGTGCAGCTAAATATTGCTGCTTTCCTGCAAGCCTGCCTTGCCTCATTTTACCCCATAAGTCAATTTCCCATTGCGTGTTTAATGATAAGCTATAATTTTCTTGAGTGAATGTAGTAATTTCATCACTTTGCTCTCCAAATAATGCAGAAAGTATTGGAGGGAATCCTGCTGAATTCTGTTCAGACTCTCCAGCGCTAGCACCGATTCCGATAGATGGGAAAAGAGTTGAAGTTGATATTACAGATGCTTGTTTTGCAATTCTTGTATTGAGCATTGCTTGTTCTAGATTAATATTTTCATCTAAAAATTGTGACAAGAATTGATTGAGTTTTTCATCTTGAAATTCGTTCCACCATATATCTGAAATATTAATTGTGATTGGAGTTTCTATTGCCCAATCTTCTGGAATATTATCCACTACGCTTTCAGGCTCAATTGCTGCTTTACTAGCACAAGAAATAAGAGATAATATGCATATTAGTATTAGAGCATAATGCTTCATATCTATTTTGCCATCAAATATTCAGATATTTTAAATAAAACAACAAGACTGATAGCCCAACTAATACTAATGATTGCATAGTTAATATCTCCATCAGTAATAGAGGCTGCATTAATTTTTTCACCACCCATATAAGCTAGCGGTGCTAGTAATCCATAAAATCCAACAAGAAGATATCTACCTCTCAATCTGTTCATAGCATGATTAATTTGTGCTGAAAATCCAGCCCACATACACAATATCCATATTGGAGCAAGATGAGGAATAGAAGATATATTCCCATTATATGATACAACTCCAAAGAAGGAAAAGCTTGAATCAACAATAACCCCCATTAAAATTGCTATCAAAATTAATTGGACTTCTTCCTTTAAATGATCAGCAACAATCATAAAATGTAGATACAAGAATATAAGAGTTGGTATTAATGCAAGGGCAGTTACGCCTTGAGCTCCACTATATACACAACAAATCCATACTATTGAAAATCCAAAGTAGTTAATAGCAACATTCGTATGGGATAAGATATATTTAATCATTGTTTTTCTTATTGTTTGTTATCCAATATGACCATCAAAAGTCATATTATTTTTTGTTATTAAATTTATCTTGAATAATCTGAAATCTAAAGCTAAAGATTTTTTTTAATTGAGGTTTAATAAATAGGGGGTGCACAATACTCCTAAAAGCTTCTAACGGTAAGGCGTAAGTAATATCATCTACAATATTTACTCCACCTTCGACAGTTTCAAATGAATGTTTGTGATGCCAGTAGCTGTAAGGCCCCTTTAATTGTTCGTCCACAAAAAATTGATTTTTTTTATAACTAGTAATCATGGTTCTCCATCTTGCTGGTATTCCCATGATATTGACAGTATAGTCAATAATTGCTCCTGCCTTCATTTCTACCGGCTTAGGAGTCATGATATGAAAACCCATAGCAGGTGGAGTAATTTTTTCAAGATTTTCGGGTCTAGAAAAAAAATCAAAAACAGTATCCATATCGCTTGAAACGAACTGTTCTTTTTTGAAAGTATACACTTTAGGTTTTCTTAAAAATGATAGAATTAATACTAAAAAGAGTATTAACCCAGTTAATAGTATGACTTGTATAAGATCCATTTGATATCCCCCTTTGGAAAGTGGCTCGAGAGGGAATTGAACCCCCGACACAAGGATTTTCAATCCTCTGCTCTACCAACTGAGCTATCGAGCCGTAAGTCTGTAACTTAAAATATATTGTCGCTTACAGTAATATAATAATACATTTAATTTATTTACATCACACTTTTACATTACATTCTATGATAAAAGTTGAAGTAAATAGTCCAGAAATTTAAACAAATAATATAAAAAAACACTACAGAATATAACTTCAGTATGATTCATACCGAAGTCTTTGATAAAAGTCTCTTACTTTTATTTTTAAATCCCTAAATTATTGCAATGAGAAAAATTTTATTCTTTATTCCATTATTTTTATGGACTTGTGGTGGTGGTGGGTCTTCTCCAACAGAACCAGAACTTCCTCAACTTCCTACTGTTCAAAATATAAACCTTACAGGAATTGAAGATACTCCAAAAGTATTTACATTTGTTGGAACTGATCCATTGAATTTAGCTTTATCATTCAGCATATCTTCTCAACCTCAACATGGTGCAATTTCAATTAGTGGCGGTGCAGGAACCTATACTCCGAATGCCAATTATAATGGTCAAGATACCTTTTTATATCTAGCTAGTACTGTAAATGGAAATAGTAATATTGGAACTGTAGTAATTGATATTTCTCCAGTTGATGATGAACCTAATACGATGGATGTGAGTGTGACTACAGATGAAGATAATGTTGCAACTATGACATTGGAAGCAGAAGAAGTTGATGGACAAACTATTCAATTTAATGTGACAGGTAATCCATCGAATGGATCAGTTACTATTTCAGGTACAACCGCTACTTATACTCCTAACCAAGATTGGTTTGGAACAGACACCTTTAATTTTGAGGCAGTTGATAGTTCTTCAAAATCAATAATTAATGTTGCTACTGCAACTATTACAGTTAATCCAATCAACGACTCACCAACAATTAATGGAGATACTTTATATATATATCAACATGGTGGAAATGGATATCAAACTGAGATTTCATTAGACGGAGCTTCTGATATTGAAAATGATAGTATTTCATTTGAGGTTAATGATCAACCGAACTATGGAACGATATCAATAGACGGTAATACCCTTACTTATGTTTCTACCGGGTTTAATCCTGACTCAAACTTAGATACTTTTACTTATCGTGCTTACGATGGTACAGATTATAGCAGTGAATCTCGAACTGTTCAAATCAATAAATTTTCCAGAATAGGTGGGAATGGGAATGACTATCTTTATGGTCAATTGATTTTAAATGATTATGCATATTTAGGTACAAGTGGAAAACCAAGCTCTTCAAATAGCTATGGTGTGACAATACACAGATTAAGTAATACATTACAATCCGGTTGGACACATAGTGCGAGCCCTCATTCGGGCAATAATATTATTAGGAGTATTAATTCAGATGCAAATGGAGACATCTATTTTTACATACAGAATTATGCTGGAAGCAACCCACCAATTCTAAGAATTATAAATGATGGTGGTGTAGTAGCAAACAATACATTAAGTACTGCTACTCGAAATTTATCAATTACATCCGATGGAGATATAATTGATATTAAAAGAACAGATAATAATATTATTTTAACTTTATACAATATCAATGAAAATATAATTTGGGAAAAAGTGGTTAGAAACCTTAGTACAGACAGTCAATATAATATGGTAGGTTTTTCAAAATTAAAACAAACTAGTGATGGAGGATTTTTAACAACTCTTTATGAATTTGATTCAGGTGTGTCTGTTTATGGCTCTGTGGTAATAAAAACTGATAACCAAGGAGAAGTTCAGTGGACTTATGAATGGGATGAAGCAGGTGACCAATTTATACACTCTTTCAAAGAAGCTTCAAATGGTGACTTTCTTTTAGCGGGTCACAATGATTATTTACACCACATAATAAAAATTGATTCTAGTGGTAATGAATTATGGTCTAATACATTTGGTTGGTCAACCTATTCTTATGGAAATGAAACAATGGATGTTTGTGAAACTTTTGACGGTGGAGTAATCTCAACAGGATTTAGCAAATTACCTAGTGAAGATGGTACAGTACATCGGTTAATAGTTAATAAACATGATGCTTCAGGAAATTTTTTGTGGTATAAAACATATCTCCAAGCAGGTTCACTTGTTGATGGAGTAAGTCCCTACAATAGTAAAGGAATGTTTATTGATCAGCTTGATAGTAAAATCATAATTTCTGGCGAAGCCGTAATGCAAGGCAATTCTGATATTATTTCAATTGTAATAGACTCTGACGGAAATCGAATCTTTTAATTTTATACAATATTTCTTCAATTTTTTCGTCGAGAAGTCAACGGTTTTTTAATCAAAATCTCTACAAAGATTTTACATTACATTTTTACATTACATTACACAAAAGTAGAATAATTAAAATCTTTTGTTCTCGCGATTATTTTTAGGAAGATCAATCTACTCTAAAATCTTCATTACATTACAGAATACATTACATCTACATTACAGTTGAGTAAAATGATTAAGTTTAATAATATTAAGAGATACAGGTAATTAAAATAGTGATAATAACATTTTCAATCCTCTGCTCTACCAACTGAGCTATCGAGCCGTAAGTCTGTAACTTAAAATATATTGTCGCTTACAGAAATATAATAATACATTTAATTTATTTACGTTACACTTTACATTACATTCTATGATAAAAGTTGAAGTAAATAGTCCAGAAATTTAAACAAATAATATAAAAAAACACTACAGAATATAACTTCGGTATGATATCATACCGAAGTCTTTGATAAAAGTCCCTAACTTTATTCTTAAAT
>JABHGE010000021.1:0-74138 GCA_018672235.1 Fidelibacterota bacterium | reverse complement strand
GTTTATTAATTCAATTAATATTGACAATATATGTCTATTAAAATAACTAAACTATTTGATAACAGTAAAGTTCCCCAAGAATTATCCAAGATTGCGTGTACGTCTTATATATGTACCCTACCCCCCTCGATATCTTGCACGTACATTTTAGAATGACTTTTGAAAGTTTCTTTTATGATAAAAAGAATTTATTCTTGCAGTTTTAACTGTTCTTAGGTTGTTGTTGGACGAATAAGGCTAAGGCACCTTCAGGAGTCATAGCTTGAAGTGTAGTTTCTGAACGATATCCTCGCTTGAGCAAGTTATCCTCTCTCCATTTATTACCCTGCACACCACCTACAATACTGATAATTGATGTAAACAAAGAAGAGATAATTTCTCCACTTCCTGCCTCAATTTCCAATAGAATAATGATAAATCCGACAGTCCAAAGAATTGCTGCAATTAGATAAAGCTTTTTGACTAACAGCCAAATTAATGTGAAAAAGAAAGCAGGCCATGACCAACCAACCTTCACTGCCTCTCTCATTCCCAAAGGGCTTTCATATATTTTAAATGTCTTCATTTTAAGAATAGTATTTCATTTTCAAATTCTGTATAATTTAATATAAATTAGTTTAAGGAGGTAACTTTTATGGCTTATACAACGATTACATTTAAACATCCACACAGTAACGAGATAAAACAGGCACCAGTTGGGTTTTCCTGGACAACTTTATTTTTTGGTTGTTTTCCTGCATTATTCAGATCGGACTGGAAATGGGCAATAATTCAGTTATTAGCTGGAATAGTTTCTTGGGGTCTAAGTTTTATTATTTTTGCTTTTATGTACAATGCATTGAGCATCAAAGACTTAGTAAATAAAGGATTTGAGGCTATATCAATTTTGGATAATAACTTCGACTTAGCAAGTTCTAAAGCTGGTGTATCTATCCCAAAACATAAAGATTTTAAATAAAATCATGAGATTTATTTATTGAAATAAAGAATTATAAGCATTTAAAAAACCGCCTGCATCTGGTATAGAAAAATTATATTCTGTATTTAAAGAAAAACTATAATTAAAAGGCCTTAAAACAAATTGGAAAGAACCTCCTTCTTTCAATTTCTCCATAAAAACTTGATTGCTTGATTTATCATATTTTGTTCCATAAGAACTTGATTCAGATGAATCATTCATATCAAAAATAAGATACTCTGACCGATGTTTTGCCTTAAAAGAATCACCATATTGTTTTCCGTCTTTGAACCTATATACCCTCTCACCATTGTGTTTCAAATATACTTCATAACCATCTATCGAATTTCTTGTAACAGGAGTATTGCCGCCATATTCATACAATTTTATCCGAATTGTCTCCTTATTAATTATAAATCTGACTTTTAATTTTGCATTTGTGGTAGCTGAATTGCCAAAAGTACCCATAATAGATTCACTGCCAATGTATCCTGAGTCCGTAGGATCACCAAATGTATCAACATAATATCGAATTTTCCAGATACCCGTTTCATTTGAGTTTGATATTTTTTTGATATACTCCCAAGTACCATTATCATTTAAAATAACTTCTTTTCCATTAACAGTAGTTGCTTTTACTTGTGGAAAAATAATCGACATAAAAAGAATTGTTATGAGAAATTTCTTCATGCTAAGAAAGGATAAACTTTTTCATTATAAGTTCATCCCAAACGTTAAGTTAAAATCGTTTGAACTTGTCATATAAGAAACGCCCATACTATTAAAAATTCCATCTTCTTTACCAATCTTAAACGAGGCTCCAATATATAAAGATGGAATGGTATTGCTTTCATTATCGTCTACAACATAATAAATGCCTTTAGCATCACCAAGAATCTCACTGGGGTCTCTATATTTAAAATAGTCTTGTTCGAAAGAAAGACCTCCTCCAAGATATAATTTTGCAGATGCCATATTAAGAACATATCCTCCCGCAATCCATAATGCATCTGATACTTTTCCCAATTCAGGGTCATCAAAAAGACCAGGGGCAAAATCATAGGCATCACTTCCAGTAGAATCAAATAAATTTCCACCTACAGCAACAAAAAGAGGTTTTGAAAATTCATAGCTACCTGACATAGTAAATCCATTAGCATTTCTACCGACACCAAAACTTGCTGCATCTTGTGTATAAGAAAAAGCTGTGATACATATTAATAAAAGTAATTTTTTATAGTTCATTGAATTTTCTTAATGCATTTTCATAGTAAGAAAAATCTAAATCAAATCTATAGGTTGAAGCTGTAGACTCCATATCGAAACACGAAAATTTAACAAGACTACCTTTTTTCATTTCATTTATAAGCTTATCAGTGGCATCTGTGTAATCTTTCCAGATTTTTCTTTCAGATTTCCCTATATATTCTCTAATAGTAAGAGCGCTTCCACCTTTAGTTAATTTTAGATTTAAATTAAAAACTATATCACCTGATTTCACTTTACATGGGAATAAATGCTCTTTACTATAATAACCTTTAATTGGATTACTACCAGCATATTCATAGAATCTAAACCATGGTCGCTCTTTTTTGTCATACATTAGAGTGACATTAAGTGATGAATTTTGAGTTGCAGTATTTGAAAATGTTCCACGAGATTTAATTTGCATAAAATGTTCACCTGTATCATCTCCAAATTCATCAACATAATTTCCTACTGTCCAATCACCAAGCTTTTTAAGTTCTGCTACTCTTAATTCTTCTAGTCTTTTTTCTTCCTGAATTTTTAAGCATTTTTTTTCATAATCTTTTATTTTTACTTCATAAATATCTTTATAAATATTCATTCCATACTGTATGTCACGGGACTTTAATTTTTGGTATCCTTTTAAATTTTCACAAGGCATAGAAGAAGGGATAGATTTTATTGAAGAATAAAGATTATCAAGTTCTAATTTCTTTTCTTCATCAGTTCTATTATCACAAGATAAGAGCAATAAAGGTCCCATAAACATCAAAATAATTATTAGTTTTTTCATAATTTTCTCCTTGTCTTAATTACCGTTTGCAATATAGCGACCTAAATTATCAAAATTAACGTCACTAATATATCTGTAATCCATAACATCATCACCAATCTTTTCCGTTAGTTTCTTTACATTTTTTATCTTACCATTTGATAGATAAACTTTTTTTTCAAGGACTCTTTCAGATAATTGCCAATTAGATGCATTAGGGTCATATCCATATAATATTGAATAATCTTTGATTGGTTTCTTAGTACTACCTTTATATTTATAACTTATAAAAAGGCCATCTTTATGACCGTGGTCGAAATTTCCTTCTATTATAACCCTGCCTTCATTGTCATATTCTTTCCAAACACCATGTTGTTGCTGCAATCCTCCTTCACAGCAGTTACAATAATATCCAGATTCTACAAGTTTATTTCCACGCTGATAACGAAGTTCTTTTCCAATGCTGTTTCCAAACTCATTATAATTCCTTTTATATTTAATATCTCCATTCAAATGATAACCAACAATCTCACCAAATAAATTACCCATTAAATATTTTCCTTCTTGAATTAAGACATTATCTTCATCATAACATTTAAATGGACCGTGAAGTATATCATTTTTGTAATGTGCCTCCATTGTACCGACTGTGTTATAAAATTCACCAGAATAATGTCCAGGATAAGATAATTTAATATCAGTTGTATGAACACCTTCTTTTTTTGATTTAAAAATGTCAAAAATTCCCATTATTTTTTTAGTGCCTTAATTTGATTTTTAAGTTCGAGGATAGTTCTTTCATACTTTTCTACTGTCTGTATGTATTCACTTTCTCTGTCATACATTTCACCTGCATATTTATTAATAATTTCATCTTTACTCATTTTTTCAAATTTCTTTTTCAAATGATAAGCATCTTTCATTTTATCCCAGTAGGCCATATGAACAAATATAAGGAATAATTATTGGAATAATAAGATTTGGGAAGATTTGAGAGATTATTTATTCATTAGTGTTCGTTGTATATGATGCAAGTGCACCTTCAGGAGTTTTAGCACTTACTGTAGTCTTAAAAATAAATCCACGACTAACAAGATTCTTTATTCTCCATTGATTTCCCTTCAATCCAACTATTAATCCAATAGAAAGATTATAAAATGAAGAAAGAACTGTTCCTCCAGTTTCAAACTCTACAAATCCTATTATAATCGCTATCAAAAAAACCATTCCAGCTGTTACATATAATTTTTTTACTAATAACCAAATGAGAGTAAAAAAGAAACCTGGCCAAGACCAACCAGTCTTAACAGCTTCTATCATACCAAGAGGACTTTTATAAATTTTATATCTTTTCATAATCAACAAATCTAACGATTATTCAGAGTAGATGTCTATTGGAATAATAAGATGAGGATTAATCGACTAAAGATTCTAGTGGTCTAGATATTGAATCGAATTGAAAACTACCATCGCTGTTAAGAGTGCCTTTTATATATGTTACCTACCCCCCTCGATATCTTGTTTAGGTTTATATAATTAGGTTGAAAATTTAGAAAGTTGGATTAATTAACAGATACTAATATTATAAACATTCAATTGCATACGAAAAAACGTCAACATTCAATGCATCTTCAGGAGTATCATAATCTTCCATTAAATCATTAAGAACACAATTACAGTATTTACTAGCTTCCGAACGAGTCATACTTCCGCTTGCTCCATCTACACAGCTTTCTATAAATTCTGATTTTTCGGTTGGTGACCAACCTGGTGATTTAGCAAATCCTAACTCATAGGTTATCAGTGCAAATATTGCAATTGTTAAAAAAATTGAAATGCGGTAATATTTTTTATCTTCTAAATCGTTAAGACTTTTAAATCCAAAATATATAATACCAAATGCTAGTAATGTATAGAAGTAAGCAAACATATAAAAACTTACAAAAATTATTTTAGAATGTGTGTGTCTTTTATATATGTTACCTACCCCCTCGATATCTTGTTTAGGTTTATATAATTAGGTTGAAAATTCCAATTTATAACAAGGTTGAGATATAATAATAAGGTGTAGTCATAATTGTAGTCATACTTTTTGTCGTCACTTGTCATTATTTATGTATGAACTGATAAACAAAGGGCTACCGAAGTAGCCCCTTATTTCTCGTCAAAGTATGCGTTCATAGAACACGTGGGCGATGAGAGATTCGAACTCCCGACGTCCTGCGTGTAAAGCAGGCGCTCTGACCAGCTGAGCTAATCGCCCCAAAAGTGAGTGAAATTAAATTTTTAGATTAAATAATCCAACAAATTACTTTTTAAGATCCGGGATTGCCACATCGATCACATCCATCACTTCTTTTGCGAAGTGAAATTTTAAATCTTTTTTGATATGTGCCGGAATCTCTTCTAAGTCACGCTTATTTGCAAAAGGAAGTATAATTGTTCTAATACCTGCGCGATGAGCAGCTGTTACTTTTTCTTTAACACCGCCAATAGCAAGGACATTTCCTCTTAACGTAATTTCTCCAGTCATAGAAAGTTTACTCTTTACTGGCTTATCTGTTAATAAAGATACCAATGAGGTAAACATTCCTACACCCGCCGAAGGACCATCTTTTGGAATAGCTCCAGCTGGACAATGAACATGGATGTCCATTTTTTCTGCAAAATCTTCTTTTAATCCTAAAATGTCTGTATGTGATTTGACATATGTAAATGCAGCAGCAGCAGACTCTTTCATAACATCACCCAATTGACCAGTCAAGGTAAGTAACCCTTTTCCTCTCATCTTGCTTGATTCTACAAATAAAATATCTCCACCTGCAGCAGTCCATGCCATTCCTGTCACTACGCCCGGTTTAGTAGTACGTTCTGCTAAATCAGATTGAAACTTAGGAATCCCTAAGTAGTCATTGACAGCTTTCTTAGCGATAGTCACTGTTTTCACTTTTTTATTTACTACGTCTACCGCAATCTTTCTAAGCACATTAGCAATTTCTCTTTCTAAGCTTCTTACTCCAGATTCTCTTGTATAAGAACGGATAACTTCCTTAATACCAGCTTCATTAAACTTCACTTGTTTCGCAGTTAATCCATTTTCTGTAATTTGCTTTGGAATTAAATGTTTTTCAGCAATCTTAACTTTTTCATCGTCAATATATCCTCTGAAATCTAACATTTCCATACGGTCATATAGTGCATGAGGGATATTATCAGGATAATTTGCCGTAGAAATAAACATGACTTTACTTAAATCAAAATCTACTTCTAAATAATGATCGCTAAATGCATGATTTTGTTCTGGATCTAAAACTTCAAGCATTGCTGAAGAAGGATCGCCTCTAAAATCTGAACCTAGTTTATCAATTTCATCCAACATAAAGACCGGATTATTAGTTTTAGCTTTTTTTAATGACTGAATAATTCTACCAGGTAATGCTCCGATATAGGTACGTCTATGCCCTCTAATTTCCGCTTCATCTCTTACTCCACCGAGAGAAATACGAACAAATTCTCTACCCATTGATTTAGCAATAGACTTCCCTAAAGAAGTTTTACCTACACCTGGAGGGCCTGTAAAACAAAGAATAGGTCCTCTAACTGTATCATTTTTGGTCACTTTCTTTTTCAGAGATCTCACTGCTAAATATTCCAATACACGCTCTTTAACTTTTTCCAGACCATAGTGATCTTCGTTAAGCGTTTTACTGGCTTTTTTAATATTTAAATTATCTTTACTAGATTTACTCCATGGCAAATCTGTTAACCATTCTAAGTAAGTTCTTGCAACAGAATACTCAGGTGATTGTGGTGAAATTCTTCCAAGACGATCTAATTCCTTATGAGCTACCTTAGTAGCTTCTTTACTCATCTTAACATCATCAATTTTTTGTGCTAACTCATCTAATTCTACAGTTTGATTATCTTCACCTAGTTCTTTTTGAATAGTTTTCATCTGCTCTCTTAGATAGTATTCTCTTTGAGTCTTAGAAATCTCATCTTGAACTTCTGTTTGAATTTCTTCTCCCAGCTTAATACGCTGTATTTCTTTCTGTAATAAATTAATCGCAATTTCAACACGTTTTCTAATATCTAACTCTTCTAATACTTCTTGTTTTTCTGAATTTGATACAGATAAAAGAGAGGTTGCTCTATCAGCAAGTCTAGAAGGGCGATCAATATTCGATAACATCCCTGCATGCTCTTCATTTAGATTTGGAGAAATTTTTATTAGTTCAGTAAATGAACTTTTTAAACTTTTAGCCAAGGCTTCAACTTGGACATCCGGAGTGGTAATTGATTCTGCAATTCTTTCTATGTCAGCAATAAAATAATCATCACCTTGTTCATATTTTAGAATCTTTACTCTATCTACTCCTTGTACAATAGCAGATTTACTATTATCTGGCATATCAAAAGTCTTTAATACTAAGGCCAATGTACCATAAGAGTATAAATCTTGCTCTTTTGGATCTTCCACTGAACCATCTTGCTGTGCGACTACTACCAAATATTTATTCTCTGGATCTAAGTCTTCAATCAGCTTTAGCGACTTTTTTCTTCCTACATAAATAGGAATAACCTGTTGAGGGAATAATACCGTATTCTTTAACGGCATTACTGGATATTTTTTTTCTATTGTGTCCATATTTTTTTTCCTACTACTATTGATGCAAAAACTATGCCTTATATCAAATATAACCTAAAACTATAAAAATTCATCAAAACCATGCCAAAATGGCAATAAAGTCTGCTAATTTAGTTCAATTGAATATAAAAACTCTTCAAAAGACATAGAACTTGCTTTTATTAACTCCTCATTTCCTACCGCTTTTAGAAAATATAAGCTATTAGGAAATTCTACAACTCCTCCTAAGAGGCCATAATTAGATTGAACAACTGTTGGAGCTGTATTGTTCCCCATTGTAGGAACTTCATAAGTACCATACATTTCAATTGATGTAACATACTTGCTATCTAAACTATCTCTTTTAATGACAATATTGTCTTTATTTAATGATTGGTCTTGTTTGAATTGACCAATCCAACGATCTATATTCTGATCTGCTGTCCCTTGAATATTGTTAAATACGACGAGCGAAAAATCACTATTATCTTTTAAGTTTATCTCTAATAAGCGAAACTGTTTATCTGAGCTTGATGCAACCCATCCATCTGGTAATTTATAGGAAATATTTTTTACCAATTCTCTACCTATAAACTCATTCGTACCGTTAATAGATATGTGGGATACAAAAAAACATGTACCAATAATAACTGCATATAATATAACTTTATTCATTGTTGCTAAATATAGTGCGAGCTTGCTCATCTGCGCGATAAGAACTTCTCACTAATGGACCAGACTCCACTATTTTAAAACCAATTGATTTACCAAAAACTTTATATTCTTCAAATTTTTCTTTTGAAACATATTTTTCTACTTTTAAATGTTTCTTTGTTGGTTGCAAATATTGACCGATTGTAAAAATCTGTACTCCTAAATCTGCGATTTGCACCATAGTATCTTTTACTTCTTTTTCAGTTTCTCCCAATCCAACCATAATGCCTGTTTTAGTACGTAGTCCATAGTCTATTGACTCTTTAAGTACATCTAGTGAGCGTTGCCAATTTGCTTGAGCTCTGACTCCCTTACTAACCCTTTCTACGCATTCAACGTTATGACTAAATATATCTGGCTTTGAATCGAATACTGTTTTTAACGCTTTTTTATTTCCCTGAAAATCTGGAGTTAATACCTCTATAGTACATTTTGGATTTAATTTTCGAGTAGTATTAATTGTTTGTGCCCATATCGTAGAACCATAATCACCCTTGAGATCGTCTCGATCTACCGACGTGATAACGACATGCCTTAATTGCATTTTTTGTACTGCTTGTGCTACACGATACGGTTCAAGAGGGTCATCCCAAGTAGGTTTTCCTGTCTTGATAGAGCAAAAACCGCATCCTCGAGTACAAGTATCTCCCAAGATCATTAAGGTAGCTGTTTTGCGACTCCAGCACTCATAAATATTTGGACATCTTGCTTCAGCGCAAACAGTATTAAGATAACTTTTTTGCACCATTCTCTTAACTGACTTATAATTTTCATCAGTTGTAATATTAATTTTTGGTTTATGTAGTCCTGCTCGAATCATTATGCTCTAAATAGTTGATTAAAATGTTTTATAATTGACTGTTTAATATCATTCATAAAAAAATTTGTTCCAAGTTCTTTCTCCATGGATGTCATTAAAACATCGTCAATCCCACAAGAAATAATATTAGAAAAATAGTTCATATCCGTATTTACATTTAAAGAAAATCCATGGGTGGTAACTCCACGAGATACATGAATACCAATACTACCAATCTTTTTATTTTGAATCCATACTCCAGGTTGATTGTCTTTTGTATGCGCATTGATAGAGTAATCATTCAGCGTAGCAATAAGTAATGATTCAATATTTTTTACATAAGACTTAATTCCCATTTCTGTCTTTCTTAGATCTATTATTGGATAACCTACTAGTTGACCAGGACCATGATACGTAACATCTCCACCGCGATCTGTTTGAATGATTTCACAATTATCTTTTAAGATATTTTTAGGATTAGCATTTTTCCCAAGGGTGTAAATATGATCATGCTCAACTAAGAATAAAGTATTCTTTCCTTTATTCTGAATTAGTTTTTCCCGTGTAAGCTCTTGCTTAGATAGGGTTGTGCTATAGTTACATAGCCCTAAGTCTTTGACAGTTATCTCCATTTACTTTAACTGTAATAATGTTTCAAATATAGCTTCAGAAAAAGTAGGGTGAGGATGAATAGCATTGAATATACTATCAATTGTTAAGTTATTTGATTTGATGATACTGAATTCTGAAATCATTTCTGTAGCGTTCGATCCCACAATATGTGCGCCTAAAATATGTCCATTCTTTCCAACTAGTATTTTTATAAATCCATCAGTGGACCCCACAGCAACCGCTTTTCCGTTCGCAATAAAAAATGATTTAGCAACTTTAAAATCTATTCCATCTTCTATTAATTGTTGCTCTGTAGATCCAATGGAAGCGACTTCTGGTTTTGAATAAGTACAAGCGGGAATACTATTATAATTAATCTCTCTTGGATTTAATCCACAAAGATGCTCTGCCACATAAAGACCTTCTGCTGCAGAAACATGAGCAAGCCATGGTGCACCAATTACATCTCCTACTGCATAGATATTATCAATATTTGTTTTTCCATTTTTATCTACAATAATATGATTACTGGCAGACAGTTCTATTCCTAATTCTTCTAATCCCATTCCCATAGAATTTCCTTCTACCCCAACTGAGATTAATATTTTTTCATCATCAATTTTTTTAGCTAAAGTATTCGTTAGAACATTAATTTTTTTCTTCTTAAAGGTTTTTTCAACCCAATGGGAGACTTCTTTGTCTTCATGCGGAAGGATAGTCTCTTCTGCTTCAATGAGCGTCACCTGAGTTCCAAAACTATTGAAGAAATATGCAAACTCTACTCCAATAGCCCCTGCTCCAATAATTGTCATTGATTTAGGAATAGATGTCATCTGAAAGATATCTTTTGCATACACAATTTTATCCTGATCTGCATCTAAGTTGGGTAATGTTCTTGGTTTAGACCCTGTTGCAATAATAAATGTTTCTCCAGTAATGGATATATCATTAACTATCATAGTATTCTTATCGGTAAATGTTCCAAATCCTGCGTGAAAATCTATATTATTTTTTTTGACTTGATGATGTAATCCTCGCGATAAGCGCTGTCTTGCTTTAACGCTTTTATTAATAATAAAATTAAAGTCTACTGTAATATCTTTTACAGAAATACCATACAATTCAGATGCATTAATTAGGTCCATTGCTTCTGCATTTTTTAATAGTGATTTAGTTGGAATACACCCCCAATTAAGACAGACGCCTCCTAAGTTGTTATCATCTACGATTGCGACTTTCTTTCCTAATTCAGCAGCACGAAATGCAGCGTTATATCCTCCAGGACCTCCGCCTAAAATAACTAAATCATACTTATTCAACAGTTTCTCTCTTACGTTTATATGTTATTTGTTTGTACTAAGTTTAAGAATTCATTTCTTGTGGTATCTTTCTCTTTAAAGGAGCCTAACATTGCACTTGTTGTTGCAACGCTATTTTGTTTTTGAACTCCGCGCATTAACATACAAAAATGCTTACCTTCCATTACAACTGCCACTCCTTTGGGTTGTAAAATATCTTGGATAGTATTGGCAATCTGATTGGTAAGACGTTCTTGCACTTGCAACCTTTTAGAATAATGATCAATAATTCGTGGAATTTTTGAAAGGCCAATAATTTTTCCATTAGGAATATATGCAACATGTGCTTTTCCGTAAAATGGGATAAGGTGATGTTCACAAAGACTGTAGAACTCTATATTCTTTACAATGACCATATCTTTTGCAGATTCGTTAAAGATAGCATCATTAATTAATGTATCGAGATCTTCGTTGTATCCTTGCGATAGAAATTCCCAAGATTTTGCCACTCTTTGTGGTGTTTTCAACAATCCTTCCCTGGTTGGATCTTCTCCAATAGATTTTAATAGTTGTTCGGTAATTTTTTCTAAATGTTTTTTATCTTTTTCTTCCATTAGTGCTCCTCTAAATAACTTGTAGGTTGAATTTTATCTTTTAATGCCCATAAACAAAAATAAATGATTGGGGTGTCAAATAGTGCAACTAAGACCTTAAATAGCCATCCCATCATCCATAAACTATAAAAACGCTCCCAACCAATAACACCAGCTGAACAAAGAATAACTAGAATGACTGATGTATCTACTAATTGAGAAAACATCGTAGACGCATTATTTCTAAGCCATAAATGTTTTCCTTTAGTAAGGCGTTTCCAAAAATGAAATATTCTCACATCTATTAATTGTGCAGTCAAATATGCTACCATAGATGCAAAAAAGGCAGGACCAGTCAGCCCAAAAACTTTTGTAAATGTTTCGTTATCTATTGGAGACCATTCTGCGGCAGTAGGATTCATAGAAACCATCACTAATAAGGTTGTAAAAATACTAGCAAAAAAACCAGATACCACTACTTGATTTGCACGCTTTTGGCCATAAAGCTCAGAAATTAAATCAGTCACTAAGAATGTTACAGGGTATGCAATAATACCCACAGATAACTCAAATGTCATTCCAAGAAAATTCCAGGTAAAAAACTTCTGAAAAATAAGATTGCATGCCACGAGAGATGCAATAAAAATACCAGTTAAAATTAAATAAAATCTTTCTTGAAAATCATTCACTATTACCCCCATAATAGTCTGTATAAATAGTCGGTGTTTCGACTATGCGAATGTGATGCAAAGTGCATCCTTCTAAATACTTAGAAATAGTATCCCAAATAAAAACTACTAAATTTTCTATTGAAGGTTGTTTCCCTTCAAACCAAGGAATATCTTTTTCAAATTGAGAATGATCTAATACTGATACAACATACTTCTTTACAATTGTCTTTAAATGACCTAGATCTACTAAAAATCCTGTATCTGGATCTACATCTCCAGTAACCGTAACATGTAATGTATAATTATGACCATGCACTCTCGCGTCTTTTCCAAACACTTCTAAGTTTTTTTCCTCAGACCATTTTTCATTTCCATATTGGTGCGCTGCTGCAAAAGTAAATACTTTTGTTAGATATATATTATTTTTCTTTCCCATTTGAATAGATAATTTATCTAAATAAAGACCTTCTTCCAACTACTGAAGTGATTGGACATTTTTCTGGATTAAAATTTTTAGCAGTACAATAATCTCTGCCATAGAATATAATTTGAAGATGAAGCTTACTCCATTTATTTTTTGGGAATAGTCTCTTTGCGTCTTTTTCTGTTTGTTTAACGTTCTTACCTGAAGATAACCCCCACCTGTACATTAATCGATGTACATGTGTGTCAACAGCAAATGCAGGAACATCAAATGCTTGAGACATTACAACAGAAGCAGTTTTATGACCTACGCCCGGGAAAGACTCCAACGCTGCAAAATCTTTAGGAACTCTTCCGTTATATTGATCAACCAACATATGGGATAATCCTAAAATTGCTTTTGACTTAGCTGGACCTAACCCGCATGGCCTAATAATATTATAAATAGTATCATAATCTAATGTGATCATTTGTTGCGGCGTATTTGCTTTACTGAATAGAGTTGGGGTTACTTTATTTACTGATTTATCGGTTGTATTTGCTGATAATAAGACTGCAATTAATAACGTATAATGATTGGAATGTTTTAAAGGCGCTGAAACCTCAGGGTAGATTTTATCAAGATGATTTATAATAAAATGAACTTTATCCTTTTTTAGCATTAATGCTTATAGCTGATTTAAAGCATCAAAGGTCAAAGACTTTGGTCGTGTTAATGGAAGTCCCATTGCACGACTTAATACCAGCTGTGATACAATACCCAATGATCTGGACATGCTGAATAAAACAGTATAGAATTCAAATTCTTTTAATCCGTAGTAATGTAATAATGATCCAGAAGCGGCATCAACATTTGGCCATGGATTTTTAGCTTTTCCATGCTCTTTTAATACATCAGGAATGATATCAAATAATTTGGTTACCACCTCAAAAACTTCACTGTCATTGATATGATCTTTACCAAATCCCATAAATGCTGTAAATCTTGGATCAGGACATCTCAATACGGCATGGCCATATCCAGGGATTACTTTTCCTGAGTTTAATCGATCCCAAGCAAATGCCTTTAAATCTTTATCGCTTGGCACTCCCTTAAAATGATTTACAATATCTAATACAAATTTCAAATTATTTTGATTTGCCAATCCATGCAAAGGACCCGCTAAGCCATTAAGGCCTGCAGATAAAGAATAGTAAGGATCAGACAAAGCGGAATTAACTGTCAGTGCGCTAAACGTGCTGACATTGCCGCCTTCATGATCGCAGTGCAACATTAAATAGAGTTGCATCATTTTTAGTCTATCTTCAGACTCTTCAAATCCCATCATTTGCAAGAAACTTTCAGACCAATCTTCAGAGCCTGCATGCTCTAATCTTTCGCCTTTATCAAATCTTAATCGATAGATTCCTGCTGCAATAGCGGGAAGCTTTGCAATAATATTTAAACCATCTTCAAGAGTAGTTTCCCAATAGTCATTTTTTGAAACTACTAAATCGTAAGCTGATGCAAATTTACTTTCCTTCTGCATAGTTAAAATTGCAGTATTAAACATTGCCATAGGATGTGAATCTTTTGGCATGCTATTTAATACATCCCAAACATACTGTGGTACTTCACTTCTAGAGTGTAAACATTTTTGTAGATCTGCTAATTCTTCCTTATTAGGCAATTCTCCAATAAGCATTAAATAAAGAACTTCTTCTGGTTTAATATGAACCAGATCAAGTATATGATGACCTCTAACATGTAATCCAGCATCTGCTGTAACAGATGAAGTATCACATATCATTCCTTTTACTCCTCGCATACCAGAAAAAGCTTTTTCTATAGTGACTGTACTCGTGACATGGTCACCTTTTTCATCAAGAAGCTGTCGATAGTTATATCGCCAGTCAGGTATTTTTTTTGCTAAATTTTCTTTTAATTTCCCCATAATAGTGCCTCAATTTAAGTTTGAAATTGCATATTGTATAATTGTTTATATATACCGTCTCTATTAATTAGCTCTTGATGACTACCTTGATCAACAATTTTCCCTTTATCAAGGACAATAATCTTATCTGCATTATGGACAGTAGAGAGCCTATGTGCTATTACAATAACCGTACGATTACGCATTAATTTTTCAATAGCTTGCTGTACCTTTTTCTCTGATTCTGTATCCAATGAAGATGTTGCTTCATCTAAAATTAAGATTGGTGGGTTCTTGACTAGCGCACGTGCAATAGCAACACGTTGTCTTTGTCCTCCTGATAATGAAACACCTCTTTCTCCAATAACAGTGTCATAACCATCAGGAAGTTTCTCAATAAAATCATGTGCATTTGCTGCAACTGCAGCCGCTTTAATCGTGTCATATCCAATCGATTCTACTCCATAGGAAATATTAGCTTTTACAGTATCATTAAATAAGAATGTTTCTTGTGTGACAATTCCCATTAATGATCTCAATGAAGTAATATCAATATCTTTAATATTATTGTTATCTATAGAAATTGATCCCTTGATAGTGTCATAAAATCTAGGCATTAAATCTACTAAAGTAGATTTTCCTCCACCACTAGGGCCAACAAGTGCTATAATTTCACCTGACTTAATAGAAAGGTTGATATTGCTTAATACCTCTTCATCTTTATTACCGTAATGGAAACTTACATCCTTGAACACAATATCTTTTTTTAAGCTATCAATATGTAAGGCACTTGGAGCATTCGTAATATCAGATTTAACATCTAGAATAGAAAAGACTCTGTCAGCAGATGCTAATCCATTCTGCAACTCATTAAATACATTACTAAGATTTTTCATTGGTCCAAATAAGCTGAATAATAATAGGATAAATCGTATAAAATCTTCTGAAGTAATAGACTGAGCCAATAAAACATCGCGCGCTCCTACCCATAATAATAATGCTGCAATCGATGCTCCCACAATTTCTGATACAGGAGATGAGACTAATCTTAGAATATCTTTTCTAAGCATTAATTTATAATATTTTTGTGTCTCACTAGAGAATCGCTTTACTTCATATGCTTTCATAGCAAATGCGTTAACAATTCTTATTGAACCTAGAGTTTCAGCTATAACAGAGGTAATCCCTGCTAATTGTTCTTGGGTTCTTGCTGCGCGCCTTCTAATACTCCTCGCAATACCAAAAATAATAACACCACTCAAAGGAACAACTGTTATTGCAATACTAGCTAATTTTGGACTGATGATAAAAAGCAATATTAAAAATGTTAAAATATTGATAGGCTCTACAAATAATTTCTGAAAACTAGTAGATAATGAATTTTTCATATTATCAATATCGCTAACAAGGACAGATGTCAGTTTACCCGACTTATTTTTATTAAAATAAGACAGAGATAAGTAGTGGAGATGTTCATATAACTTATTTCTGAGATCTCTGATAAGCTTAAACTGAATAATAGATAGGGTAATATTCTTGATATATAGTGCAATATTTTTAAATGTAAATACTGCTATCAAGGCAACGCAAACAGCTGAAACTGTATCAATTGCTGTTTTCTTTAGAAGTAAGTTATTTGAGAATAATTTTAATTTTTCATTTGCAGACAAGCTTTCTAATGCCAACAATCGACTGTTTTCTGCATCCAGAGCATTGAAATCAATTAATACGTTATTAATCATTGTTGCCGTTATCCAAATAGAGGCACTATTAAATAAGACAAAAATAATGGCTGCTATACTAGAGGCAATTAATAAAGGCCAATAGGTTAATATGATTTTGAATAGACGAATATGTGAAGATTGATTCATTTTTTATACACTATAATACTGTTTTATAAACCATTTTTGCATGCACTATGTCAGCTTCAATAAATGTACTGCCAATAATTGTAAATCCTAAATCTTTATAAAATTTTATAACACTTTCTTGTGCATGTAAATATATCATAGTGTCAGGTGGAATCTGAGATAAAACAAACTTTACAATCTCTCTACCAAAACCCTTACTTCTGAATTCTTTTAATACTGCAAAGCGTTCTAGCTTATATCCTTTATCAGTTTTTCTCCATCTTCCAGTTCCGACTGGAAAATTATTTTTCAAAGCCAGTACGTGGAATGATTCATCTTCATTCTCAATTTCTAAGCTTTCTGGAACATTTTGCTCCTCGATAAATACAGTTCTTCTAATATCAAGAACAATGCTATAATCTGCTTCTGTTTTTACTAATTGTATCTTAGCGCTCATTTTAGCAATTTCAATATTATACAATGAGAAATCAAAGACTAATTATTCTAATTATTTTATCTTTATTCTTTAGCACATCTACTGCTCAAGATAAATTTGATTCATATAAAGATCTTAAAAAGATTCCTAATGGGATGAATATTATTCATGAAAATGATCGGACTAAAGCAATAGTAGGGGTACATGGATTCTATCCAATCTATTGGGTTCAAATTCATCATGAATGGGTACAGCCATTTAATTTTTTAATTAAAGAAGATATATCAACATTTTTCTATAAATATGACTGGAATGATTGCCCCAGCAAAGTATCTCAAGAATTTTCAGTTGAATTACAAAATTTAATCACACAGCATCCAGAGGTTGATGATTGGCAAGTTATTGGCCATAGCATGGGTGGCAGTGTCGTAATGTTCACCAATCAGTCCTTTGCTTATAATGATAAAATTACGTTCAATACCGTGGCTACTCCCGTATACTATGAACGTGAAAAGGTTCCTTTCTTTGTTAGAGCTTATGAGTCAATATTTAATAAGCGTTGCTCTGAAACTATCAACAGTTTGGATAATGAATTTGAAAATGGATTTACTAACAAGCACGTCCAATGGAGAAATCTAAAAGAGTTTGATTCCCAATTTAAAAAATATGATTTTGATCCATACGATAATACTATTAAAGACTCAATTGTATTTCAATTTCCTGATAGCTTAAACGGAGAAAGAGTTGGGCATACATCTAGTCTATATTTTTCTATTTTAGAAATTGTCAATTAACTCAATTGATACTGGGCAATGATCTGATCCCATCACGTCTTCATGTATTTCTGCGTCTGTAATGCTTTCTATAAATTCTTCATTAGTAAAAAATCCATCTATCCTCCAACCAATATTACGTTGGCGAGCACCAAATCGATATGTCCACCAAGAGTAACGATCTGGCTCATCGTGAAATAATCTAAAAGTATCTACATATCCATTTTCAATATAAGTATCAATTTGAGCTCTTTCGACTGCCATAAATCCAGAATTATTTTTATTAGCTTTTGGGTTAGCTAAATCAATGGCTTGATGAGCTGTATTCCAATCTCCGCCCACCAGGACATTTACTCCAGAAGCTACCTGTTCATTTAAAATTTCTAACAAGTCATCATAAAAATCTAATTTATATTGTAAGCGATGCTCGTCTTTTTGTCCATTTGGAAAATAAATATTGTACAATAAAAAATCTTCAAACTCTGTAATTAAGACTCTTCCTTCTCTATCATACTTTTCAATACCAAGACCATATTGAACATGTAAAGGTTCTTGTTTTGAAAAAGTAGCTACGCCACTATATCCTTTTTTTTCTCCAGAATGCCAATATCCATGATATCCTTCTATATTCTGTAGGCTATCAGGTAATTGTTCAAAATGAGCTTTTGTTTCTTGAATACATAGGATATCAGGAGAGGTAGCATCTACCCAATCTAACATTCCTTTTTTCTCGATTGCTCTTACACCATTAACATTCCAAGAGAATATTCTCATTTTATTTTTTACCTCTTTAATTTTAAAATTTAATTAATAAATTAAACTATGAACTTTAAAGAAGAATTCAAAAAAATTATAGCTGAAAACGCAATTGTCTTATTTTTAAAAGGAACTAAAGACATGCCTCAGTGTGGTTTTTCCAAAACTGTTGTGAATTTGCTTAATCATTATGGAGTTGAATTTCAGGATGTAAATATCTTGGAAAATCCAGATATGAAAGTAGCATTATCAGAACTATCAGGATGGCCTACATTCCCTCAATTATTTGTTAAGGGTAAATTGCTTGGCGGTTGTGACATTGCAGTAGATATGCATGAGAATGGTCAGCTATTAGATGCTTTAGATGTAAATGCCTAATAAAGAAAGGCTATTGTAAAAATAATATCTTAGCTCTATATTTTGCTACGTTTTTGGCCCGTTCGTCTAATGGTTAGGACTCATGGTTTTCATCCATGCAATAGGAGTTCGATCCTCCTACGGGCTACACCTTTTTATCTCCCTTTATAATTGCTAATTGTAGTCATTAAAACAATTAATAAACCGACCAGTCGGTTTTTGTTGTTTTTTTAAATAAAAGTATACTATATTCTTTATGTCAATATGAAAGTTAGTTAGGGCGGGGGAAATCCTTGATTAGTTCAAAACGTTAGATATTACATTATTTGTACCTTCAAACTCTGAACATTCATCTCTCGCCCTTTATCTTTTTAATCAATCAAAAAATTATAACTTTAGATTATTTATCTAAAAATTGAGCAATTAGTCTTTGGAAATGATGGACGCCTTTTTCTCTAGTGGGAGAAAATCTTCCAGATTGATAGAATGAAGACTGAATACCTTTACTTTCATTCTCTACAATAAATTCATCTTCCCTTTCAACTTTATCAATATCATTCCCGGCTCCCTTATGAAGTTTACTAGGATCATATACGTAAGTAAGAAAAGAAACTTTTGTACGATTGGTACTAATTGGCTTGACAATATTTACCGATAATCCCCATGGATAAAAATTGAACATCATATTTGGGAAAACCCAGTAGTAATATGCAGCTACTTGCTTTCCATAGTCAATATGGTCTTTTGGTAGGTTGAATGTTTCATTTGATTTATCTGAGTATCCAACTTGTAAACTAGAATATTTATGTAATTCAGTAGTATAGTTGCCATAGTCTAATACTTTATTTAATCCTTCATGAACAAAAGGAATATGAAAGCCTTCTAGGTAATTATCGCAATATAATGCCCAGTGCGCTTGTATTAAATAGTCCTTAGACATACTAGCATCAAACGAAAATTGCTCTAACGGTAAGAATCCAATTCTTTCATTGATTGGAGCAAGTACTTCTTTAAAATCAAAAGAAGGATTTAGACCCGCAAATAGAAATGGGCCCCACTCTCCTAGAGGAAACTTATATAAATTATCACATTCTCGTGGAAAGTCTTTTGCTTCTTTAAACTCTGGCATTGATTTAAAATTTCCATTTAAATCAAACGACCTCCCATGATATGCGCATGTAATATTTTTTGATTTGCCAGGACCTAGGGCTAAAATATGCCCTCTATGAGTGCAAACATTTGTCATACAATTGATACTACCCTCTTTATCCCTTGTAAGAAGTATAGGCTCTGTTAAAAATCCATCTAACAAAGTAAGGGGTTGAATCGAATTTGTTAATTTTAGAGAAGAATTATCTCCAAGCCATTGCCATGATTTTAAAAAAATATTTTCTCTTACTTGATCAAAGACATCTTGGCTTTTGTAAAAAGATGATGGAAGTGTTTCAGCTTTAGATATATCTTTATGAATATTAAATTGAGTCGTCAAAGCAACCTTAAAGACTAGTTAAATAGAAAACCAAACTTAATCCCAATATGTGTAGTGCCATATTTGTTGGCTATACTTGGTTCAACAAAGAATTCTGTAATTGAGTTTTGATTTGTAATAACTCCAGGTTCAAAAATAAATGGTACTGCTAATTCTGTATACACAGTAGAGCTGTTAAAAGATGTTGTACCGTCTTCTTCTAATAAAGAGTCATAGATATTTTTTTCATTAATCATATTAATATTTAGTCTTGGGATTATCACAAAATTCGCATCAGTCATGAATTCTTTACTTACACCAAACTCAATTGCATAAGATTTTCCGTAGAAGTCTTGATCTAGACTATCGAGCACAGAACTACTAAAGTTTGAGCTGCTATATCTCAATCCTAAAGATAAAGTTACAACTTTTAACTGCTGAAATTCAGCGGGATCAAAGTAATAGGTAGCTCCAAGAGAAAAGCTCTTATCGCCAACATTAGGATTATCGCTTCTGAAAGATTCAGTAAAATTAAATTTAGGATCGCCATCTGGATTTGATTGCTCTCCTGTTAAGTCAAAGGTGTAAGTGTCTTTACGATCAAAATACGAATATCCATATGAAAAGTCTAAACCGACTAGACCTTTGTATACATATCCAACATTAATTTTATTTCCATAACTACTTCTAACAAACTTTCCTTCTCCAAAAAAATCTATATTTTGATCACGTCCAAAGGATACTGTTGTAGATGTTTTTCCAGGTATTACTAAATGTGTTTGTGACAGTAACAATGTTGGAAAAATGAGTAATAAGATAATAAGAATTCTCTTCATGCTATAAAATTACTACATGAATGAGTGATTAAGAATTTATTTTTTATTTTTTTCGATAACTGAAACTAGGCGATTGTAAATCTCTGAAGTATTTCTAGGTGCTCCAATTAATATATCACGAACAATACCCCCCTTATCGACGATAAAATGCGCTGGAGAGACTGGTGTAAAATCATACATAAATGCTCGATCGATACCTGCTTGCATATATGTAAAATCTGTTCTTTTTAAAAAATTGGTAATATCTGGAATACTATCAAAGCTTAATGCTAAGAACTTTATTTTTTCATCTTTGTAGGTTTCGACTAAATCATTTAAATATGGCATTTCTGCAATACAGGGACCGCAGTTGATATACCAAAAATTGATTACCAATAATTCGCCTTCAAAATCCTTAAAAGTTTTTGTTGAACCGTCTAACATAGTAAAGACTCCATCGGGTAGTTTTTGATCTTTCCACTGGTCTACTACTCTTTTAGTAATAACAGCACCTCTACCACCGGCCTTCATGAGCGTTGATTCTTCGATAAGATTGTCAATCACATCATCTGCTACAAATCCACGTAAATCCTCATAATTTTCAAATAATATATACTCCGTATTATTTAATTCATCATCAAAACGTCTAAGCGCTTGTACCGTTGTATTTTCAACTATACTATCTTTTTGTGACTCAGACAATATATTCCCCTGAGCATCCTTGAAAACAATTCCATTAGATATAGATAAATCTTCTTTTGAATTTGATTTTTTTTCAGCAACAATTTTCTCCTGAACTTCTTTTTCTATGGGAATAGGAGTTTTTTCTTGGCAAGAAAAAAGGTTGAATAGAATAATAGTTGTTAATAAAATTTTCATGTGCGATATCGGTTGAAATATAGCTTAGCTATAAATAAAAAAGATAAAAAAAGACACAATACACAAAACCAAACAAATATCTCTTCAAAATGATCTCCTATCCAAATTGCTGTTTCAGATAGTTCTTTTTTTTGTATAAAATACATATTAGAATATCTAAACATTTAAGGATAATTATGATAAAAATATTTCTTCCATACCATTATATGATAATAACGCTGATAGGATTCTCTTTCATGATTCTATTAAGTGGGTTCTCTTATAAGAGAATAACAAAAAAAAGCTCTGAAAAATCTATGTCTACGGCAAGTTTTTATGATCTAAAGGCCATATCCATGGATCAAGAGGAAATTTCTTTTGAACAATACAAAGGAAAGAAAGTCTTGATTGTGAATGTTGCAACAAAATGTGGCTACACTTATCAATATGAAGGCATGCAAAAGCTGAATGATTTATATGGAGATAAAGTGGTTGTTTTAGGATTTCCTGCAAATGATTTTCTCTTTCAAGAGCCAGGAAGTAATGAGTCTATAGCAGAATTTTGTGAAACTGTTTTTGGTGTCACATTTCAAATGTTTGAAAAAATTACAACTAAAGGTAGGAAGCAAAGCTCCGTTTATACTTGGCTTAGTGATTCAGAGCTTAATGGATGGAACGATCAAAAACCTACATGGAATTTCTGTAAGTATTTGGTGGATGAGAACGGAGAATTAATAGCTTTTTTTGATTCAAAAGTAAAGCCGCTTTCTAAAGAAATTACTGATTTACTATAAAGACAGTAAACTAGGCATACATTAGTATTAGACTAATTGACATTACAATAATTCCAGCAGTTACTCCCATAATAGGATCGCTAGGTTTCCCGTACTCTTTTGCAACAGGTAGCAACTCATTTAAAGATACATAAATCATAATACCTGCACATAGAGCAAAAGATATTCCAAACAATGCTTCATTGTATACTGTGCGGAAAATCAAAAATCCAATGACTGCACCTAATGGCTCAGCAAGCCCAGAAGCAAACGATATCCAAAATGCTTTACTCTTATTTTTTGTAGCATAATAAATAGGTACTGATACTGCTAATCCTTCAGGAATATTATGGATTGCAATAGCTATCGCAAGGGTTACTCCAACGGTCGGATCATAGACAGCTGCTGTAAATGTTGCAAATCCTTCCGGAAAATTATGAATGGCTAAAGCGATTGCAGAAAAAACTCCTGTGCGTACTAGCAATGTTTCATCTTTGTTTGATGATCGTGATATAAAATCTGCAATTGAATGATGATCAAATAACTGATCAATGAATAACATAACCAATAGACCTGAAATAAAGGACGTCACGCCAATTAATTGGCCATAAGTATTTCCATATATGCCTGAGAGTGACTCAAAAGAGAGTAGTAATAGCTCCATAAATGAAACATAAATCATTACCCCCGCTGAAAATCCAAGCGCTAATGATAGCAATCTCTTATTCTCAAACTTTGAGTATAATCCTAGTAGACTTCCAATACCAGTACTAAGTCCAGCAAAAGTTGCTAAAGCAAATCCAATATAAATATTTGTTAAGTCCATGTATTCCTTACTTTTTTTCTTTAGATTATTATACACAATCTTTTAAAAAATATATGTTTAATGCAACTAAAATCATCGTTTCAGCTCTTATTATCTTTATTGCATCTGAAATTGCAAAAAGAGATACTCTTGTAGGTGCCATCATTGTGTCTCTACCGCTTATCTCACTACTATCTATCATTTGGATTTATATTGAAACCCGTGACATAGAAAGAATTATATCTTTTTCTTATAGTGTCTTTTCAATGATTATACCCTCTTTATCGTTTTTTCTTACTCTGCCATACTTTTTAAAGAAAAATATATCATTCAGTATTAGCCTTACATTTTCTGTGATAATCATGGTAGTATTATATTTTGGTCTAGCGACATTATATAAAAAAATAGGTTATGTTATTTAAATGAGAGTTTTAGTAATCATGCTGATGTATATCAGCAGCCTACATGCACAAGAAGGGGATCAAATGAAGACTGTAGAATACGTGGACATGGAACGTTTTTCAGGAAAATGGTTTGTCACAGCAATTGTACCTAATATGATAGAAAATGGTGCTAGCAATGCATCGGATATTTATGAGGTCAATACTGATGGAACAATTGATATTACCTACGATGCAATCAAAGATGGTACAAAAAAGCAAATTAAACAAAAAGGGACTATCGTTAATAAGAAAACTAACGCAGAATGGTCCATACAAATGAAGAAACCCTATATCCCTTTTTTAAAATTTCCGTTTAAGATTATTCTAATAGATGATAATTATAACTATATGGCAGTAGGTTATCCTGGGAATAAAATGGGTTGGATTATGTGTAGAGATACTGTGATGGATGAAACATTATATCAAACTATCTTAACAGAACTAACTAGTTTTGGTTATAAAAGAGAGCAGTTTGTAAAAATTTTACACAATTAATGTTGATGCCCTGCACCGAATAAGCTTAATACAAGATACAATATTCCAATTAAGATAATTAAAGAAGCGGCTATTAGATTGGTATTAAAATTTTGATTAACTGAGTTTAAACGATCGCGAAACCTTTCTTTAAACATTAAAAAAAGTACCATAATTCCTACCAACGTTAAAGCAATTCCTAGAACATAAATCATAATACTAGAATAAAGCGTTACGTTATCATTGCTAAACTTAGTTGAAGCAATCAAGAGTACAGCAATAGCAGATGGACATGGAATTAACCCGGCAACCATTCCAGTGACAAATGGACTTGAAAATTTAGATTCATTAAAATGAAAGTGTATTGGTTCATCGCAATTATTATCATGTTCATGTCGAACTTCTTTTAGTGCCCTATATAATAAATATAGTCCTAAACAAATAATAAAAGAGGGTCCAATAGTAGACAATATAGGGAATGTATCATTTCCTGCTCTAAGTAAGAAGGCTAAGAAAGAAAATAATAAAAAATGTATGAAAATCAGTCCAGATATTAATTGTGCTGCACCAAAAAAACGCATTGACCCTCCCGACATATAAGCCAGAATTAAAGTCTTTCCATGACCTGGCTCTAGCGCATGAAACATCCCTAATACAAAAATGACCGAAAATGTAAAATTATTATTCAGGGTTGTTTCTAAAAATGTAATCCATTCATACATACTTATTTATTCCTTTTTTTCCTTGGAATAGGATCGTAACCACTCTCTGACCAAGGATGACATTTTAATATTCTTTTTAATGCTAACGCACTTCCCTTAAAAGATCCCCATTCCTTAATAACCTCAATGGCATAATGGGAACAAGTTGGTTGATATCTACAGTTTGATCCTAATAATGGTGATAAAAATATTTGATACCCCCTAATAAGTGCTACAAAAAATAAGGAGGGGATATTTTGCATACAATTACTTCTTTTTGAAGTCTTTGTAAAGCATACTAGTCTGGATATCTCGATTGCCTTGATATTTACCGCTCTGATATGGAGTATAATCACCTTCAACTGAATGATAAAAAATTTGGCAAATTTCTATAGAAGGATAAATTTTTATTGGTTGCACACAAAAAATTTCTAATGTCCAATATCCCTTAAATCCTACATCTCCAAAGCCTGCTGTAATATGTACAAATAAACCTAATCGCCCAACAGAGGATCTCCCCTCTAGCATCGGAACAAGGTTATTTGTCTCTGTATATTCCATTGTTCTTCCAAGATATAGTTTTTTACTTTCTAGCAATAAACCGTCTTCTGGAATCATAATCTTTGTTGCAGGATTATCTTCTTTCATATCCAGAACAGGATTGTCATATACTACTAATTCATTATGCAATCTTAGATTATAACTATTGGGATTAACTTGATTTTCGTTGAAAGGATCTATTACAATATCCTTTCCTTTTCTTTCGATAATTTCTTTTCCTGATAAAATCATAATACTATCTCTAGGTTATATATTTTTTTTTAGGTTACAAAGTATTTTTTGTACCTTATGGTATGGACTTTATACTATGGTGGCAAACATTGCCTGCAAAAATGGACCCTACTCTATTAACAATTGGGCCACTATCAATTTATTGGTACTCTACCATGTATCTTGTAGCCTTTGGTGTAGTATATCTACTATCCAGCAGAAAGATTAAAAATAAAACCTTTACTAAAATTAATCTAGTCCAGTTAGAGGATTTAATGTCATGGATATTAATTGGATTATTGATTGGAGCGCGTCTAGGCTATGTACTGTTTTACAATCTAGATTATTATCTATCAAATCCACTTGAAATTTTATTACCATTCTCTATACAAAATGGTGTGTGGAAATTTACAGGTATTGCGGGCATGTCATATCATGGAGGATTAATCGGAGTTATCGTTGCTATATGGCTTTATGGTCGACAAGTGAGTTTGCATTTATTTACTTTAGCTGATTTTTTAACAGCCTCTATTCCATTGGGATATTTCTTTGGAAGAATAGGCAACTTCATCAATGGAGAGTTATATGGCCGTACTACAGAATCTGCTATTGGAATGTATTTTATGAATGCTGGAGATTACCAACTAAGACATCCTTCCCAGCTATATGAAGCATTTTTTGAGGGTATCGTATTATTTTTGATCATTAACTATTTCAATAGACATAAACAACTAGGCTTTAATAGTGGTCTATATGTCTTTGGGTATGGATTTTTCAGATTCTTTATTGAGTTTTTCCGTGAACCAGATGCTCACTTAGGCTTTATATTATTTAGTCTCAGTATGGGTCAACTGCTATGTATTGCAATGATGGCAGGTGGTATTCTAATCTGGGTTATGGGCAATCAAATTACTACTGAAAGCTAAACGCAAAAACTGGTTCATTGTTTGTCATGCTTGCAGATTGTAGAACACTCCCATTATAAAAATGTACAATATTGCGTTGCTCGTTATATAAATCCATAAATAGAGAATTCAGTATAGCAACATTAGAAGATGGAGAAAAATTATCTATCTCTAAAAAGAAAACTGTATACTCTAAACCAATCTCTTTACCAACATATTTCCATCTATAGTCTTGAACCATAAAATTATCAGATAGATAATTAACTAGAAATATATCAATATCATCACCTTCTTTTTCGGTACCCACATTTATTGTTTTATAGTTAGCATTTTCTAACAATAAATACACATCGTGGCTAAATACTTGAATAGTGATTTCAGCTCTTTCTTCTTCGGGCTTAATTTGTATATCTGTTGTAGATATAAAAAATTTATGCGCAAAAAGTATGCTCAATAAAAATATTGAACCGATTATCTTTGAAGTAAAATGCATTTCTTATTCAGTAGAATCAACATCAGGGGTTGCAGCATCCGGAGTTGCAGCATCGTCACGTACACGCTGCATTAGATTGCTACTTCCACCCCAACCTTCAGATTTATATGTTTCAAATCGTGTAGGCTGTCTTTTTTCAGGCCAATGATTATTACTTCTTTCAACATCAGCAATTTGAAAATGTGGATCTAACGTCATGTTTTTAATAGGCTTTTCTGTCTTAAAGACTTTTGTTACTTCGCCTCTATTGAATCTCCATATTTCTACTGGAATTGTAATCACTTCCTTATCTCCGTCTTCATATTCAAATTCAAGAATAATTGGCATAATTATACCGCCATTATCAGAAAATTTTACAGAATAAAAATGGTCATTCTTATCGATTAACTCACTCTCTTTTTCTGACAAATCATCCATGAATTCACGGTATTGTTTTTTATCTTTTTTGGTAACCTTATTTTTATCATAATCATCATAAAAATCTCTAGTTGCTGGATCACGATCTGTTACTGTTGATTCAATATCTTCCTCATCAAGCATTGCGCTATAATATTGACTCTTATTATCCGCTTCTTTCTTATATGATTTTTGTTCTTCTGGATCCATTTCAAGTTGATACCAGTCAACAGATTCAATGGATAGATCAACATGATCGTTACTAAAGAACCATCCTCTCCAAAACCAATCTAAATCTACCGCAGATGCATTCTCCATAATTCTGAAGAAGTCTGTTGGGGTCGGATGTTTAAACATCCATGTTTTAGAATATTCTTTAAATGCATAATCAAATAACTCACGTCCCATGATTGTGTCTCTTAATATATTTAAGGCAAGAGTTGGCTTTCCATAAGCATTTGCTCCAAATTGATATATTGATTCAGAATTAGTCATGATTGGCATAATATTGGATTTATCGCCTTTCATGTAGTTGATGATATACTCAGTATTCTTTGATGGGTGAAATAATTCTGTATCCCATTCTCTTCCTGCTATATCATCCATAAAAGAATTAAGACCTTCATCCATCCACGTCCATTGTCTTTCATCAGAATTAACAATCATAGGAAACCAAAAATGTCCTACTTCATGGATAATTACTCCAATTAAGCCTTTTTTTGTACGCTCAGAGTAGGTTCCATCATCTTCAGGTCTATATCCATTAAAACAAATCATTGGGTATTCCATTCCCATTCTATCAATATGGGCTGAGATTGCTACTGGATATGGATAATCAAATGTATACTTTGAATAGACTTCTACTGTATGTGCTACAGCTTTTGTAGAATATTGTCCCCACAAAGGTTCTGCTTCATTTGGATAATATGACATTGCCATAACTGTATTGTCACCAACCTCAACACCAATAGCGTCCCATATATATTTTCTCGATGTAGCAAAAGCGTAGTCTCGAACATTTTCTGCCTTGAAGTGCCATGTTTTTGTTTCTTCGGAATGAGTTTTTTCATTTTCTAATGCTTCAGAATTTGTGACAATTTTTACAGGCTCGTCAGCACTTTTAGACTCTTGTAATCTAGCCATCTGATCTTTAGTTAGTACTAGCTGCGGATTTTGTAATACACCAGTAGCACCCAATACATGATCAGCTGGTACCGTAATTTTGACATCATAGTCTCCAAAAATTAATGTGAATTCTCCTCGACCTAAAAACTGTTTATTTTGCCAGCCGTATATGTCATTATACATACACATGCGTGGGAAGAATTGTGCGATGGTATAGATATAATTATCATCTTCTTCAAAATATTCATATCCAGATCTTCCGCCATCTCTAATATGGTCATTAATATTATACCACCATTTAATTTTAAATTTATAAGACTGTCCTGCGCGCAACGGTGTTGGTAAATCTATGCGCATCATTGTTTTATTGATGATATATGGTAAATCTCTATTTAGTCCATCTTTTACATGTTCAATTTTAAATCCACCATCAAAATCTCTGTAGAAATTTTCAAGTGTACTCAAAGGAATAGATTCTCCTACTGTCATTTTTTCACGCCCACGTTGCGCTCCAAAGTCACCAGAAGATTGTATCTTGTAGCTATCAGAATCTAACGCTCTCACATTTTGATCCAATTGTACCCATAAGTAACTAAGCTGATCTGGTGAGTTATTATGAAATGTAATTGTCTCTTCTCCGTAGAGTCTTTGATTTTCATCATCAATAACAAGATTCATATCATAATCTGCTTCTTGTTGCCAATAGTCATGTCCAGGATAGCCCGCTGCAGTCCTGTAAGTGTTAGGGGTAGTAATATCTTCATTTAACTGTTTAAATTTGTCAAGATTGACTTGGGGATAAATAGTTGATACTGCTAAAGCTATAGCAATAATTTTTTTGATCATAGAAATCTCCATCTTAAAGTACTATTATTGGTTATTATAAAATGTAATAACTAAATAATAATGTTGTTAGTAAAAAAAAGATGTTATTTTTATGTATAACAAGGAGATAATTATGATAAAAAAAATACTTTTTATTCAAAATAGAAGAGATGTAAAACGTTCTAATTTTTTTGATCATTGGGAAAACATTCATGCTCCCCATATGGTAAAGGTTTTAAAGCCTCAAAAATATGTACTTACATTTTTTGAAGAAGATCTTGAAAACGGATGCTGTGGAATGGCTGAATTATGGTTCCATTCAGAAGAAGAGTATACCGTAGCAATGGAAAGACGAAGTACTGAATTTGGCAAATCTGATAATTGGCATGATGTAGCAAAAGCGTGGCCTGATCTTGAACGATATGAGTATACAGGCAGAGAAGTTAAGATTATTGACAATATTTAGTATTGTATGAATCGATATATATTATTTTTTCTCATTCCTTTATTTTTTAGTTGTACAAAACAATCATTTCAGGTTGGAGATATATTTTTTCAAGATTTAGACTGTGGACCACCATGTCAAGCTATTGAAGCAGTCACTTCTGGGTATCAAGGAGCTCAACTATCGCATTGTGCAATTATTACCTCAATAGGCTCTTCCAATCATAATACTATTCTCACTGAAGCAATTGGAGAGACTGTCATTCAAACAACATTACATGATTTTTTAAATCGTAGTAACAAGGTATTTGTAGGACGTCTCAAAAATGAATATCAATATATGATTCCAGATGCAATCGCATATATTCAAACTGATTTAAATGGTAAGCCATATGATTATATCTTTGATATAAATGATGATACATATTATTGCTCTGAAATTATTTATGAAGGGCTTAAAAAGGCAGATAATACACAGGAATTATTCTCTTTAAAACCTATGACATTCAATGAGCCTGGTACTGATAGTCCTTTTGTTCATTGGGTGGAGTATTATGAAGAATTAGGACATCCTATTCCTGAAGGAGAACTAGGGTTAAATCCTGGGCGTATGTCACGATCTGATGCGATTGAGATTGTTCATGTTTATGAAAAACCAACAGGGATGTATTAAAGATCTTGATATGTTTCACGATATAAACATTGCTCACATGCTTCCTTATCAAGCGTTGGAGCAGTATCGTTCTGTAAACAATTAAACATACCTTCTACAGTATTATCAATCCAGTCAGTATCTAATTGAAATTCTACTAATGTTCTTCTGAATTGCATTGTTTTACCTAAGTGCGGTTGATTCGTATCTCCATTGTAATACATGAGATAGCCAATCTTTGAAACGTCAAAATCATTCTTTTGCAATAACCAACTATAAATTTCTAATTGTCTTTTATATGATACGCCACGACCCCAAACATCGTCACGAGAATTGATGGTAGCGCGCTTTGCTGTTGCTTTGAAATCGATAACAACTAATTCCTCTTTTTCATTAATCATAATGTCATCGACGCCGCCATATATTAATAGATTAAAATCAGGATGCACATATTGAATACCTTTAAATGAGTTCTGCCATTGTTCAATATCAGGATGATGAAATGGTTTAATATTCAAATTATACTCTTTAAAAAGACCATGAGGTCTATCTTCTTTTCTACAATAATCCATTTCTTTCTTTAATAGGGTATCTACTGCCGAATTAATAGCCCAGCCTGGACCAGATGGCTCTCTAAATCCTAAGCGAACTTCTAAGTAGAAACATCGTTCACACTTACAAAATAATTCAATCTTAGTTCGACTTAACTTGAAAGCAGCCGGACTCTCTGGATTATATCTCCATTTATCTCCGACGATAGGATTATATTTAGGCATATTTTAATCTACATCAATAGGATCAAAATCGCCAGACCATGCCAAGCATTTTTGATTATCTTTTGCAATCTTAGATATCACCTTAACATCATCTCTAGATATAGTAAAGTGATCTAAATCTAAATTTTCTTTTAGGCGATTATAATGTACAGATTTAGGCAATACTGGATATCCAAGCTGTATCGCCCACTTTAAAAATAATTGCGGAACAGTTACTTCATATTGATCGGCAATATTTTGACATGGAATCGCACCGATTTTCATATCTTCAGGCTTTCCATTCCACTGCGATCCTTCTCTCCAATTTGGAATTGGAGCTAATGATGAGTAAGCAATCGGTAATATTTCATGCTTATCCATGTATTGTGCTAATTCTGTGCGTACAACATGCCATGGATGAATTTCTATTTGATTTGCTACGGGCATTTCAACCCCAGCCATTTCAATTTCTTGAATATGTTTTACATTATAATTTGATACTCCGATATTTTTTACTTTACCCTGTTTTTTTAATTCAACCATTGCCTCCCATTGCTCTAATCGATTCTCTTTAGCAAAAGGATTATGAATTAAATATAAATCAATTTCATCTACTTGGAGCAATTTAAGACTCTCATCACAAGCACTGATTGCGCCTTTAAAATTTTGAAATGGCTCTTCTTGACCAAACATTCCTGGCCACATCTTTGTAGTAATAAAAATTTTATCTCTTGGAGTTGATGATGCCGCAAGCGCTTTACCAATACCTTCTTCATTGCGATAGATTTGAGCAGTATCAATATGTTGATATCCCAATTCTAGAGCATCAGTAGAAATTTGTTCTACTTTATCATTAGGAATGAGCCAAGTACCAAGCCCAATCATTGGTATGCCAATCTTATTCATGGCAATATTATACGATAATTTTTGTGACATATCCCATCTTTTTTGTAACTCTGTGTTGCCTTTAATATGTCTGGGTTCATAAGGGCACATCCTACAGCCACGACCACAGCATACTTTTTCATCGATTAGAAATTGAGATGTTAACATGAGGCAATAATAGAGTTTATACTAAAATAATGAAAGGGTTAAGATTTGTATTTATCTGTAATAGAAATTTCATCTACCTTGCCCTGAAAATGTCCATTATAAATTGTGTCAGCCATCCATTCTTTTTCGATATCAATTTCATCCAATGAGATATTTTTCCACCAATATTTATTTTCTGGATCCCAACGATATTTTCTTAATCGTAATAGATCTTTTGTATGAAAAGGGCTTCCAATTGCAGCAATTTTATAGATAGGCATAGCTGCATTGACTAATAATTCTAGTACTGCATTATCTGAGCCCTCGATATCATGAGTAATCAAATGAATAAGGGCGTCTACGTCAAACATTGCACGATGTGAATCATAATAAAATCCATGCCAAATACATAAAATTTCTTGGCCTCGAGCACTAAAGCCTCGCTCTGTCCAATTAATATCATTAACAGAGCATGCCCATACTTTATCTTGTGAAAGTGGCAAATGTCGATCCATCACCCCTCTATCAAAAAAAGCATTGTGTGCTATAATAATATCTGCACTATTTAAAATACGAGATACAGCTTCCCAATCAATAGAGTGTCCTGCTATAGTATCATCAGTGAGACCGGTAATTCTTGTTATTACTGGGTCAAGGGCTTCTTCTGGGTCATTAAAAGATTCATATTCATCTACTATGCCTAGTAATTCTCCACTATTTTTATCAATAGCAGTAATTTTTCCAGCAAATTCTATAATCTTACAATCTTTTTGAAGGCCTGTAGTTTCAAGATCTAAGAAACATACCTTAACAGCATTATCATTATGATAATCCTTTGGCAAGCTAGTAAAACTCTCTCCTTCAAATTTATAGAGTTCAATTTTTTTATCACCATCGATAATTTTATTTAGGAATCCCATTATTTAATTTACATCAAAAAAAACAATCGAAGTAGTCCTGTCTGTTTATGGATTATTTTAATCTATAAAAAGAAAGTCTCTTCAAAAGAAGAGACTTTTTATTGTCGGGATAGCAGGATTTGAACCTGCGACCCCCTCGTCCCAAACGAGGTGCGCTAACCGGACTACGCTATATCCCGAAATTTATATGGGTGACTGATGGGACTCGAACCCACGACAGCCGGAATCACAATCCGGGGCTCTAACCAACTGAGCTACAGTCACCATTGGCTTAATAAACTAAATAAGCCTGCAAACTTATTATAGTTTACGTTTTTACACAAGTAGAGTTAAATTTTTACAAATAATCAAAAATGAGCACTTTAAACAAATATTTAATTAAACAGTCCTTTATTCCATTCGTTCTATCCGTTGGAGTTATTACTACTGTACTATTTCTTCAATTCCTTATTAGGGCAATTGATCGCTTTCTAGGTAAGGGATTAGATGTGTTTACTATTTTAGAATATCTATATTTAAATCTTGCATGGATCATTGCATTATCTGTTCCAATGTCTCTATTAATTTCTAGTGTGATGACTTACGGTAGGATGTCACAAGAGAACGAAATTACTGCATTAAAATCTGCAGGTGTAAATTTATTTAGCATTATCAAACCAGCGCTATGGTTTGGAAGTATCGTAGGATTTCTATTATGCCTATTCAACAATTTTATTCTTCCTGACATGAATTATAATGCTCGATTATTGGCCAGAGATATTTATCAAAAAAAACCTGAGCTGACCATTGAACCTGGATACTTTGTCGATATGATTCCACAATACACCATGATTGTGAAAGAATTAGATGGCAAAGAATTTAAAGATATAAAAATATTTAGCAAAAATACAAGCTCAGAACAAACCACTATCTATGCAAAGAGCGGATCGCTAGAGTCTAAAGGTGGTATTATTACAGTGAATTTACAAGATGGTGAAATTCATGAAATTGATTTAGAAAATTATGATCATTATCGTAAGATAAAATTTGGTACACATCAGATTATCATTTCTATAGACGACTTATTGTTGAATAGAACCAGTGAGTCTAACCGCACTGACCGTGAAATGAAAGTTCCTGCAATGATTGAAAAAATTCAACAGAATAAAATATCTATAGAACAAATAAAAAAACGTATCGAAACGGTTAAAAATGATATTGGTATAGATACAAATAGTCAGATGAATCTTGCTGGTATCATGAATCAAATTGAAATATTGAAGGAGGATACTTCTGTTGAAATAAATGAAAATCGAGATTATAATAACAAAACTCCTGTCAGTAACTACGAAGAAAAAGAAAAAATAAGATCTCTAAATAACAATGCAAGACAGTTTCAAAATGAATTTACTCTTATAGAAAATTATGAAAAAAATAATAACAAATTTCTTGTTGAGATCCATAAAAAATTTACGCTTGCAGTGGCCTGTATATTATTTACTCTTGTTGGAGCTCCTCTAGGTATACTAGTAAGAAAAGGCGGGATTACAATAGCCTCAGCCTTAAGTATTGCATTTTTTCTTATATATTATATTCTATTAATATGGGGAGAACAACTAGCCGATAGGGCTCTCTTAGATCCTGCTATTGGATCATGGATGCCGAATATTGTATTGTTTATAGTGGGAATAATTATCTTATTTTTATCAGATAAAAAAAATTAATTAAATCTAGGTTGATTACTCTTTAAAAATATTTCTATTTCAGTTTTCTTCGTTCTTGATGTAGGTAATTGCTTGGTATCAGAATCAATTTCTACTTCTACCACACCTTCAGGCATTACAAATGGTTCGCTTGGTATGTTTAATGTTTTGTGTGCTTCTTTCATAAATAATGCCCATGCAGGAAGTGCTGCTACACTTCCAGCTTGACCTTTACCAAGGCTAATGGGGTATTGATCTACTCCAAACCATGCTCCGGCGGTAATACTAGGAGTAAATCCAACAAACCATGCATCACTCCAGTTTTGTGTAGTACCTGTCTTTCCGCCTGCTACATGTCTAAATTTATATTTCCATCGTACGCTTCCGCCAGTACCTTTATCCATAACCGTTTGCAATAAATTGGTGACCATATAAGCTGTTTCAGGACTTAAAACTTCTTTCTGAGTATTAGTAAATTCTTTAATAATCTGACCATATTTATCTTCAATTCTAGTGATGGCAATAGGAGAAGAATAGATTCCTTTATTAGCAAATGTTGCATACGAAGCTACAATCTCTATGGGTCTAACTTCGGAGGTTCCTAATGCAATTGCATCTACTGCTCTAATGGAAGAATTAATCTGCATTCTTCTTGCTATATTTTTAACCTGTTGAGGTGGAACTAACTCTTGAACCATTCGTACAGAAATTAGGTTTAATGATCTTCGTAGACCTTCCCTCAATGTAGTTAACCCTCCAGTACTATTATCATAATTTCTAGGAGTCCATTTTTCTTTCTCTCCCTTAGCATTATTTCGATATAAGGCAACGGGCTGATTAAGAAGTTGTGTGGTAACTGGATAATTATTATCAATTGCAGCAGTATAGATATATGGTTTAAATACAGAGCCTGGTTGTCGTAGAGCTTGAGTTGATCGATTGTATTGATCTAAATAATCAGATCTTCCACCAATCATTGCTAATATCTCTCCATTCTTACTATTCAAAGCAATGAATGCGCATTGTACCAATAAGTTTTGTCTTAGCTCTTCATATAGCTTCATCTGTCCATTCAACATCATTTTTACTGAGTCTTCAGGAAAAATAGATAAATATCCTAGCTTGGAAAACCTATCAGGGTCTTCAAAGAGTTGGGTGTTGAATTCATCTTGGTTTTTTTTAAGTGTTTTCATCACAACATCTTCTGCAATCTTTTGAAGTCGATAGTCTAAAGTTGTATAAATTTTTAGTCCATCCTGATAAATATTAATACCTAATTCATCATCTTGTTTTTCTAAAATTCTTCTAACATATTCTGCAAAATAAGGGGCTTTACCTCTTGGAATTTCATAGGAAATGTTATCAGGGATAATACTATTATTCTCTATATACTCTTGGTGATCAATATAGTCTTGATTATACATTACCTTTAAAACAATAGATCTTCTCTCTATTGCTTTATTTAAGTTTCTTAGAGGAGAATAATTAGCGGGAGAAGGTAATAGCCCTACAAGCATTGCAGATTCTCCAATTGTTAACTCTGATGCTTTTTTATTAAAGTATCTTTTTGCAGCTGATTCAGCACCATAGGTTCCATGTCCAAAATGTACTGTGTTTAAATACATTTCTAAAATCTCTTCTTTCGTATAGGTTCTTTCAATCTGAATGGCAGTTATCATTTCTTTTAGTTTTCTCGTAATGCTATCTCTAAATCCAACTTCTTTATAAAGATTTCTTGCTAACTGTTGAGACAGAGTACTAAAACCTTGTCTAAAGCTCATGGAAGAAACATTAACTATAACGGCACGAAAAACACTTTGTAAATCAACTCCCCAATGTCCGTAAAATCGCCTATCCTCTGATGCAATAACTGCATGCTTAAGATGTTCTGGCATATCTTCTATATCAATAAATACTCTTTTTTGAATATAGAATTCACCAATGACTTCGTCATTTCTGTCGTAGAGCGTAGATAACATTGCTGGATCGAATGTCTCCAATCGTTCTAATGAAGGCAAGTCTCTTGATAGATATACAACATAGAAGATTACTAAGATAGAAAGATAAGCAATGATTCTAACAGAACTTAAAAAAGATTTAATCATATTTTTTTGGAGAAACCATCAATTCTGGTTTAACGATCTCATCAAACTCTTGTTCCGAAAGATATTTTAATTTCTTGGCACTTTCTTTCAATGAAATGTTCTCTTTTAAAGCTTTCTTTGCAATTTCTGCTGATTTTTCGTAACCAATAACTGGATTTAATGCTGTAACTAACATTAATGATTTATTTAAATTTTCTTGAATTTTTTTTCTATTAGCCTCTAGTCCATTTAATGCATTTAAGGTGAAAGATTCTGCAACTTCCGCTAATAGGGTAATAGATTCATGGATTGAAGATGCAATAATTGGTCTATAAGTATTCAGCTCAAAATTTCCATTTGATCCAGCGTAATTGACTGTTAAATCATTACCTAAAATTTGTGCATATACCATATTTACTGCTTCGCATTGTGTTGGATTAACCTTTCCTGGCATAATAGAACTTCCTGGCTCGTTAGAAGGAAGTTTTAGTTCTCCAATGCCTGCCATAGGACCGCTAGCCAACCATCTAATATCATTCGCAATTTTATTAAGAGATCCTGCGCATATTTTTATCTGAGAAGATAGATTTGATAAAGGATTCTGAGACGAAAGTAATTCAAATTTATTATCACATACACTGAACTCAATATCAGTTTCCTCTGCAATAAAGCTAGCTGTTAATGTATCAAATCCTTCAAGAGTATTAATTCCTGTTCCTACAGCGGTTCCTCCAACTGGGAGTTGTCTGCACTCTTTTGCTGCTGTTTTAATTCTTTCAATGTCATGGCTAATCATGGAAGTATATCCAGAAAATTCCTGACCCAACCTTATAGGAGTGGCATCTTGTAAATGTGTTCTACCTACTTTTATAATACTGTCAAATTCTTTACTCTTTTTTTGTAATCCTTTTTTCAAAAGCTCTAAGGTTGGTAATAAATTATCTTCTACACTTAGTACGCACCCTACTAAAATAGCAGTTGGAAATGTATCATTAGTGGATTGTGACATATTCACATGATCGTTTGGATGAACAAATTTATATTCACCTAACTTCCCGCCTAATATTTCATTCGCTCTATTAGCTACAACCTCATTAACATTCATATTAGTTTGGGTTCCGCTTCCTGTTTGAAATACGGCTACAGGGAATTGATCAAGAAATTTTTCAGGATTATCAGTGATATCATCACAGGCTTTCATAATAGAGTTAGCTAATTTTTCTGACAATCTTTTCTGAGCATGATTAGTCATGGCTGCAGCTTTTTTGATAATGATATAAGGTAAGATAAGACTAAACTCCATCGGCCATCCAATTTCAAAATTTTCAACTGCTCTCTGAGTTTGTGCTCCGTAATAAGCGTTAGCAGGAACTTTAACTTCCCCTAAGCTATCTTTTTCGGTTCTAAATTTTGTCATTTTACCTCCCAAGTATCTCCGGCGTTAAGTAATTCATTTAATCCTTTTGAGCTCTTACTTCCTTTTTGAGATTCGTCCATTTGAGCGCTCATAAGACTGTCGTAAGTTGGTCTTTCTTTGCAGTATAACACTCCAACTGGTTCTGGAAATTCTTCACTCTCAGTAAAGTTAGCTAACATATCACCTATAAACCTATCTTCTTCGTCATGTACTACAATATCATCTATAGAGTACTCATGCCCTATTTTAACCACCTTAGGAGTAGTGCCATCTAAGTAAATACCTTTATCTTTCTCGGTGCCAAAAATGAGTGGCTCGCCATGTTCCAATCGAAGCAGTTGTTCTTCTTTGGTATCTCGATCAGTTAACTTAGCAAAAGCGCCGTCATTAAAAATATTACAATTTTGGTAGATTTCAATAAATGAAGTTCCTTTATGCTCATTTGCTCGCAGAATCATAGCTTGTAAATGCTTTAATTCTTTATCGATTGTTTTCGCTACAAAAGAGGCTTCTGCTCCAAGCGCTAACTTTGTAGGCTTGAATGGATAATCTAATGACCCCATTGGAGTAGAATATGTTACTTTTCCTTGCTCTGACGTAGGAGAATATTGTCCTTTTGTTAATCCATAAATACGATTATTAAATAACATAATATTTATATCAAAATTCCTTCTTAGCAGGTGAATCATATGATTTCCTCCGATAGAAAGTCCATCGCCATCTCCTGTTACTAACCATACAGATAAATCTGGATTAGCCATCTTTAATCCACTAGCAATTGTTGGAGCTCGTCCATGAATTGTATGAAATCCGTACGTATTCATATAATAAGGGAATCGACTAGAACATCCAATCCCTGATACAAAGACCGTATTTTCTTTATCTTCAGTAATCTGAGGAAATGTTTTTTGTGTTTGTGCTAATATAGCATAGTCTCCACATCCTGGACACCAACGAATGGCTTGATCTGATTGGAAATCAGCTTTCTTTAGTAATGGCTTATCGCTCATTGATGATTTCCTTGGCTTTTGCAACTATAGTAGAAGCACCTAATGGTTTACCTTGAACTTCATTTAATCCAATTGCATCTACTAAAAATTCTGCACGAACTATTTGACGAAATTGCCCGGTATTAATCTCAGGCATTAACACATTCTTATAGTTTGATAAAATATCTTTTAGATCATTTGGAAGTGGACTAATCCATCTGATAGATACATGCGCTACTTTTAAATTTTCTGATAGCAGTGATTCTGTCGCTGACTTACAAGTTCCATGTGTACTTCCCCAACTCAAAATTAATAAATCGCCTTCTTTTTCTCCAAATACTTCCGTAGGAGGTAACTCATTGGCAATATTTGCTACTTTCTGTGCTCTGATTTGAACCATTTTTTCATGGTTATCTGAATCATAGTTTACATTACCTGTCACATCTTGTTTTTCTATCCCACCAATACGATGCTCTAAGCCTTTAGTTCCTGGAATTGCCCATCCTCTTGCCAGCGTTTCTTCGTTACGCTTATAGGGTAAGTATTGTTCATCAGTTAAATTTTCTTTTACAAACTCTGCATCAAAATCTTCAAGATCATCAGGGTTTGGAATAATCCATGGCTCTGATCCATTTACTAAATATCCATCAGAAAGCATCATTACTGGTGTCATATATTTTACTGCTATTCTACAAGCTTCGTATGCTGTATAATAACAATCTCCTGGCGTAGATGCTGCAATAACTGGCATTGGAGCTTCTCCATTTCTTCCATATACTGCTTGAAATAAGTCTGATTGCTCAGTTTTTGTAGGCAATCCAGTGCTTGGTCCACCTCTTTGTACATTAATAACAACTAATGGTAATTCAGTAATGATTGCTAGGCCTAAGAATTCTCCTTTTAAAGCAATTCCTGGACCTGAAGATGCAGTCACACCTAAAGAACCTCCATAAGATGCGCCAAGAGCTGCTCCTATTCCGGCAATTTCATCTTCGGCTTGATAAGTTTTTACACCAAATCTTTTCCAATTAGCTAATGTATGTAATATGTTACTTGCAGGGGTAATAGGATAACCTGCAAAAGTAAGACTTAAATTGCTTTTTTCCACTGCAGTTAGTAGCCCGAGACATGTAGCCAGTGTTCCATTAATATTTCTATATTTACCTGCGGGTAGTTTTGCTTTATTTACTACATATCTTGTAGTAAATATTTCAGCAGTATCTCCATAGTTATATCCGGCATGCAATGCTTTCACATTTGCATCGACAATATCAGGTTTGGATTTAAATTTTTTATTTAACCACTCAATGGTAGGCTCTAAAGGTCTATCATATATCCAGAATAAAACGCCCAAAGCGCATAAATTTTTTGTTCTATCAATTAACTTAGGAGCTAAATCAATTCCTTCGCATGCAAGAGTAACTAGTTTACTCATCTCTATAAAATGAGCAGAATAATAATCTTCCAAGGACCCATCTTCTGTTGGGTCACTTTCATATCCTGCAAGTTTTAAATTTTTAGTCGTAAATGCATTCTTGTTAATAATTAATGTTCCACCTGGTGTCAGATCTTTTAAATGTACTTTTAAAGCCGCTGGATTCATTGCGACCAATACATCTGGATTTTCTCCCGGTGTATGAATTTCTTGAGAACTGAAATGAATTTGGAATGAACTCACTCCCGCTAAAGATCCAGCAGGTGCACGAATTTCAGCAGGAAAATCTGGCAAAGTACTTAAATCATTTCCCATAATTGCAGAGGTTTGAGTAAATCTTCCTCCACTTAATTGCATTCCATCTCCGGAGTCGCCCGCAAATCGAATGGTTACATTATCTACTGTCTCTATTTTAGCTTTTTTACTCATTATTGCCTTCAAATGAACATCAATTTACATTACGGAAATAAAGTAAGCAATTAGTTATGGAAATTAAAAAAATAGGTATTTTTATCTCAGATTATTTTATTTTATTCTGCAGAAATTTTTTCAATTGCAGTAATTGTGAATTTTGTATCTTTGCCCTGAATTTCAAGCGTAAAGCTTTCATTAATCTTTTTGCCAATTATTGCTTGAGCAAAAGGTGACTTATAGGTTACAGCTAGAGGATAAAGATCTAGCTCAGATTCGATAGGACCTAACATATAATAGTCTTCAGCCTCATCTTTGCCTTCTTCGTGGATTGTAACTTTATTACCAAATCCTACATCATCGGTTTCAATATCACTGTTCCCGATCATTTTAAATGGTGCATGAGACTGTAGAAATTGTATTTTATACACAAGCAAACTTTGGTGCTCTCTAGCGGCGTGATATTCAGCATTTTCTTTAAGATCTCCTTGATCAGCTGCTTCTCTAATCCTTAAAGAAGTCTCTCTTTTCTCTTTATTAAGAGATTTCATTTTTTCTACTAGTATGCGGTGCGTGTCGCGTAAAATCAAAGTTGCCATATTTCAAATTCCCATTATTTAGTTAAATCAACATCAACTTATAATAAGATTAGTATTGGAACAAATATTTTCTAAAAATATAGGACATAACACCCGTATGAGTTAAATTTTTTTCCTGTTATGAAAGATATAAAAAACAGCATAATTGACATACTAAAAGAATGTTATGATCCTGAACTTCCAATTGATCTTTGGAACCTTGGACTCATCTATGACTTGCATATCTATGAACAGCCTAAAGAAAGATTTGGAGTAGATATTACTATGTCCTTAACGACACCGGGATGCTCAATGGGTCAGTATATGATAGATGATATTAAAAATAAGATTACTGAATTAAAATACATGGATACTATTAATGTAGAGATTACATTTGACCCGCCTTGGAGTCCAGAAATGATGACTGAAGAAGGCAAACAAAAACTTGGACTTTAATATGGAAAATCAACCACTAGAACAACCTATTACTATATCAGAAAAAGCTGCTATACGACTAAAAAATATCATGGAAAGCGAAGAGTCATCAAAAAAAGGCGTTCGTGTTGCCATTGATACTGGCGGATGCTCAGGAATGTCATATAATATTACTTTTGATGGTGAAAAAAAAGAATTCGATAAAGTATATGAAAGCCATGGAATCAAAATATTTTGTGACGTGAAAAGTTGGATTTATGTCAGAGGATGTGAAATAGATTTTTCTAACGACTTACTAAATGGAGGATTTAAAGTTAATAACCCCAATGCCAATCGAACATGTGGCTGTGGTATTAGCTTTTCAGCATAATGATTGACAAAAATCAACAAATTATTGACTCAACTCTGGATCAAGAATATAAATATGGTTTTACAACTAATATTGAAACAACTACGTTTGAACCTGGACTAGATGAAGGGGTTATTACAAAACTTTCAAAATTAAAAAAAGAGCCGCAATGGTTATTGGATTGGCGACTAAAAGCATATGAGAGCTGGAAAAAAATGGAAGAACCTACATGGGCACAAGTAGATTATACTCCTGTAGATTACCAAGCATTGAGTTATTATTCAGCTCCTAAATATAAAAAAAATGACAGTCTAGATGATGTTGATCCTGATATTATTGAAACATATAATAAATTAGGTATTTCATTGAATGAACAAAAACGACTTGAAGGTGTTGCGGTAGACGCTGTATTTGATAGCGTATCAGTGGCAACAACCTTTAAAAAAGAGCTTGCAAAACATGGGGTTATCTTTTGTTCTTTCTCTGAAGCAGTAATTGATCATCCAGAATTAGTCAAAAAATATTTAGGCTCAGTAATACCAAGTACAGACAATTATTTTGCAGCCTTAAACTCCGCAGTATTTAGTGACGGATCTTTTGTTTATATCCCTAAAAATGTTCGTTGCCCTATGGAGCTGTCTACATATTTTAGAATTAACGCAGCTAATACTGGTCAATTTGAAAGAACGCTCATTATAGCCGATGAAGGTAGTCATGTAAGTTATTTAGAGGGATGTACTGCTCCTATGCGCGATGAAAATCAATTGCATGCAGCATGTGTAGAATTAGTAGCGCACAAAGATGCAACAATCAAATATTCTACTATTCAAAATTGGTATGCTGGAGATAAAGAAGGCAAAGGTGGAATTTATAATTTTGTGACTAAAAGGGGAATATGTACTGGAGATAGAGCTAAGATTTCTTGGACTCAAGTAGAAACTGGATCTGCAGTTACATGGAAATATCCTAGTGTAATAATGCAGGGAGATCATAGTGTTGGAGAATTCTATTCTGTTGCTGTTACGAAAAATAAGCAGCAAGCCGATACGGGTACAAAAATGATTCATATTGGTAAGAATACCAAAAGTACAATTATATCAAAAGGAATTTCAGCTGGAGAAGGGCAAAATACCTACAGAGGTGGGGTCAAAATTCTAAAAAATGCAGATAATGCACGAAATTTTTCACAGTGCGATTCTATCTTAATCGGAAATAAATGTGGAGCACATACTTTCCCATATATTGATGTTAAAAATCCAACTGCAAAAATGGAGCATGAGGCTACCACATCGAGCATAGGTGAAGACCAATTATTTTACTGTAATCAACGAGGAATTAATCTTGATGATGCAGTATCTATGATTGTAAATGGATTTTGTAAAGAAGTGTTTGCAGAATTACCAATGGAGTTTGCTGTAGAAGCAAAACAATTAATTGAAGTAACATTAGAAAATAGCGTAGGATAAATAAATGATTAAAATTAAAAATTTAAAAGCATCAATTGAAGATAAAGCCATTCTAAAAGGAATAAACTTAGAAATTCCTAAGGGTGAAATTCATGTCATTATGGGTCGTAATGGATCTGGAAAAAGTACATTAGCCAATGTTATCGCTGGAAATGAAACATGTGAAGTAGATGGTGGCTCAATTGCAATGAATGGAAATGATATTACAGAAATGAGTATTGAAAATAGAGCCCTTCAAGGATTATTTTTATGCTTTCAGTATCCTGTAGCTATACCAGGTGTAAGCATGGCATATTTTTTAAGAGCAGCATTAAATGCAAAAAATAAACATGATGGAGAAGAAGAAATGGATGCTGTTCAATTTCTTGCAACTGCCAAAAAAATATTATCAGAGCTTGGTTTAGATGATTCATTTCTAAAACGATCTATTAATGATGGGTTTTCAGGCGGAGAAAAGAAAAAAAGTGAAATCTTACAACTACTAATGTTGAATCCACAATTAGCTGTTCTAGATGAAACTGATTCAGGGTTAGATGTGGATGCATTACGTACCGTAGCAAAAGGTGTAAATGAATTTAAAAATGATAATAATTCTGTATTAATCATTACTCACTATCAAAGACTACTCGAGTATATTAAACCGGATGTAGTTCATATCATGATTGATGGTAAAATTGTCAAATCAGGAGATATGACGTTAGTACATGAAGTAGAAAAAAATGGTTACTCATGGCTTGTGAAATAAAATATGTTAAAAAAAATACAAAAACATAGTAATAGTAGATTTGAAGAAATAGGCTATCCATCAAAAAAACTTGAAAATTGGAAATTTTCTTCAAGTAAGCACTTAAAAAAATATCTTTCTAATAATTCTGATGATAAGGATACGTCAATCGATAATCATGACGATGAATACACCCTATGCTTTATAAACGGAGAAATCACATTAGAATCTTTAAATAAATTTATATATAAAGATGATATGACTATCTTGGACATTGATCAATTAAGCGATGAAAATATCTGCTCTACTTCATCCAACTTTGAAAAAGAAGCATTGTTTCATCTTGGACTGTCTACCATTAAGTCTGGAAAATATTTTGAATTTAAAAAAGGAAGTAAGTTTGATACTCCAATTCAAATTTTAAATTTTTATAGTAAAAAAAATGAAGGTCTTAGAATCTCATCATTTAACATTTTTAAACTTAATCAGGGTAATAATATTTCAATCATCGAAAAAGACGTTAATAAAGGTTCTAGTAGTTTTAACCTAAGTCTTAAAAAATTTATATGTTCTGAAAATACCATTTTAAATCATTCTATGATGTATGATGATAGTACAGAAAGTAACTATTTGGGATATAATTACTATGAATTGGGAAGAAACGTACTATTAAATATCGATAGCATGAATATCAATTCAACATTTAATAAAAATTTTATAGATATAGATTTAAATAAAGAAGGATCAGAAGTTAAAATTAATATTTTAAATCTTGCGAGAAATCAACAACATTTAGACAATAATATACTGATGAATCATAATGCTGAACATTGTATCAGCTCTCAAAATGTACGTAATATTCTCAAAGACCGATCAACCTGCGTATTTAATGGAAAAGTTATTGTAGCAGATGGAGCGCAACAAACAGATTCTAATCAATCAAACAAAAATTTGTTGTTATCTCAAAATGCTACGGCACACTCTAATCCTCAGCTAGAAATTTATGCAGATGATGTGAAATGTGGTCATGGGTCTACTACTGGAGCATTAGATAAAGATAGTATATTTTATTTAAGGGCAAGAGGAATTAAAGAGTCTGATGCTAACAACATCCTAGTAAAAGCATTTGCAAAAGAAATTCTACAAGATTTTGTAAATGACGATATAAGAAATTTATCTGAAAATAATCTAAACCATTGGATCGATGGGTAGTATAACCGAAAAATTGTCTCATATTAGAGACGGATTTTCAACTCTTGATGGCCAAGATCGATTGGTCTATTTAATTGATTTAGGGAAAAAAATTGACTGCATTAACGAGGCAGACAAAATAGAATCTAATAAAGTGCATGCATGCACATCTCAAACATGGGTTAACATTCAAAATCAAGATACTATATCTATTACTGTTGACTCTGAAAGTTCGATAGTTAAAGGATTATTAAGAATTTTACAGATTGGTTTTAATAATGAACAAAAAAAGAATATTATTGATTTTATAGATGATTTTGATGAACCTATAAAGATTTTTGAATGGCTTAATATAGGACCAACTATTTCGAGTCAAAGACAGAATGGATTTATTGGTGCGTTATTATTTATAAAGAAAGAGTTAATAAATGAATAAAGAATTTATATTAGAAAAAGATGTAGTAGTGCATAGCGTCCCTGACGGTATTAAAACTACTTTAAATAAAGGGATGTCCGGCATTCTTACTCAGTCTCTAGGTGATAACTATACTGTTGTTGTTGAGGGCAATATGTATCAAATAAAAGGTATTGATGGAGAAGCTATTGGAGAAGAAAAACGACTTATAAATTCTAATAATTTTGCTAATAAAGAGGAAATTTGGAATGTATTACATACATGTTATGATCCTGAAATTCCTGTCAATATTGTTGATTTAGGTTTGGTATACAATACCGATATTGACCAAGAAGATGACGGTGTAAATATTCGAATACAAATGACTTTAACTGCTCCAGGATGTGGAATGGGTCCAGTCATTGCCGATGAAGTAAAACAAAAATTATCCTCATTGAGTGGAGCTAAATCTGTAGATGTTGAACTGGTTTGGGAGCCTCAATGGAACCAAGATATGATGTCTGATGCAGCAAAATTACAACTCGGTCTTTACTAGGCCATTATGGATATTCAAAAAATAAAAAGTCAATTTCCTATCTTGAAGCAAAAGAATCGTGGGAAAAAACTTATCTATCTTGATAGTGCAGCTACAAGCTTAAAACCTTTATCTGTCATTGAAGGAGAAAGTGATTTCTATAAAAATTCTTATGGCAGTATTCATCGAAGTGTTTATGAGTTAGGTGAAAAAGCAACTAACGCTTTTGAGGGTACTAGAAATAAAGTTGCAAAGTTTATTGGATCAAAGCATAGCTCATCAATTATATTTACCAAGGGAGCCACTGAATCTATTAATCTAGTTGCTGATTCTTGGGGCTTTTCTAATCTTAGAAAAAATGATATTGTATTAATAAGTGAGATGGAACACCATTCAAATATTGTACCATGGCAAGTCATCACTAAACGCACTGGAGCAATATTAAAATATATTTCTGTAAAAGAAGACGGTACATTAGATATGGAAAGTTTAAAAAGTAAGCTGACCGATAAAGTTAAAATACTATCTATTACACAAGCTTCTAATGTATTGGGGACAATCAATCCAATGAAAGAAATTATCAATCTTGCACATCAAAATAATACTTTGGTAATGGTTGATGGCTGTCAAAGTACTCCTCATTTTAAAGTGGATGTAGAAGATCTAGATTGTGACTTTTTTGCTTTTTCAGGTCATAAGATGTTAGGTCCTACTGGTGTAGGAGTTTTATATGGAAAACAAGATTTATTAGAAAAAATGGAGCCTTACCAAACAGGTGGTGGCATGATAAAAGAAGTAACATTACAAGAATCTACATGGAACGATGTACCATATAGATTCGAAGCAGGATCACCTAATGCATCTCAAGTAATTGGATTAAGCTATGCTATTGATTTTATCAATGAACTTGGAATTAATGAGATTACAAAGCATACTGAAATGATATCTGATTACACTTTTAAAGAATTAAGTAAAATTGATGGGGTTACTATATATGGACCGTCTCATAATCGTATTTCTATTGTCAGCTTTAATATAGACGGTATTCATTCTGGAGATATTACTCAAATGCTAGACTACGAAGGTATTACTATGAGATCTGGAAGGCACTGCTGCTCTCCATTAATGTCTAAATTAAATATTTCATCATGCTTAAGACTCAGTCTTTATCTCTATAATGATACTTCAGAAATAGATTTATTTATCGAAAAACTAAAGAGCACAATTACCACTTTAAGCTAATGGAAACTATTAGCTTAGATGATTTTCTTTCTGATGGTATGATTAAGGAAAAAGAATTTCGTGCTCAAATAAAAACAATAGATTGGGAATCATTTAATAATAAAAAAGTTATGATTAAGGGTTGTGCTGGTGTACCAGTTCCTACATGGGCATATCTAATTATTTCATCACACTTATCAAACTATGCTAAAAATATTTATTTTGGTGAGCCATGTTCGGCTATTCAGATTTATAGTAAAAAATAAATTAAGACAAATTTTCTGCAACAATATCTGCTACATCTTTTACTTTGATTGTTTCTTGACCAGCAGGAGTAAGTGGACCAATCCCTTGATTCATCATACCGTAACAAAAATTACAACCGGTTACAACTGTATCCGTTTTAGACTCAATAACTTGCTCTGCTCTTAATAGATGAGTACGTCCTTCTCCACTATCTTTCTTCCACCAAAGTGCTCCTCCAGCTCCACAACATAAAGTTTCTTTTCCGCTCTCATCTAATTCAAAAAAGTCTGGCGCAGCAGCTTTAATAGCGTTTCGTGGCGCACTAACTTCATCGAGTGTTCTAGAAAGATTGCAAGGATCATGGTACGTTACCTTCTCAAGAGCTCCTGGATTAATATTGATTTTACCTTGATCTAACAATTCTGATATTACTTGAGTATGATGTTTTACTTCATATTTAATTTCATGATACTTGCTGTATTCTTTTTGGAGATTAACTACGCAATGTGGACACATAGTGGTCACATTTTTTACCTTATTTAATTCTTCAACATTTTGATCCATTAATAATTGATATGTTAACTTATCACCTAATTTATTTGCAGGATCTCCAGAACATTGTTCATTACTAAGCACTCCATAAGTAACCCCAGCTGAATCTAAAATTTTAGTAAAATTTCTTACAGAGCCTACAAAGTTTGGGTCCATAGCATGTTTAGCAAAACAACCTAACCATAACACTAATTCTTTATCGCTAGTATATGCTGGCAACTCTTTAAGTAAGTCGCTTGATGATGCTCCTTCCGTATTGCCTGTTTCTTGTAAATTGCGTAATAATTTTTGATATTCCTGAGGAACATCTCCTTCAGCTAATACTTGGAAACTTCTAATTTCATCTGCTTTTTCTACATGATTTCCTACAGGACATACTTCTGTACATGCTTGACATGTAGTGCATTCCCATCCTGCTTCTACATTGATTTTATCCACTACATTCACATCCCCAGAATCAAGCATAGGTTGTTTTAAATTGAGTATGAAATGATATTTTGGATCTAAGATTCCTCCACCTCTGTTTGCAGGGCATACATCTGTACACCTTCCACATTCAACACATGTAAAAATATCTAATGCTTGGTCTTTACTCAGCCTTGATAAGTCTAACAGTAAATTATCTAGCTCTTCTTCAGATGCCTCTAAATCTATAGGCACCGCTTGATGATGAGGTATTTCAAATGGCCTTAGAAAAATATTAAATGGAGACAAAACCAAATGCATATGTTTCGATTTAGGAATTAGAAATAAAAAACCACCAATAACTCCCGAATGTAGCCACCAATTTACCTTAAGAGCCATTGGACTCTTTAATAAATGTGTCTCATCTATTAGGTATGTGACCATTAAAGTCACAATAAATATAGTTACCACTCCTGATGTAGCAGAAAATTTACCTAAAGCTTTTGGCTTTAAAACAAATCTACGGTATGCTAAGCCCAGGATACCAAATGAACATAAAAAAGCCCAGGGCCCTCCAAATAATCTAAAATACCAAAAGCGAAACGTTTCACTAAAGAAGTGGATTCCGAATGCCATAAAAAAATGATTAATTGTTATCAATCCAAAGAAGATAAAACCATACATAACAAATGCGTGCATTATTCCAGCAGATTTTCTTCCGCCACTCGCAACCTTTTTATGCAAAATAACTTCATTAAAAACTCTTAACAATCGATCCGGAAGTTTATCAATGCTGAAATCAGATTTACCTTTTAAAACAATTTTTAGACGTAAGAGTAGCTGGTAAAGGAAAAAAGATAGGCCAGAAGACAAAAATAAGATTAAAACTAATTGTTCTATTAGAGAGAACTTTATCATATGATATATATATTATTTATTTCTGAAGCTCTTCTGTCAATTTTGGTACGATCTCCATTAAATCGCCAATGACAGCATAATCTGCAATCTCAAAAATAGGAGCTTCCTCATCTTTGTTAATTGCAATAATATTTTTTGAGCCCTTCATACCAACTACATGCTGAATAGCGCCAGAAATACCCACAGAGAAATATAAATTAGGGGATACTGCCTGTCCTGAACTTCCAACTTGCCTGTATGATGGTAACCAACCCATATCTACTACAGGTCTAGATGAAGCTATTTCTGCTCCCATTGCTTTTGCCAAGGATTCGACCATAGGGATGTTATCCTGACTTTCAATACCTCTACCTACAGACACAATGACATCTGCAGTAGTTAAATCTACACCAGATGCAGATTCCTGAAATTCTGGTTCACTACTAGACTTAATATCTTCAGTATTAAGATTTACTTCAAATACAGATGCAGCATCAGAACCTCCCAATTCTATATTATCACTAGAAAATGCTGCAGATTGGAAGCTAAGAAGTGTTGTATTACTATTTGAATCTGGCTGAATATTAGTAGCCAGTTTTGCATTGAATACTTGACGTGCAAATACCGGATTATCTCCATCATATGCAACCGATATGATATCACTGACAAATGGTATATCTAACTTTGCACTCACTCTAGGTAAAAAATCACGTACCATATAAGAGTGACCCATTATAACGTATTTAGGCGATAAATCTGTAATGACATCTGATAAAACTTTTGAATATCCATCGGCAGAATAAGTATTAACCATATCGTGTTCTGCTAAAATTAAATTTTGTGATTTATAGTCATTGGCTTGATCTTTAAGCGAGCTTGCATTTTCGCCCATACATAGAATAGACACATCCATTCCTAGCTTAGATCCTAAGTTTTGACCGGCAGATACCGCCTCCTTACTAAAGGCGTGAATATTGCCTCTTTGATTTTCTAATACAACTAAGATCATGCTATCACTCGTAATTTATTTTTTAATATATCCATTAACTTCGCAACTATTCCATCGACATCACCTTCAATTTTCTCTGTGGCTTTTTCAGTCTTAGGAAGAAATAGTTTGATAAAATTTTGTTTTGGACTATCAGAAAGCTGCCCATCTACTACTTTTAATTCTTTGCGTTTAGCGCCCATAATTCCTTTTAATGAAGGATATCTAGGTTCGTTAATACCAGATTGAATCGATACGCTAGCTGGGAAAGGCAAGGTAACCCATTGAAACCATCCAGACTCTAATTCTCTCTTGATTTTAATTTCACCATCCTGAATATCTGTTTCAATTCCAAGTGTGGCAGTAGACATTCCTAATAATTCCCCTATTAGTACTCCAGTTTGTCCAGATCCTAAATCATCTGACTGTAAACCGGAAAATATTAAATCAAAGTTTTCATCTTTTAAACTTTGAGAAAATAATTTTGAAATAGATAGTGGGTCGGTATTTGAATCCTCATTTTGAATAAAAATAGCTCTATCAGCACCTTTAGCTAATCCATCTTTTAATACTTTTGATGTATTGTCTTGAGAACCCATAGTCACAACCACTACTTCACTTCCATTATCTAGCTTTTCTTTAATTTGTAACGCTTCTTCTAAAGCATAGGAATCGCTTTCATTGACCACAAAATTAACAACTGACTCATCAATCCATGTGGACGAAGAATCGATACGAATACTAGATTCATAACTTGGGATTGCTTTGGTTAGTACTGCTATTTTCATAATTAAATTTTTTTTAAAAACCGACTGCTCAGTCTAATATACAATATTAATTCAATTCTTTTAATGAAGCAAATTAAAAAAGAATAAAACCGATAAAAAAACAGGCTATAAAAGAAAGTTGATAAGCGGGGGAAAGTCTTTCAATCTTTCATAATTTTATAGCCTGAAAATTATTAAAGCAGTAAAAACTAAAATACATTCAACTCAATCAAGTTAGCGTTAACTACAATATATTGTAAAGTGAATTTTTTACAAAAAAGGCGTATTAATCAGAGTCTTCAGTAGCAAACTTAGTCCAATCACTAGACATTGCTGACTCATCTATAGAAGTTTCTGATACTGGCGCATTTGAACTAAATTTTGCATCATCTTCGTATATGTTTAGACTATCTTTCTTGACTTCGTATTTATCCAGATCTAATTCTTCGTCTTCACTATCTAAAGCTTCTTTGTCTTGACTATATAAATCTAAATCAAAGAAATCTAAGTTTTCTACATGGCCATTTTCCATTAGATACTCAAGGAATGGAAGATATATTCTTTGTTTCAGATTAGCTTTACAAAGAGGACAATTTAACTTGGGACCAATCTCTGAAGTTCTTATTTCTTCATCACAACAAGGACTTATTACCTCGTCTACGCTGTTTAAATCAATTGGTTCCATATAGAGACGAAAGTATTATTAGTTAGCTATGGAGTCAACAGTTTTTGTAAATACTCTTTAAGACAGATTTATCAGAGGAGGAAAGAGATCTATTTCTTCTTTGCATCGCTTTTTCTGCGGTATCACAAAAATTATCAAATTGTATTTTCATTGACTTGTTTTTATAGAATAAGGAAAAAGCGGCAATATGTCTAGGTGGAAAAGATTGGGAAACGATATTACATCCCAACTCAATAACTGTTCCAGTATTTAAGTTTGTCCCAATGGCTGTTTTAACATGCTCGCCAATAATAGAACCAAAAAATATAGATTCTGTATCTATTAATTTGCCATCCCATTTCACACTTATAGAAGAATAATTATTTTTTAAATTACTAGTGGTTGTACCTGCTCCTAGATTTGCCCAGGATCCAATGAAACTGTGTCCCAAGAATCCATCATGAGCCTTGTTTGAGTAGGGTTGAAAAATACAAGAGTGAATTTCTCCACTTACCTTACAATCATGATTAATAATAGAATTTGATATAGTAGAGTGAGATTTGACTAAAGTATTTTTACCTATAAATAAAGGACCATTCAAAAATGTAAAGGGCTCTATTGTAGCTGTATCATCAATCACAACTGGACCATTGCTATCATTAATAATTACATTTTTTTTACTATCATATGTCGACGTAAGTTCTGAAAATAAATCAGGGATACTATTAATCAAATTCCAAGGATGCTTTACTACTTCAAACAAAGGGCTGGACTGGTCTAATAAGACAAGATCCGATATTATAATCTTTTTTAAATAGTCCATTATATTTTTATAAACTGTTGAATCATAGTAAATGTTCCCTCTAAATCTCTTTGATAATTTGTATCAAGTATAACATTATAATATTTTTTTGAATTATCATAACTAAAACCCATTCTTACTTTTGGATGACATGCCCTTAAAAAAAATGAAGAAAAACGACTAAAATTAATATTTAAATCAATCATATTTTCATATCTCATTTCTTTAATTTTTTTTACAAACTGATCAGTAGGAACGCCCAGAGAATTAATATCTTTATAAGAAAATAATAATGCTGACTTGCTCAATTCTATTGGATAAAAATTAATCAAAGAATCTTTAACCAAAAAATTAACTTTGACATCGTTATTTTGAATTTTTTCTAAAAAAAGATTTGCTAAATCAAATGCAACTTCTCCATCTGGAAGTACTATTAAAATAGATCCTTTTTGAGCTGTAGAATACTCATATTTTTGAGATTGATTGGTAAAATAGTTCTTATATCGCCACCAATATTTTATTTTTTCTGCTCTTGAATATTCCATAATAGTATATGTTAGTTAAAATTCATTAATTACAATACTCATTTTAGAATTAAATTAGGTTAAATCATGTCAAATAAAAAAATAGGAAAATTTCCATTTACTAAAGGTATCTATAAGGATATGTACCGCAATAGGTTGTGGACTATGAGACAGTATGCAGGTTTTTCATCTGTATCTGAATCAAATAAAAGATATCAGTCATTACTAGAAAGTGGCGTAAGTGGATTATCGATTGCATTCGATTTGCCCACGCAAATGGGTTATGATTCCGATGATGAAATGTCTTTTGGAGAAATAGGTAAGTCTGGAGTACCAATTTCGACCTCAGAAGATATTGAGGCTCTATTCAATAAAATTAATTTAGAACAAATCTCTTTGTCTATGACCATCAATTCTACTGCATCAATATTATTAGCATTTTATATATCATTGGCTAAAAAAAGAGGATACTCTCTAGAAAAATTAAGAGGCACTCTTCAAAATGATATACTAAAAGAATATATAGCCAGAGGGACATACATATTCCCCATCAATTCTTCTTTGCGCTTAACAACTGACGTATTTGAATACTGTCAACATAACTTACCAAATTGGAATTCTATATCCGTATCAGGATATCACATAAGAGAAGCTGGAAGTACAGCCGTGCAAGAACTAGCTTTTACATTTGCCAATGCTATTACTTATTTAGAAACTGCGAGAGTAGCTAATATTGATATTGAAAAACTAACAACTCAAATATCATTTTTCTTCAATTCTCACCGAAATTTTTTCGAAGAAATTTCAAAATTTAGAGCAGCAAGAGAAATATGGGCTCATATTGTTAGAGATAGATTTAAAATAGATAATATCAAATCTCAACTCTGTCGATTCCATGTACAGACCGCCGGATCGACTCTGACAGCACAACAAATTGAGAATAATACTCCAAGAACAACACTTCAAAGTCTCGCTGCAGTACTAGGTGGGGCGCAATCAATTCATACTAACGGAAAAGATGAAGCTCTAAGTCTTCCATCTGAAAAAAATGCTTTATCAGCATTGAGAATACAACAGGTAATTGCACATGAAAGTGGAATTCCAGAATTTGTTGACCCTATTGGAGATAGCTCCTTAGTAGACAATATGACTAAGGATATAGTAAGAGAGGTGAATATTAAGATTGATGATATCTTAGAAAAAGGTGGAGTTGAAAAACTTATTCAAGATGGAACTATTCAAAATGAAATTGCTGAATCATCAATAAAGTTTCAAAATGATTTAGATGATAAAAAAGCAGTTGTAATAGGAGTTAATAAATTTATAAATAAAGAATCTTTGGAAGAAAAAAATATTACAGAATTGGTTGAAGAAGACAGATTGTTAGTCATTCAAAAATTTAAATCAGCTCGTAATCAAGCAGATGCTAATAAGTCTCTTGTATTGCTCGAAGAAAAAGCAAAAACTAACGAAAATTTAATGCCATATATTATAGCATGTAGTGATAACAAATGTACTCTAGGAGAAATATCTCATTCCTTGAAAAAAGTATTTGGAGAATATTCTTTATAATTATAAAAAAATAAGGAACATTCTATAATAAAATTAATAACATTAATTAGAGAAACTAAAAATGAGGACAATATGAATAATACAAAAATTTTACTGCTGAGTGCTTTACTAATTATTAATTGCTCAGGAACTATACCAAATGTTGGAAATGAAGTTGCTGTACAAGAAACACCTGACCGAGCAGAAGAGGTAGTTAAGCAAGAAGTTTCAGTAGAAACTTTTACTATTCAAGAACCTGAATCTCCCCCATTGCCGGTAACTGTGTTCGAACCATACATGATTAAGAGAGGTGACTATTTAATTAAGATTGCTGCTAGAGAATATGGTGATTCTTCTATGTGGAGAGAAATATATGAATGGAATAAACAAGAAATTGGTCCAAATCCAGATAGAATATATCCTTACAACTTCTTATCCCTAAAAAGAGATGCTGCTGAAGCAAAAAATTGTGAATTAGAATTTTTTGAGTATACTATTCAGTCAGGTGACACTGCATGGAGCTTAGCTGAAAAAATATATAACGATGAACTAGCATGGGTTGTTATTTACATGGATAATGCAAATATTATCAAAGATAATAATGGAGTATTACAGCCAGGGGCTACTTTTCAGATGAGAAAAAAACTAGATCCTTGCAGCTAGACTATAAAAGTATACTTTTTGATACAAAATGGATTTTAAGTGGTTCAGATTCTATTATCTATAGAGAGTCTATCGAATCTACTTTAAGTATTGCTCTAGATAAAAATTGTCAAATACGCGATGTTGGGAAAATAGTTATTACCGACAATCAAACTCATGGAAAGGGGACGCATGGCAAACAATGGATTTCAACTCCATATAAAGATTTAACTTTTAGTATTATATTGGGTCAGAATAATCATTTTGGACAAGAGCTTGTTGACCAATGCTGTATTACGATGGTAGAGGTTTTATCTACATATAATATCCAAGGAAAAATAAAATATCCAAACGATATCTATACAAATAACAAGAAGATTATTGGGATATTACTATCGAACATCCAAACTGGTAAATCAGAAAAAATGCCTCATCAAGCCCTAAGCATTGGAATGAATGTTAATTCTATTATAGATATCAAGACAATTGATAAAGAAGCAAAGGTAAGTAGTACTTCAATTTTCCTTGAGACAAAAAAAGAAGTCGATCGAGAAAAATTACTAAAACTAATTATTGAGAATATTGATCCTATTATTCAAAAGCAGGTATGCCAGTAATTTTTTGACCTATAATAAGTGTATGTATCTCATGAGTTCCTTCATAAGTATAAACAGTTTCTAGATTCATCATATGTCTCATCATTGGATAATCGTCCATTATGCCATTTCCACCAAGAATTTCTCTTCCTAATTGTGCACATTTTCTAGCGATTGCGACATTGTTCTTTTTTCCGAGTGATATATGTGCAGGCTGTAAATCTCCACTATCTTTAAGCCTAGCTAGCTGCAAAGCAAGAAGTTGAGCTTTAGTAATTTCTTCAATCATATAAACTAATTTTTGTTGGGTAAGTTGAAAACCAGCAATTGGTTTTGAAAATTGCTTTCTATCTTTACTATAGCTTAATGCTACTTCATAGCAATCGATAGCTGCCCCGATAACTCCCCAAGCAATTGAATATCTAGCCTGAGTTAAGCATGAAAGAGGTCCTTTTAAACCTTCAATATCTGGCAGTCTATTTGCATCCGAAACTCTAACATCTTTCATAAATAATTCTGAAGTAATTGATGCTCTTAAGCTCATTTTCCCGTGAATATCAGATGAAGTGAACCCATCCATTCCCTTCTCTAATAAAAAGCCTCGAATAATATTATCTTCATCTCTAGCCCATACTACTGCAATATCTGCAATGGAGCCATTCGTAATCCACATCTTTGAGCCATTAATAATCCAATCATCTCCATCTCGCTTTGCTCTTGTAAGCATTCCAGATGGGTCTGAACCATGATTTGATTCTGTAAGTCCAAAACATCCTATTGCTTTACCAGCAGCTAGTAATGGTAACCATTTTTCTTTTTGTTTATCTGTTCCATATTTATAGATAGGAAACATTACCAGTGAACCTTGAACGCTACATACTGACCTTAGCCCTGAATCCCCTTTTTCAAGTTCTTGCATTATCAATCCATAGGCAGTATTAGTTATTTCACTTCCTCCATATTTTTTAGGCAACGTAGCACCAAAAAATCCTAGCTCTCCCATTTTTGGAATTAAATCCATAGGAAAGGATCCTTTTTCATAATATTCATTCACAATAGGATTAAACTCCTCAGTAACAAATTGATTTGCTGTTTTTTGGATTAAGAGCTCTTCGTCAGTTAACAAAGAATTGATGTTGCAAAAATCTGGGCCAATATATTTCATTTATGTCTTTCCGTTTTTTAAAATTTTATAAGTCTTATCTAATATAATAGGTCTGAAATACTGTTAAATAATATAGAATTTGTGGCAATTATGGGGTCTGTCACAAGAGTTTTCTTTTGATTATAAATAATATTTTTTCCATTGATAGTTTTCACGAATCCACCAGACTCTCTAACGATACAGTCTCCTGCACAAATATCCCATTCATTTTTTGGAGCAAGTGTCGAAAAAATATCATATTTGTTTGCTCCAACTAGTCCCAGCTTGTAAGCAACGCTACCAATAGGCTCTATCTTATTGAATGTTTCACTATATTCTGCCCATAATTTTTTCCTATACTCAGATCTACTCACTGTAATAGAAGCATCTTTTAATTGTTCTTTTTTTGATATACTAACCTTTGTTCCATTTAAAAATGCCCCTTTATCTTTTTCAGCATAGAACATTTCCTTTGTATGTGGATTATAAACTATACCTATAACAGGATAACCATCTTCTACTAGAGCAATACTAACTGAAAAATGCGGCACTCCTTCGATAAATTCTTTGGTGCCGTCCAATGGGTCCACAATCCATACGCGAGACTTATTCAGTCGCTCTTCTGTATCGACAGTTTCTTCTGATAGCCATCCATCATCCGGAAATTCTCCTCCAATAAAATCTGCTATATATTGATCTGCCTCGTAATCAGCAATCGTAACGGGATTATCTAAGCTTTTAAATTTTACCTGTTTATTAGAATCAGAAAAATACTTCATCAGAATTTTTCCAGCATTTCTTGCTGCTACTTTTCCTGCTATTAGCTCTTCGTTAAACATAATTGTCAGATTATATGTATTTTAAATTTAAAAATCGCTAAATTAGTTATGAAATTGAGGGTAGAAATTAAAAACTAACTATTTTTTTTATTTTTATAATTTTAAACTAATAAATTTTTTTATACCTAGTATTCTCTCCTTTATTTCATTAGAAAATTAAACTATGTGCTATATATACATATATATATGGCTATAATGAAAGTAAGGCTTTTATGAAAAAAGAAATTTACATCAGTAAAGGTGTAGGAGAGACAAGGATTGCTGTGAAAGAAAACGGCAAGCTTGCTGAACTCCATGTCGACAAAGAATCAAAAGAAAGAACAGTTGGCAATATCTATAAAGGTGTTGTTGAAAATGTCATTCCTGGAATGCAAGCTGCATTTGTTAATATAGGCGAAGGTAATAATGCTTTTTTACCATTCTCTGAGATTTCAGATCCTGAATTAATTGCAGACCGCAAACCTAAATCTAAAAATTCAAAAGAAATCAATGTATTATTATCTCCTGGTCAAGAAATTATTGTACAAGTAATAAAAGAGCCATTCGATAATAAAGGCGCTAGAGTTACTACAAATCTTTCAATTGCGGGACGTTTTATTGTTCTTATACCTAAATCAAAATATGTCGGAGTATCAAAAAAAATGCAAGATCGTTACGAACGTAGAAGGTTGAAAAAAATTGCATTTGATATGAAAAAGCATGGACTAGGAATTATTATTCGTACTGTAGCCGAAGGAAAGACTGATCAGCAAATTCAAAATGATTATGCGAGTCTAGAAGAAAAATATAATGGACTAATGAAATTATCAGAAAAAAGTGAAGCTCCAGCGGTAATACATAATGATTTAGAAATGACATCAAGTGTATTAAGAGATTTAATTAGCGATAAAGTTGAAAAAATTGTTGTTGACTCTAAAGATGATTATAAGAAAATACAACGAATGGTTAAAGACGATGCATTAGATATTGGAGATGCTCTTCAACACTATCGCAAAAGAGTTCCATTGTTTAAAGAAACAGGTATCGATAATGATATGATTAAGCTATTGAGAAAAAAGGCTTGGTTAAAGAGTGGAGCATATCTGATTATAGAAAGAACTGAAGCAATGGTAGTCGTAGATGTAAATAGTGGAAAGTTTGTAGGTAAAAAAGCACATGAAGATAATTCGTTAAAAATTAATTTAGAGGCAGCAAAAGAAGTGGCAGTACAATTAAGATTAAGACATTTGTCAGGCTTAATTTTAATTGACTTTATTGACATGGTAAATGCAGAAAATAGAAAAAAAGTCTATCTTGAAATGAAGAAAGAACTAAGAAAAGATAGAGCAAAAGTAGCTGTATCTGAAATTTCTGAATTTGGAGTTCTTGAAATGACAAGAGAGCGAACTGGATTAAGCATTATCGATTCTCTAACTGAACGCTGTGATATCTGCAGTGGAGATGGAAGAATTATATCAAAAGATACTCTTTTAACGAGAATTGATTATTGGCTACGTGACTATAAACAAAAAAATAGAGATATTAGATTAAAATTATATCTTAACCCTGAAATTGCTCGTTATTTAAAAGAAGAAAAAAAGAGAGACTATATCAGCTTAATGTGGAAAAATTTTGTATACCTAAAAGTCATCGACGACATTTCAATGGGTAAAAACGTATTTCGCTTTACTCGAATGTCAGATGAAACAGATATAACTCATGAAATAGGTACTTGATAACCAATAAATTAGCTATTAAGTTCCCAAGCTATGTTTGCAATTGTAGAAATATATGGAAAGCAGTATAAAGTCGCTAAAGGCGATACTCTCTTAGTAGATTCTAAGATAGATATTGAAGTAGGCAAAACTGTAAAATTTGATAACGTAATAGCAATATCAAATGAAGATATCAATATTTTTAATCCTAAAGAACTAGACACATATACAGTTAGCGTAAAAGTGCTTGAGCATAAACGAGCTAATAAAGTGACTATTATCAAAAAGAAGAGAAGAAAAGGGTATCAAAGAAAAAATGGACATAGACAAGATTTAACTATGCTAGAAATCCAATCTATCATTGGATCAAAAACCAAAGTCGCAGCTAAAGCTACTAAAACAGCTGCACCAAAAAAGAAATCAGCAGCTAAAACTACTAAACCAGCTGCACCAAAAAAGAAACCAGCAGCTAAGAAAAAAGTTGTTGAGGAAAAAAAATAAAAGGTAGGGACTTATGGCTCATAAAAAAGGACAAGGTAGTTCAAGAAATGGAAGGGATTCCAACGCACAAAGATTAGGCGTAAAAATGTCTGATGGACAATCAATCTTATCTGGCGGCATTATCATAAGGCAAAGAGGTACTAAAGTACATCCTGGACGAAATGTTAAAAGAGGAAATGATGATACTCTATTTGCAACCTCACCTGGCTTAGTAAAATTCAGTAAAAAAGGTAGCACTACCTTTGTTAGTGTTCTCGAACATAACTAAAAATGGCTAGACCAAAAATAGCATTAATCGGAGGTGGTCAAGTCGGTGGTAATATTGCTCTACTCTCTGCTCAAAAAGAATTAGGCGACATTGTTATTATTGATATCCCTCAAGCGGAAAATTTTATCAAAGGTAAGGCTTTAGACATATCTCAACTTCTTCCACATGATGGCTACGATGCTAAATTAACTGGTTCATCAGATTTTGCTTCAATTAAAGATTCTGATATTGTTGTCATCACCGCAGGATTCCCGAGACAACCTGGAATGGATCGTGAAGATTTATTAAAGAAAAATTTAGATATTATGACAAACGTTGCAGAGCAAGTAAAACTACATGCTCCTAACGCTTTTGTAATAGTGGTTTCAAATCCTTTAGATGCTATGGTCTATGCTTTTTATAAAGTATCTGGATTCGCTAAAAATAAGGTCGTTGGTATGGCTGGAGCACTTGATAGTGCCCGATTCAGATCATTTATCGCAGAAGCAACCAATCTGTCCTCTCAAGATGTTACATGTATGGTACTTGGTGGGCATGGAGATACAATGGTCCCAGTAAGCCGCTTAGCAACTGTTGGTGGTGTTCCATTAACATCTTTATTGGATGCAGATACAATTAAAGCTATCGAAGACAGAACACGCTTTGGAGGTGGAGAATTAGTTAAACTTTTTGGTAAGGGCTCTGCATTTTATGCTCCCGCTCAATCTGCAGTAGAAATGATTGAAAGTTTTGTCAAAGATAAAAAAAGAGTAATACCTTGTGCATCTCTATGTGAAGGTGAGTTTGATGTAGATGGATACTTTATTGGTGTCCCAACTGTAATTGGTGCTGATGGTGTTGAAAATATTCTAACATTTGATTTAAATGATGAAGAAAAAAATGCTCTAGACAATACGCTTGTAGAAGTTAAAAAAACTGTCCAAGAAACTGGATTATAATACATTTGAACAATATATACTTTTTACTCTTTTCATTATTAATCTCATCTAATCTTATTGGGCAATCTGGGTTTATTGTTGAAGAAACTACTGTAGCCTCTTTTAAAATGGGTTCTATGAAATCTTCTGCTCATAAATACTTTTCTGAAGATACGTACTATTCAAAAATAGATTTTTCATTTAAAGGAAAAGGATTGGCGCGCCTAATGAGTAGAAATATGAAAAATGGTACTATTATTTCATTTCAGGATTCTACTATTATAAAAATAAATCATAAAAAAAATCGTTTTACTAAGAAGTTGCTTTCAGAATTCTTAGAAGAAGATCCTCCTTCTGATAAAGAAAATGATGAATCAAAAAAAGAAGAAAACAAAGACGAAGAAAAAAAGAAAGATTCCAAACCTATAGTATCAGATACTATAGAAATAGTTAATGGCTTTGAATCATATAAAGTAACAGATATAAGCGGCGATGAAGGTTCAAGTGCCCTTCTTTGGTTTACAAGTGAGATGCAAAAATCTGACATTGTAACATCTATGCAAATCAAAATTGATGAATTTGAAAAAGATTGGATGAATTTTGACATGGATGGTGATTTATCAGAACTAGGAATCAATGAAAATGCAGTTGTTGTTAAAGCAATTTTTAGCAGTGAAGATGGAGAATTTGAATATAACTTGAAAAGATATTTAGCGATAGATTCCATTCCAGAGATCTTTCATATTCCTGAAAATTACAAGCAAGTTAAAAAACTTTAAGATTGTTCTTTTTTTAATTGCTGTAGAATATCTTGATACATTAATTCTTCTCTAGTATAAGGTCTAGGTAAATCAATAGCTGTTTGAAATAACGATAACGCTTTATCTTTTTTATCCATCTTTTCATATGTCTTTCCCAGCCAATAGTATGTACCAATATAGTTAGGTTCTAACTCTAAACTTTTCTTAAGAAAATATTCTGCCATCTCAAAAGAACCTTTTGGAGGTTCTTCAAATATAATTTTAGCTAATCGTCGTGAAAATGAGCTAATATCAGCAAGACGATAATGCCATTGTCCCATTATATTATAACAGAAAGGGTCGTTGGGAAGTTTCTCGATAGCCTGAAGGCAATGAAATTCAATAATTTTAGAACTTTCAATCTGCTTTCTAATACTCTGACGTTCAACGCTCTTACCATATGAGACAGCATACCATTTATGAACTTCTGCATGACTAGAATCAATTGACATAGCTTCAACAATATAGGCTAAAGATTTATCTGTGTTTAATTTTTCTATTTTTTTATTATTAGTTTCTTCTGAAAGGAAATGATGCGCTGCAGATAGTCGTATTAACACATTTATATTTTGGGGGAATGTATTGTTTAATTCTTGTAGAGGAATAATAGTTTTCTGGAATGATAAGCTATCCAAATCAATGTCAATCTTACTAAAATCTTGAGAATGGATAGGATTAATTATTAAGAAAATAAAAGAGAGCTTAGCAATTGCAATCAAGATGCTAATCAAGGATAGAATCGCATAAATACTGGCTGATGGTCAGATATTTTATCGGCCACATCTGATGCCCCAATATTAGTTTCATATGGAGTATCAATGACACCTGTTGTTGTTGTCGCACCATACTGGAACAAAGGTTGATTAATAATTAAATGATCAAAATGTGCTGGCGAATATGAACTTGTCCAACCTTGCCATGAATATCCACTACTTGCACCAGTAAGGATGTCTTCATCTACCATTAGAAAATGTGTTGAAGAGGCAATATTGGGGTCAGTAAAAGGACTAATCGTTGGATTAGTAACTGACTGTACGCCTACGTTATTAAAATCGCCTACAATGATAACATTATCTGATGATCTATTATTAATCACATAATCAGTTAATAATAAGCTCGCATGGTGTCTTCTATTCGTTTCATCTGATGGGTCACTACTGTCATAGCTATCATCTCCACAACATTTATAGTGTACATCAATTACGTATAGATCCATTGATTTTGTACCATCAGTCCATGTAATATAATTTTCCATTGGTGGACGGCTAGCAAATTGATATTGCGCATTATTTTCATAGTCTGAATCACCATCATTGCTATTTGGAGTATCTGACCAAAGTTCATTCTTCGAATTAAAAGTAACAGTGCTATTTTTATATACTAAAGCAAATCCTAAATTGCCAGATTCGTCATCTACCACATAAGAATAATCTGCCATTGAGTTTACCATGCTAATTAGTTCAGATTCGCTGGAAATTTCTTGAAATAAATAGATATCAGCATTCCATACTTCTAAAAGACTTTTCACATAGCTCTTTGTAGTACTATGCTGTGGAAATTGTCGGATATTCCATGTAACAATTTCTATTTGATTAAGTTGATCCAAACTAGTCGCATTTGGAAAGTCATAAGGATTGGTTTCATTTCCATCTCCTGGATCAGTTTCCGTGGGTGATGAACCGCCGCCGCCGCAAGCAATGATTGCCAGCAATAAAACTATAAATAATTTATTGGTGAGTTGAGCCATAAACATAATTTACTAATAAATCTCCTACTTGTCCTAGACTTTGTGCTGAACAATTTTCTGGAGTATCAAGTTGGGTATGCCAATAATTATAAAACATATTTGGATATTTGAAATCAATAATATCAATTGCTGGAATTTGTGCTATTTCCCAAAGTGGTACATGATCATCATAAATCTCATTTTCAATAGTCTTTTTAAAGGCGCTCAGTGATAAATCTTCTGCTAAGCTCCATATTTCTTTTACTTTATCTGGAGCAATATTATAGGAAAGTCTTTCAATCGGGATAGTGAGATTTTTATCTCCTATCATATCTATTATAATTGCAAAATCTGGTTTTGTAATAGGTAAATTTTCAGCAAAGAATTTTGCTCCTAAAGCAAAGGTTTCTGGCTCCCCAGCAATACCTCCATCTTCAGCATCAAAAAAGACAACATCAATTCCAATCTCTGGATTGTGTAATGAAAAAATACTACATAGCTCCATAAGGACTGCAGTACCACTTGCTCCATCATTTGCTCCTAGAACTGGTAATCTCTGGTTATCTATAGATTCATCTTGGTCAGAAAAAGACCTTGTATCCCAATGAGCTCCAAGTAGTAAGCGATATTCTGCTTTTTCATTAAACTGAATAATAAAATTTTTACCTTCTCTTTTCATATCAGTAACTGGTTCAATATATGAAAATTCTTGAATGGTGAGCTTTCCTGGCAAATCATTCAAAAAATCTTTTAAATAATTACTAAAATCTACATGACCAACTGACCCAGGATTTCTTGGCCCAAACTCACATTGTTTTTCTAGGTATGTAAATGCTGTATTTGAATTAAAGTCAGGTATGTCTATAGATTTTTTAGATGCTGTATTGCAACTCATTAAAAATAAAAATAAAAATAATATTCTTTTCATCTTATCCTCTAATTGCCACATTTATATTTATTCCAAAATCGCGGTCAATTCTACGTCCTGTTAATCTAGTATCATTTTCACGATATTCATAAAATAAGCTCCCTGTGACATTGTCAGTTAAGGTATAAGTAACTCGTAATACACTCTTTCGAGAGTTGGTAAAGTTTTGTTCAGCAAAATTGATTTTATCTTTAGAACCTTCTTCTTTCTTTTGGCTAATATCAAAATTTAATGTGATGTTCATATTATTCTTTAAATATATATTTTTCTCAGTAAATGGTAAGGAGAATCTAATTCCTTTGGAAAAATTATAGGTTATACTAGCTAGAATACTATTATCAGATACGTAAGTTAGCCCATTGGCTACTTCGTCTAAAGTGTGAGTAATATTTGTTCTAATATTTGTCGATATACCATTTTTGAAAGAACTTGTAATGCCTAATAATGGAGTAAAACTACGCGAAGTTCGTGAAAATTGCCTATTATCAGAATTGCTATTAGCAAATGATGATATACTAAATAAATCAATTGCGCCAATGCTATCATCATTAAATTTCCAAGATAAATTTTCTTTCCCACTAAATGCATGCTCAAGCGATACCGATTTTACATAAGGCGAAAGAAATTTAATTTTTTCTAATCCTCCTATACGTAAAGACCAATTAGAAAAAGGTATTCCATTAGACAGGTGCTTTCCGTAGGCAAGATAATCTCTACTAATAGATCTGGTATCAATATTATATCCATTAATATTTGATGAGATACTTTCAGAAAATGAAAGACTTAAAGATGTTGTAGGACTAAAACGGATACCAGTTCTAATTGATAGAGATTTTTTAATATCTTCTGCTCCCGTATTTAAGCCTACCTCTGGAGCATTTTCTAACCCATGACTATCGCTAAAACCAAATCTATAACTCAAAGGTACATCGCCCTTAACACCATTTGCAGTTCTATTGGTAGTTGTATTGATAGCAACGCTTAAAGGTTCTACTTTTTTTGATATCTCATATATTTTTTCCATTACAAAACTATTTTCAATTTTTCTTTTTTCTTTTTTCTTATCTTTATCATCCAATGAAAGATCTCTATCATCTTCTATATCTTCTGCTTCAAGGTTTGATCCTCTTGATAAGCCGGCTGCAGATCTAGATCTAGTAGTTGGAGTTATTGCCTTCCTCTTAGATGCCGGAGTATAAAATGTTTCAATAATATCAGTACCAGATAATGCAAAATTAACTCCTGTATTTTTCACTGCGGTAATATTAGCTCCATCAATTACTGTAGATAGCGGTTTATTCCATGAATAGTTGGTGTTATAAGAAAAGTTTGGTTTAATCCAACTCAGCCATTGCGGATTAAAAGTAGAGCCTAAAGACTCGGTACTGCTTGTAACTTTTCCTATTTTTAAGTTTTCAAGCAGTTTATCTCTATATTCAGACATATCACTTCTAACATTTTTATTATAAGTAAACTGAGTATTATCAAAAACTTTATAATTAATACTAAGCTTTCTATCTAACCCTAAATTGAAATCATCAATCAAATCACTGTTAGATCTTGATTCTTTTTCAGTTAAGTTTTGATTTAATCTAAATCCTGTAACAAAAGATGTTGGGGTATAGAAAAACTTAGTTTCGCTAATTTTTTCACCAACAAATGGTACTTTGGACATCCATTTGAATGCTTCAATATAATTATCACTAGGAAATCTTAGGTTGTAATCAAGGTTTGTGGTTAATCGTTTTGTATCTACTGATTTCATAATTTCGTCAGATCTATTTTGATCTGACATATTAAATGATGCGCTAAGATTATCAATTGTATATTTAATAAAGGGGTTCTCTGATTTAATCTGCTTTGAAATTTTACCACTAAAACCGATCGTAGATGACTTAACCAATATAGAATCTGGAGTAGCTCCATTTGTTCTAATATCAGTCCCTGGGAAAAATTTTGGTGCATTATTTTGCATATTGTATGTCATGTTGATTGGAAATGAAATCCCAAATTTTTGAGGAAACAAGCTCCCTAGTTGCATATTATTAGTAAAGATTAAATTTTCGCTAGTAGTATTTGTTCCAATCCTTTCTTGTAAAATATGGAAGTCAGCGTCTTTTTTGCTATATGATATAGAACTCTTATTGAAGTCAGATAGATTAAACTCAGATTTCAATCTTACGGCAGTTCCTTGCTCTTTTTTTACTCCACTTAAACGTAGCTCATCTAACCAAATCTCACCTGTAATTGGATGACTTGTATTATTTTCAACTCCAACGATAAAATACTGCAATCTAGAAAGGGATGGATTCCCGATAATTTCAACTTTTTTATACTCTTCATTATTATCATTAATAAACTGATATTTCTTATACTCTAAGGAATCGGTAAATGTATCGTTGGCATTAATTTTTTCAATAGAGCTTTCATCCATATTTTTTAAGCTAGTCAACCAGTTAAGATCAAGATCAATTGCATTTCTTTCCTGATCTTCATCCCAACTATCATAAACAGGCTTAGTTAGTTTGTAATACTCATCTCCGGTTCCAAATTGTATAAAGAATCTTAAATCAGTACTATTTTCTGATGCATCTGGACTATCTCCATAAACAAACATTTTCATTTGATCATACATCAAGAAACTTTGTCCTTTTTGAGATGTCATAGATGATAGGATTTTCTTTGCTGCTCCTTTAAAATCTGGATTTAGATTATCAAACTTTAGAACCAGGGACTGCTCTTTAGATCGTATTTTATTAATTTGATCGTACTCTCCAAATACGCCCTGGGGGGGTATGTAGTCAGGATTATCTTCATCATTTACTACAGTTACTAGGAATGTACTATCTTGAACTGCATATTCTTCTTGGTCAACAAATGATGTGCCCATTTCTTCCCATGCATTCCCAACAAGCTCCATTCTAGCAATTTCTAATTGTGATGGCTTATCAATACCAGATACTACAAGCCTGACATATTTAATTTCACTTAATGTAATATCTTGCACTTGAGAAAAATGACTCAAAGGAATTCGTATCAATTTCCATCCTGTCTCTACTCCATTAACAATAGTAGAACCAGCAACGTATGTGCTATCATCCAAAGAAATAGTTTTAGTAAAATAATCATTAGATCTATCTAAGAAACCTGATTGATCTAAATCTTCACTATCAGGATATTTACCTCCTGCTTGAATTCTATCTCCGGTACCATTTCCCTCTGTACCATTCACCTTTGTATAATCTGAGCTTCCTTCAGAATAATCCCAATTATCATCATTTGGATCATTCACATTAACATCAGAAGAAGCATTAATAATTACTATTTCTCCGCTAGTCAAATAATCTTGATAACTCAATCCATCTTCTTCACTTAAACAATTTCCCCAACCATCTTCAAAGCTATCAAAACAACCATCAAGTCCAGTGTCTTCAGCATCTTCTAAAAATCCATTACCAAGCGCTAGCCCTGCATCTGGAACATCTTCATTATTAAGAGAGCCATCACCATTAGAGTCTTCACTAATTTTACCTAAGTCTACAGTTAAACTTCCTTCATCTCCACGCAACCAAATTTCAAAAAATCTACTTCTTGTTTGATCATAATCTCCTATGAACATTGGAGTAACAACACCAGCCCATATCGAATCTGGATCCATGCTTTCTTGGTATTCTTTTGGTTCAAAATTTAATACTAAAATATCTGTTGTAAGATTTTGCGCTCTTTGTGATGTAGATATATTGGGCCAAATATTATTTGTTAGTACTTGAGAATAGGGATTGTACCAATACATTCTTGCTCGATTTCTTTGATCAAAAGGCTGATCGGTATCCAGATTCAATGGAGCAGAAGAAATATTCCAAAATCGTCGTAGTATTGATGGACTAGTTACTCGCTTTGATCCTTCAAAATCATCAATATATGCTACGCCATCACTATCGCCTGTAGCGGCATTAGATATAGAATTAGGATTAGGTAGCACTTGCGCTATCTCTCCCTCAAAAGTAAATCTGGATAATTTTTCAGCATTAAACATATCCAGCTTATTTAATGAGGCAGATAAATTATCTAAGTCTTTTTCATAGCGACCATTGACATCCCAAATAAAATTTTGAACTGGTTCAAAACCTACTTCTACCTTCTTATTTACTATATCTTGATTATAATATAGAGCTGTCATCCCCAAAAATGAATTTTCATCAAAATCTATCTGTGCGCGAGAACCAATCATCACTTTTCTATCAAAGGTTACCAGGTCATGCTTATCGTATACAATTTCTAAATCACTACTTGGATCAATATTCCCGGTAAGCATTATCATTCCAGAAAAATAATCGATCTGATAATCTTGACCTCTTTCTAACTTTTGACCATTAGAATAAATTTCTTCACTACCCTCTACCAATGTAAAACCTAAATTAATTGTAGATTTTGGATTTATATAGTCTGCAGCAATTGTAAAACGAGAATCACCTGTATACTCCGTACGATTAGTACTGCTATACATTTTTCCTTGTTGTAATAAAGGAGCTAACGTACCATTTTCATTCCCACCATCTACGTTGTTACTGGATACAAAAGGTAATAAGGCAGGTAAATGAACTTCTCCTGTCTTCAGATTGACAATATTAGGGTTATTAAAATCAATAACTTCATCAGGGGAATCTGCTCCAGCTTGATTAAGATTGTCTAAGCCAAACAAGTTTAAAAATGTAGAACCAGCGCTCGTTCTATCGCTAACGGGTGTAGAAAAATTATCTAAGATTTTCACTTCTAAACTAGCTTGGTCAATGTTGGTCGCTCCAAGGGAATATACATTTTTGAACATAAGGTCCCATGTCGGATGATTGGGGTGCGATGATTGCGCTTTTAACATCTTCAATATTAGAACTGCACTCCCTTCATCTCCAATATTAGCTCCAACTTTCAGAACGATTGTTCCTGTTGCTCTATCTGCTAATTCAAAATGTGCTGCTATAATTTCATTTTGAAGGGTATTCTGCATCCTTATAAAACCTAAATCTTCATTGATTGCATAATCAGAACCTCGTTCCAATTTGATAAATGCTCCTTCTTTACTGCTGTCATTATAAAAGGTTGTATCATTGGGATCAATGTATGCTGTACCAGGATCTGCTTGTGGATTATTAGAAGAGTCAATTTTATAAAGTTCAAAATTTTTAATTACCAAATTACCAATATTATGCAAACCATTATTTAAAGGATAGTAAGAGGGAACATTAACTTGAAAACCGCTATCGGGTATAATATCAGAAGAGCCATTTCTAAACCATTCATGAATGAAGAAATATAAATTTTTACGATAATCGTAATCCTGTATTTGGTTAGTTTTTACTTCAGAAGTACCTCTATATTTTTCAGATTGTTTCTTAGTTCTTTCTAAGGATGCGATGCTAGTAATATTCAGTGGGCCCAATTGTGTTAGAGCTTTAATTCCAAATAAACCCTTATTCTGACCTGAGAATGTTACAAACTCAGTTGATGGTAATGTGAGTGCAATGTTCCCAATCTCCAGTTTTTGTAAAATATCATCTTCATCGCCAGCATAATCAACGCGAATAGTATTTTCCCAATCAAAATCTCTTTCTGAATTCTGATCTAATGATACAGTAATTTTTTCACCAACTTTACCCTGTACATTTAATTGCTGTTTTTGATCAAATTTAAAATTTGTTTTCTCTTGTTCTTTATATGAAGACCTTACGAGCTCTTGGTCTTGATTAACAAGCTTCCCGGCTAGGTTAATATTCCCCTGCACTCTCAAGGAAGCTCTTCCAAGTGCTCCCAAGTTAAAATCAGCTACTTCTAAATATCTATCTTTATTACTAGCAATGGTGGTATCTGAAGCTGATAAGATGAATGGCTCACTGAAATTATATCTTTGGTTGCTCATATATAGATCATTCAAATATCCATCTAAGGAAGAGACGTAAGGAATTAAGTTTTGATGACTCAAAGTAGACTGGCTAATTGATATCATGCCAGAATCAATATCTAGTTTCACCTCATACTTATTCAAAGATTGAACATTATTAAAAATCCCAATGGGATAGTTAGAAAAATCATTTAAACAAAAATTGACTGCCTGTTTTTTCAAGAATGGATTAGTAATAATATTGCTGGAGTTAGGACTTTCAGCTCCTGAAATTGGAGATGATAATAGAATAAGAGCAATTAGATAAATTTTATACATACATCAGTTTTTTTATTTTATCTGCAAATTTATGAATTGCAAGCGCGCGATGACTTATTTCATTTTTTTCTTTTAAGCTCATATTTCCTAAAGATATTTTTTGTTTTGATGCATAAAAAATAGGGTCATAACCAAAACCTAAGCTTCCTTGTCGTTCTTCTAGTATCTTACCTTCTAAGCATCCTTCTACAAAAAAATCATTTTCTCCATCAATATATGTAACTACTGTTTTAAATCTAGCTGTTCTTTCATTAAAAGGAACGCCTTTCATATTTTCTAATAGTTTGTTCATATTTTCTTCGTATGTAGCATTTTCACCTGCATATCTAGCAGTATAAATTCCAGGATCTCCCATAAGACAATCGACCTCCAATACGGTATCATCTGCCATAGATGGAAGTTTAGTATGATTAAATGTAACCCTTGATTTAATAAACGAGTTTTCAACAATAGAAGTTCCGTCTTCTTTTATATCCCCGATTTCAGGAAAATCACTCAATGAATAGATCTTGTCAAAAAAAGGTTGAATTTTTGTAATAATTTCAGATATTTTGTGTTCATTGGAAGAAGCAATAATAATATTTTTCATTTCTGAAACTAATAAATATTTATGTGTTTTTTAAATAACTTATAATGCGTAGTTTTTTAAAATTTTTTACACGGCTCGATAGCTCAGTTGGTAGAGCAGAGGATTGAAAATCTTATTATCACCACTATAATTACCTGTATCTCTTCATATTATTCGACTTAATCATTTCCCTTTATTGTAATGTAGATGTAATGTATTCTGTAATGTAATGAAGATTTTAGAGTAGATTGATCTTCCTAAAAATAATCGCGAGAACAAAAGATTTTAATTATTCTACTTATGTGTAATGTAATGTAAAAATGTAATGTAAAATCTTTGTAGAGATTTCAACTAGAAAATTAGAAAATTCTATCACCGTTATGATCTACTTTTATTAAAAGCATATCATATTCACCTGAATATCTATCACCCATAATTATATAACCTGCATCAGAAGTCTGTTCAACATGATATGCATTATAATCATCACTACCATCACCAAAAGATTTAGACCATACTTCATTTCCAGACGCATCTACTTTTAAAAGATATATATAGCCCTTATTGGTGTTGCCCACCGTAATATAGCCACCATCATTTGTTGTGTTGAGATGATATATTAGTTCTTGATCACTGGTATCGCCACTCTGATATGTTTTAACCCATTCTTGATTTCCAGATACGTCTGTTTTAACTAGATAAAATTGAGAATCTCCACCAGGCCAAGAAATTTCAATTCTTCCTCCAGCAATATATCCTCCATCTAAAGTATTTTTGATAGATTCAAAAGATTCAGAATCTCCGTTTCCACTATTTCCATAAGTATTAATCCATTCTACATCTCCCGATGAATTAATTTTCATAATATATGCATCACTGTCTGTACCATTAAAAATAGATCCAGCTACTACATATCCTCCATCAGATGCTTCAACTATTTCATCTCCATATGAGTCTTGTCCATTTTGTTCTAAATTTTTTGCCCATTCTTGATTTCCAGATGAATCAGTTTTTAGTATATAAATATTATCAATAGAACCTGGAGATTTTTCTCTTCCAACTACAATATATCCTCCATCAGATGTTTGAAGTACAGAATATGCTTGATCATCTTCAACATTACCATAGACGCCATTAAATGTCTTAAACCACTCTTCATTTCCAGCTGCATCTATTTTTACTAAAGCTGCATCCTGATCTCCAGCAATTAGTGCTGATCCAGCTAAAATATATCCACCATCTGAGGTTTGTTTGATATCACGGATAATATCATTATTATCACAATCTGATTCCTCTCTATAGTATGTTTGAGACCATATTTCATTACCCCCAGTATCTGTTTTTACTACATACATTACATAATCACAACTACTACCAGTTTGAGTATAGCCAGCTAAAATATATCCTCCATCAGAGGTTTGTAGTCCAGAATATGCTTTATCTCTTAAACTTCCACCAAAAGTAGTGGTAAACCTTGTAGTATCAAGAACATTGATAGATACAGTAGCAACATTACTCTCATCTGTTCCATCTGTAGCT
>JABHGE010000020.1:0-37731 GCA_018672235.1 Fidelibacterota bacterium | reverse complement strand
ATCTTGTGATTGCAGTTGTTGTAAAGACTGTGATTGCTGTAAGGGCGACAAATGTTGTTCAGATTCTATGTCTGTGAAAGCAGGAGATAAAGTTTTATACGGAAAATATTCAGGCACTGAAATCAATCATGAAGGGAAAGATCTTCTTATCATGAGAGAAAGTGACATATTAGCAATAATTTAAAGGAGATTATACAATGGCTAAAGATATAGCATATAACACAGAAGCTCGAGCAGCTCTAAAAAGAGGTGTAGACAAGCTTGCAAACGCAGTAAGAGTAACATTAGGACCAAAAGGCAGAAATGTGGTAATTGAGAGAAAATTTGGATCTCCAATTGTTACAAAAGATGGAGTTTCAGTTGCTAAAGAAGTAGAGCTTGAAGATGCTCTAGAAAATGTTGGTGCACAGATGGTAAAAGAAGTTGCATCAAAAACATCTGATGTCGCAGGAGACGGAACAACGACAGCTACAGTACTTGCTCAATCTATTATTGCTGAAGGATTGAAAAATGTTACTGCTGGAGCAAATCCTATGGAAATTAAAAAAGGAATAGATTTAGCTAAAGATAGCATAATTAGCTTTATTGCAAAGATTTCAAAAGATATTCCCGATTCAAAACAAATTGCACAAGTTGCTACAATCTCAGCAAATGATGATCAAGAAATCGGTTCAAAAATTGCTGAAGCAATGGATAAGGTAGGTAAAGATGGTGTAATTACTGTTGAAGAATCAAAAACTGCTGAAACTTATCTTGAATTTGTTGAAGGGATGCAATTTGATAGAGGTTATCTATCTCCATATTTTCTTACTAATTCTGATACAATGGAAGCAGAATTGGATGATCCTTTTATCTTAGTTCATGATAAAAAAATTAGCAATATGAAAGATTTACTTCCCCTGCTTGAAAAAGTTGTACAGGCTGGTAGACCTATTTTAATTATTGCTGAAGATATTGAAGGCGAAGCTCTTTCAACGCTTGTTGTTAATAAGTTAAGAGGCACATTTAAAGTATTGGCAGTAAAAGCTCCAGGATTTGGTGATAGAAGAAAATCTATGCTTGAAGATATCGCTATTTTGACCGGAGCAACCCTAATATCAGAAGAACAGGGATATAAGCTTGAAAATGCTACTTTAGAATATTTAGGATCTTGTAAAAAAGTTGTAAGTGATAAAGACAATACAACACTAGTTAGTGGGAGTGGAAAAAAAGCTTCTATTAAAGCGAGAGTAAATGAAATCAGAGTTCAGATTGAAAAAACAACTTCTGATTATGATCGTGAAAAAATGCAAGAAAGATTAGCAAAATTATCAGGAGGAGTCGCTGTACTTAATGTTGGCGCTGCTACTGAAGTAGAAATGAAAGAAAAGAAAGCTAGAGTAGATGATGCATTGCACGCTACTAGAGCAGCCGTAGAAGAAGGAATTGTTCCTGGTGGCGGAGTAGCATTGCTTAGAGCAAGTTTAGAGCTTAAGAAGATAAAAGCTACGACCGATCAGCAGGTTGGAGTAAACATCATGACACGCGCATTAGAAGGTCCAATACGTCAAATTTGTTCAAATGCAGGCGTAGAAGCTTCTATTGTTGTACAAAAAGTACTCCAAGGAAAAGATGATTTTGGATATGATGCAAGAAATGATGAATATGTTAATATGTTTAAAGCTGGGATTATAGATCCAGCTAAAGTTGCAAGAGTAGCAGTGGAGAATGCCGCTTCTATATCTGGACTATTATTAACTACAGAAGCAGCTATTACAGATCAACCTGAAAAAGATGTTCCAATGCCTGGCGGAGCCCCCGATATGGGCATGGGCGGCATGGGCGGCATGATGTAATGTTGTTTATCGCAAAATAAATACATAAAAAACCCTCATCTTTGAGGGTTTTTTGTTTGTAATATTGTCTATGGAAAAAATTATAATAAAAGATATCAGACTAGTTGGATTTCACGGCCTATATGACTATGAAAAGAAAGATGGCGTAGATCTTGGTTTTGATATAGAGCTATTTTTTCACAATCAAATAAATAATGATAGTGATAACATTGATCAAACTGTTAACTATGTTGATGTTATCGATACTGTTAAGCGTATTAATTCATCAAATAGCTTTAACCTGATAGAGACGTTATGTAACAATCTTATTAATGAGATTGTTGAGCTTTACAAGCCTTTAAAAACAACCGTAAGGATAAGAAAATTTAAACTACCAATAGATACGCCACTTAGCTTCATCGAAGTCGAAATGACAAAGGAAAATGATGTCTAATATTGTTTATTTATCTTTAGGGTCAAATTTGGGAGATAAAGAATCTAATATTGCTTCATCCATTGCTATGCTTGGCGCCTATATAGAAAATACAGATATAAGAACCTCCTCTTTTTATTTATCAGAGCCGCTATATAATACAAATCAACCTGCTTTTATAAATATTATTGTCGAATTAAATACATTATTTACGCCATTTCAATTTCTAGATAAAATTCATGATATAGAAAAAATGTTAGGACGTAGGATTGATAGAGAAAAAAATTCTCCAAGAACAATTGATATAGATATAGTTCTTTTTGGAGATGCTTTTATTCAGACAGCTGAACTTACTATTCCACATTCTCATGCTTTATTGCGTAAATTCGTATTAGTTCCATTAGCGGAGCTTGTTCCTGAGAAAATTTTTCTAGGTACAAAACATAAGATGATTGATTTATTAGAAAAATGTCCTGATACTTCAACAGTAGATAAATATTTAATCGATAAGAAAGCATGAGCCAACTAGAGTTATATATTGCAATAGAAGGTCCTATAGGGGTAGGAAAAACAAGTTTAGCAAAAATGATTGCTGACAAGTTAAATGCTAGGAAGGTATTTGAAGATTTTAAAGGCAATCCATTTTTAGAAGATTTTTATGAAGATCCAGACAGCAATGCTCTTCAAACTCAAATATGGTTTTTATTACAAAGGTATCAACAACAGCAAAAAAAGATTAGACAATTAGACGCATTTCAAAAAGGAGTAATTACAGATTATATGTTTGAAAAAGACAGATTATTTGCTGAGTTTACCCTGAGATCTCAAGCTGAATTTGAATTATATTCTAGCGTTGCAGATATTTTAGAGAAAGATATTATAAAGCCAGACATGGTAGTTTATTTACAAGCAGATACCTCACGTTTAATGAAAAATATTAAACAAAGAGGTAGAAATTTTGAAAAAGGTGTTACAACTGAATATATCAATCAGGTGAATGAGAAATATCAAGAATTTTTTGTTAATTACGATGAAAGACCTCTGCTTATTATTAATGCAAATAATATCGATTTTGTTAAGAACCCAGATGATTTTGAAAATTTATTAGAAGTTATACAGCAGCCTGCAAAAGGAAGAAGATATTTTAATCCCTCATAAATTATGTTAAAATGGATAATAGCAGCTGGTGTACTTTTTATGGTATATAGATTCTTCAATAAAGAAGAAAAGACTTCTATTGTGAAAAAAGATACAAAAATAGATTATAAAAAAGTTAAAGATGCGGAATTTGAAGACCATGAATAGATATAAGCATATACTATCGATATTTTTAGTTAAAACTGGAATAAAATTAATTATTATAGCAATAATTTCTTCATCATTGTATAGCCAACAAAACTCTCATAATCTCAATTTTATTTTTACAAGTAATGGATATGGATTTGGATATGAATCGGATAAATTTCTTAAAGAAAATCTATCTATTGGTGCTGATTTAAGATTTTATGATATCAGAAGTGATGAGTATCCAGTGTATGATCCATTTATTAATCAATATAAGATTATAGGAGAAAAAAGTATTACGATGCTACCTCTTTATCTTAGATTTAACTATTATCCGTTTCAAGGTAAAATTGCAAATAACTTTGAACCATATGTACTATTTGCTCTAGGACCAATGTTATCAATTGATGGCGATGAAAATATAAGAAGCTTTTCAAAAAGATGGTCAAATGCAGAAACTCAAATTAATCCAGGAGGATCTATAGGTATTGGAATTAATTTTAATACTGGTACTTCGGGCACTATCGCATTTGGATTAGGATACGATTATTTAAAAGTAGAAGAACCTATTCATGATAAAAGAGATTATGGTGGAGCTTTTTTATACTTAAAATATAAGATAAATCGTGAGTAAATTTTCTTTTGTAGATAAAAAAAATATTCAAAATAATAGCTTCTTTTTGGATAGAAATGAATCCCATCATTTAATCAACGTATTACGTCTTAAAATAAATTCTAATATATGGCTGACAGATGGTGAGGGTGGAACTTATTATTGTAAGGTCGATACTTTTACAAGTAAAAAGATAGTAGAAGGTTCGATATTAGAATCTCATATCAATCAAAATGAATTAAACTATCATATCCATATCGGATTGCCAATTATCAAAAATTCAAGAATGAAAATTGCAGTAGAAAAATCTATAGAATCAGGAGTTAAAGAATTAACTCCATTATATTTAGATAGATCAATAAAATCAAATATCTCATTAGATAAGATGACCTCTACTATGCGTTCAGCAACAAAACAATCTATGAGGAGCATATTGCCAAATATTAACCCTGTAGCTCGATTAGAAGATTGGTACGATCCAGAAGCATTGAATATTGTCGCCTTGATTGAATCAAAAGAAACTTTAACCCTTTTTAAAGAAACAGTGTTCGATGCTGTTAATAGTAATAAGAAAATTTTAATTTTAATTGGACCTGAAGGCGGATTTTCTTCAAAAGAAAAAGAGTTTATTTATGACAATAAATTCCTTAAAGTTAGTATTGCTAAGGCAGTATTAAGAGCAGAGACTGCTATAGTATCAATTTTATCGATTTTAAATGAGCTGATGGCACAATATGAATAAAACAATTTTTGAAAAAATTATAGACAAAGAGATTCCTGCCAATATTCTTTATGAAGATGAAAGTATTATTGCAATTGAAGACATTAATCCTGTTGCGCCGGTACATGCTTTGATTATACCTAAAAAATGTATTGAGACACTGAATGATTTAAAACCATCAGATGCTGATATTGTAGGTAGAATGGTATTAGTAGCAAACAAGCTTGCTAAAGAACTCAAGATTGATCAATCTGGTTATAGAACGATATTTAATTGTAATGATGATGGAGGTCAGACCGTTTATCATATTCACCTTCACTTGGTTGGAGGAAGAAAAATGAATTGGCCGCCAGGATAGACTCATGCATATTTCAAAATTAGAATTATTTGGATTTAAATCCTTTGCAAAGAAGCAAACAATACTACTAGATAGCGGTGTAACGGGTATAGTTGGCCCTAACGGTTGTGGTAAAACTAATATTGTAGATGCAATTAGGTGGGTATTAGGAGAGCAAAAGACCTCTAGACTGAGAAGTTCTAAGATGGAAGATGTAATATTTAATGGAGCTTCAAATATTAAACCCTTAGGTCTATGTGAGGTTTATTTGACCGTACAAAACGATAAAGGTTTACTGCCTATCGAATATAGTGAAGTTGAAATTGGTCGCAGGTTATATCGTAATGGTGATAGTGAATATTTTATCAATAAAACTGCTTGTAGACTAAAAGATATTTATAATTTATTTGTTGATACAGGTATGAGCTCGGATGCTTACTCTGTTATTGAGCTTAATATGATTGAACAGATTCTATCTGATAAAGACGATAGTAGACGTTCTATGTTTGAAGAGGCAGCTGGTGTAAATAAATATAAATCACAAAGACGTTCCGCTTTAAGAAAATTTGAACTAAACAATAGAGACCTAGAAAGAATTGACGACATCATTCTTGAGATTGAAATGCAAGTAAAGAATCTTGAATTGCAGCTGAAAAGATTTAAGAGACATGAAAAATTAAGCTTACAATTGAAAGAGGAAGAAATCAATTTAGCTTCAGCCAAAATTATTGAACTAGAGAAAGGAATTAAACCTCTTGAAGGTTTGCTTAAAAAGAAAAACACCCTATTAAAGAAAAATAGCTCTAAAAAAGAGTCAGAAAGCGTAGAGCTTATAGATGCTAGAAATTTCTATTTAGCAGAAAAAGAAATTTTAGAAAAAATGAAAACTGCCGTTGACACTCTTACTGAAGATTTATTAAAAGAAGTTCAAACTAAAAATCGCGAATCTTCTAAGGGAATGCAAGTTCTTGAAGGAGAATTACAAAATAAGATCAGTCAGCTCAATCAATTTGATAAAGACTATATTAAAATAGTTTCAGATTGCAATGATTGCGGTAAACCTGTTACCATTATTTCAGAATGCGATCATTGTGGTAAGGTAGAAAGTGATAAAAAATATACAGTCATTGAGACTGATCAAAAGTATGAGAAATTGAAATCAAGCATTGAAGATTATAAAGATAAAATTCAATTATATAACAAAGAAAAAGAATTTGATTTCAATAAAATAGATGATGCAATCAAAGAAATGCAGAAAAAAATTAATTTAAATAAGATAGAGCTTCGCAATAAAGAACAAGATGTAAATCAGGCATTTATGAGAATGGAGTCAATTAGAGTAAAAATAGATGCAGATAGATTTAATAAAGATGATGTTTTCTATGATATCAAAAATGCAGAAATGAAGATAGCAGAATCAAATATCAAAATATCTCAAATCAAAGAAATCATCAAAGAAAAATTTGGAAATGATTTTGAATTGAAAAAGATAAAGGATTATAGCGTTTCTACAATGACCTATAATGTAGAAAAAATAAAAAGAAGTATTGAGGCAATAGGTCCAATTAATTGGGCAGTATCTGACGAATATGAAGAACAAAGTAAAAGACTTAAAGTCTTGAAAGATCAAAGATTTGATCTGCTTGAAGCTGAAAAAAACTTGAAAGATGCTATCAAAAAAATTGATTCAGTTGCAAAGAAACAATTCTTAGATACTTTTGAAAAAATAAAAAATAATTTTGAAAAAATGTTCGAAGTCTTTTTTGTTGGAGGTAAAGGTTCTATCAATCTTGAAGATATAGAAGATCCATTAAACTCTGATGTAGTGATATTTGCTCAGCCGCCAGGCAAAAAGAATAGCTCGCTTAGAATGTTATCTGCCGGTGAAAAGTCCTTAACTGCAATTGCATTACTTTTTTCTATTTATCAATATAAGCCAAGTCCTTTCTGTGTATTAGACGAAATTGACGCCCCTCTTGATGATATTAATATTAAAAAATTTACAGATGTAATATCTGAATATAGTAAGAGTACTCAGTTTATAATGGTAACACATAATAAATTAACTATGGAATCAGCAGATTGTATATACGGTGTGACTGCAGAAAAGAAAGGTATTTCAAAGGTCATTTCAATTAATTTTACTGAAAAATAAATTATTTGTAGTATTCAATCCTTTTTCACAAATTACGCCTGCTTCATTGATAACAAAAAAAAAGAGAAATAAAAAAATATGGCAACTAAAATTAGATTAAAAAGAATTGGTAGAAGGAATAGACCCTTCTATAGAGTAATAATTATTGATTCAAGAAAAAGAAGAGATGGATTAGCTATCGAGCAAGTTGGTTGGTATGATCCTCTAAAATCAGAGAAAGATACTAACTTTGTTCTTCAAGAAGACAGAATTATTGCATGGCTACAATTAGGTGCCCAAGTTTCAGACCCTGTTAACAAGCTAATGAAAAGATCAGGCTTAGCATATAGATGGCATTTGATGGCTCAAGGGCTTTCATCTGAAGATATAGAAAAAGCTGTTGCAAAATGGAAAGTAGAAAGACTTGAAGTTTTAGTAAACAGAAAAAAAGCAAAGCTTAATAAAAAAGAAAAAATCAAAGAAGCAAAAGCTGCAGAAAAAGCTCCAGCAGAAGAGCCGGTAGCAGAAGAAGCTCCAGTTGAAGAAGCTCCAGCAGAAGAGCCGGTAGCAGAAGAAGCTCCAGTTGAAGAAGCTCCAGCAGAAGAGCCGGTAGCAGAAGAAGCTCCAGTTGAAGAAGCTCCAGCAAAAGATTCAGATAAATAAAGTTTGAAATCTATAGTTTGGGTATTGGTAAATTAAGATATGAATATTTTTTTTATTACACCCTTTCCTGAGTCAATCAAGACTTTAGTCGAAAATAATATTGCTAATCAAGGAGTTAAGAAGGGATTAGTAAATATTGACATTGTTAATCCTAGAGATTTTACCAAAGACTCTTATAAAAAAATAGACGATGAACCTTATGGCGGAGGAAGTGGAATGGTCATGATGTGCCAGCCATTTTTTGATGCAATTGATTATTGTATATCTAAGTCTGACAGTAAGCCAAGAATTATTTTTCCATCTCCAAGAGGAGAAATGTTAAATCATTCTATTTCATCTGAGCTGAGCAAAGAAGAAGTATTAATATTTATTTGCGGTCATTACAAGGGGTTAGATGAAAGAATTATTGATAAATATGTAGATCTTGAAATATCTATTGGAGATTATATTATTTCAAACGGCGAATTATCTTCTATGATTGTATTTGACTCTATTGTCCGTTTAGTACCTGGAGTATTAAACAATTTAAATTCCGCAATGACAGATTCTTTTGTTGACGATTTACTTGATGCTCCTTATTTTACGCGTCCTAATCAAATAGATGGATTAAAAGTGCCAGATGTGCTATTATCAGGCAATCACAAGTCTATTAAAGATTGGAAAAAGAAGAAAAAAATTGAAATAACCAAAGACAGGAGACCTGATCTTTGGAGAAAGTATAAAAAATTAAATGATTAAAGATAACTTAAGAGACGATATTCCAGATTTTAAGACCGGAGATACATTATCTATCAATGTTAATGTAAGAGAAGGAACAAAAGTTAGACAACAGCTTTTTAAAGGCACTGTCATTGCACGTAAAGGCTCTGGTATCGCAGAAACTATTACTATTAGAAAAATGTCTGATGGTATAGGAGTTGAGAGAATATTTCCTCTTCATTCACCTGTTATCGCTTCCATTAAAGTGGATAGAGTCAATAAAGTGAGAAGAGCAAAGCTTTATTATTTAAGAGGTCTTTCTGGTAAAGCAGCAAGATTGGCTGAAAAAAAATAAAGATTGATTTATAGTACCTTACTATTTGTTCTAAGCTTATCTCACATGTCTGTCCATATTGTAATGATGTTAATTCCAAGCATGTTTATCAATTTGATCAATTTTTATGATCTTACTGCATCATCTCTCGGATTAATTTTTAGTATTAGTAGTTTTTGTTTTGGCCTTGGTTCTTTACCTATGTCCTTATTGTATAACAAATATGGACCTAGAGTATTGCTTGTTTTTTCTCAAGTAGGAATCTTTATTACCGCTTTTTTAGCATCTAATTCTCAAAGTATTGAAAGCTTTGCAATCTTTAATATTTTTTTAGGTCTTTTTGCAAGTATTCATCATCCTGTATCGTTAACTCTTATATCGGAAGTATTTGATGAGAATATATCAAAAGCAAATGCATTTCATGGCGTCTTTGGAAGCTTAGGTGTATCTATTGGGCCATTGCTATGCTATTATGCAATTACTAATTTTGATTGGCAATTTTCATTCTTTCTCATAGCTATCTTTAATTTAATAATTGCACCTATAACCTATTTTGTCATTTCTAAAGTCAAAAAAAAAGAATCACTGAATATGCTAGACTTTAAAATGGGGAATCAATTAAAGATGTTAAAAATATTCTCCCTTATATCTCTAATAGTAGGAATAGTGTTTACAATTTTTAATACTTTTATTCCATCTGTTTTCAAAGTTGCTATTGGAGAGCAGTCAAACTTATATGTATCAGGAATTTTAATATGTGGAATTTTTGGACAAGTATTATCAGGATTTTTTGGAGATAAGTTTAATAGGATAAAATTACTATCAATCGTTTTAATGGTGTTGTGTCCATTATTCATTGCTACATATTTTTTAAGTAATTTTTCGTTAATTGCAGTTTCAGTCTTATTGGCTGTCTTTATGTACTCTATTCAACCCTTGATTAACTCAATTATTAAAGATATCACTACCGCAAAAATTCGCTCAGTGGTATTTGGACTAAATTTCTTTTTAATGTTTGGAGTATCAGGTCTTGTTGCTGGGTTAGGAGGATTAATTGCAGATTTATATAGTTTTGAATTAATTTTCCCTATATTTTCGATATTATTTCCAGTAGGAATTTTTTTACTATATTTATTGTATAAAAACAAAGAGACAGTAGAGGTGTAATGCTAGTAAGTATGACAGGTTTTGGTGTTGGGCACTATGAAGATAGTAGCGTCGTTATAAACGTAGAGCTCAAGTCATTTAATTCAAGATACTTTGAATTAAATACCAGATCTTTCGATTTGTCTGGAGAGTCAGAGTATAAAATAAGAACTTTTCTAAAAAATAAACTTAAAAGAGGTTCAATCAATTTGACCGTTAAAATTGATTCTAAAAATCAATTAAAACTAAATAAGCATAAATTAGAAAGTATTTTGAATTCATATAGAGAAATAGAGAGCGAGTATAATTTAGATTTAAATTATAGCCATCTACTTAGAAATAATGATATTATGAGTTTTAGAACCTTACCTAAATCAATAGAAGGTAAGGTATTAAAAGCAATTAAGATTGCAACAGACCAGGTTTTAGGTATGAGACTCAAAGAAGGTAAGTCTATTGAAAAAGAGTTTATGAAATATATCTCTATTGCGAAGAAAGATTTAAAAAAAATTGAATCTATTTATTCAAAATCAGTGAAGAAGAAAGTTAATTCGAAGGCAGCAAATGAATCTAAAATTGAAGAGTTAGAAAAACTTGATGTAACTGAAGAAATTGACAGAACAAATAGTCACTTTAATCAAATAATTCTTTCTGTGAATTCAAAAGATATTTCGGGAAAAAAAATAAGTTTTATACTGCAAGAGATTAATAGAGAGTCGAATACAATTTTATCTAAATTTTTAGATAAAAATATTGCTAAATATGCAATAAGTTTAAAAATGCAGGCAGAAAAATTAAGAGAGCAAGTGAGTAATATTTTATGAAAAATTTCTTTGTGATATCAGGATCATCAGGTTCAGGAAAAACAACATTGTTGGAATTACTTTCCCGTGATTTGAATATGGATATTTCAGTTTCATGTACTACTCGAAAGAAAAGAAAGTATGAAATTGATGGAGTGCATTACTTATTTATATCAAAAGAACAATTCCGGGATATGATTGACCAAGAAAAATTCCTTGAATATGAAAATGTGCATGGAGATTTATACGGAACACCATTAGATAGCTTGAAGGGATATATAGAAAAAGATAATTCTCTTTTTTTAGAATTAGATGTAAAGGGGGCCTTAAGTCTTAAAAAAATATACCCATCAAATACAATATCTATTTTTCTTTCACCACCCAATTTAGAGGAATTAAGAACTAGATTGGTAAATAGATCAACAGAGTCTGCTGACGAAATTGAAAAAAGATTGAGTAGATTTGGAGAAGAAGACAATTTAAAAAAAGAATTTGACTATACGCTTATTAATGATAATTTCGAAACCACGTTTGAAAAGATAAAAAAAATGATTATTTCATTCACAAAAAAGGATTAAAAAATGGCAGTTAGCGCAATTTCTTTTAAAAAATTATTAAAAAAGACCGATGATATCTATGAGGCAGTGCTCGTTTCATCTAAAAGAGCAAGACAGATCTTACAAGATCGTGTTGTAAAACAAATGATTAATGACAACGAAGAATTAGTAGATGATGAAGGTATTTTTGCAGATCCTGTTGTAAGAGAGTATATTGATTATGACAAAGAAGAAAAAGTTACAAGTATTGCCCTAAATGAATTTTTAGATGGGAAAATTGATTGGAAAAAATCAGACGAATCAATTGACCAGTAATCTCAGTATAAAAAAACAATATCTCTCCCAAAACAAAGAATTATTTGGCAAAGAGATTTTTCTAGAATTAACCAAAAAATCTAAAACATCAAAAACTGTAATGATTCATGATACATGGTACGATGTACTTCAAAATGAATTTTCAAAAGATTACTGGAAATCATTAACAGGTAGTGTCCGCAATCTTTATAAAACAAAAGTAATATATCCGAATGCTAAAAAAGTATTCAACGCTTTTAATTCTACTCCATTTGATCAAGTTAAGGTAGTTATTATAGGTCAGGATCCATATCATGGAGCTGGACAAGCACATGGCCTATCTTTTAGTGTAGAAAAAGACACTAAGATACCTGCTAGCTTACAGAATATATATAAAGAGCTAAATTCAGACTTGAATATACCTATTCCGAATACTGGCAATTTGCAATCTTGGGCAAATCAAGGAGTTTTGTTATTGAATACGGTGTTAACTGTTGAAGCTAATGAAGCTAATTCACATAAAAATCTAGGATGGGAGATATTTACTAAAGCAGCTATTGAAGCCATATCTAAGGAATCAAAAAATGTAGTATTTATACTGTGGGGTAAACAGGCACAGTCTCTTAGTTCTATTGTAAACGAAGATATTCATTGTATTCTTTCTTCAGCGCATCCCTCACCATTGTCAGCATATAACGGATTTTTAGGTTGTAAGCATTTCTCTAAAACCAATGACTATTTAGTAAGTCAGGGTAAAGGACCTATAGACTGGGCTATATAATCAATATTCATAATAATAAGTCTCAAAAAAAATAAAGATTATATAAAGGATTAACTTGTCACATGTCAAAAAGATTGCTAATCTAATAAAGAAGCAATTTAACAATGTTGAAAGTATGTGGATAAATACAAATTTTAAAGAAAATGGCAAATAGTAAAAATAACGATTTAAATTTACAGCCACAGGCTATAGAAGCAGAAGAAGCTGTTCTTGGCTCTATGATGATTGACGAAGATGCTACTAATAGAGCAATAACTCTATTGGGATCTAGTCATTATTTTTATAAAGATTCTCATAGAAAGATTTTTGAGGCAATGCTTTCCTTGTCATCTAAAAATAGTCCCATCGATACAGTTTCTGTATCTGACGAACTAAAGAAAACTAAATCATTAAAATCTGTAGGAGGATTATATTATTTAACTGGTTTAGTAGATAAAGTTCCTACTTCCGCAAACATTGAAGTATACGCTAAGATAGTAAAAGAAAAAGGTATGCTTCGTGATTTAATTTCTGCTTCACATAAAATCTCTAAAAAGGCATTTGATGCAGGAGATGCTGTTGGATCTATTCTAGATGAAGCTGAACAATCTATATTTAACCTTACAGAACAAAAAGATACTAAAATTTATTCACATATTGAGCCAATTTTAGCCGAAACAGTAAAAAGATTAGAAGGTATTGCTGCTAATCCAGGCGGCACTACTGGTGTTCCATCAGGTATTATCGATTTAGATAAAGTAACTGCTGGATTCCAAAAAAGTGATTTAATTATTATTGCAGGTAGACCTGCAATGGGTAAAACAGCTTTGGCGCTATCTATAGCTAGGAATGCTGCATTAGAGAATAAGTCACCTGTAGCTATCTTTAGTCTTGAGATGTCAAGCGACCAATTAGGCACAAGACTTCTTTCATCTGAAGCTAAGATAGATCAATCAGAAGCAAGAAGTGGACGATTGGCTGCATCAAAATGGAAAAATATTAATATTGCTTCTGGTAAATTAGCACAGGCTCCTCTGTATATAGATGATACACCGGCCCTTTCAATTTTAGATTTAAGATCAAGAGCAAGAAGACTAAAAAGAGAAAGAGATATTGAATTGATTGTTGTTGATTATCTTCAATTAATGCAGGGACCTAAAACTGAAAACAGGCAGTATGAAATCTCATCTATTACCCAATCCTTGAAAGCTCTTGCTAAAGAATTAGATATTCCTATCATTGCCCTTTCTCAGCTTTCCAGAGCTGTAGAATCAAGGACAGATAAAAGACCTCAATTATCAGACCTTAGAGAGAGTGGTGCAATTGAACAAGATGCAGATGTTGTAATTTTTCTTTATCGTCCTTATGTATATAATGAGAAAGATGAAGAAAAGGGATTAGCATTTTTAATTGTCGCAAAACAAAGAAACGGCCCTACCAAAACCGTGAGAGCTACATTCGTAGATGCATATACAAGATTTGAAAATTATTCTGATTTTTTCGAATCTAATGACATGAGTCAATAATGGAAACTTCAATAGATGAGAATCTTCACGAAGATTTAATAAGTAAAAAAAGCAATAATCTTATTGATAGAATTCCGTTAAAAAAAAATAAAGTAATTATAAAAAATGCTTTAGATTTTTCTATTAAGATGCATGAAGGTCAAAAAAGAAAGTCTGGTGTTCCTTATGTTAGTCATTGTATAGATGTTGCTAATATTCTATTGGATTGGAATATGGACTATACAACTATCATTAGCGCATTGCTACATGATGTCGTAGAAGACACTACAGTATCTTTGATTGATATCGATAAAGAATTTGGGAGTGATGTAGCTTTTCTTGTTGACGGAGTAACTAAAATTGACCATATCGCTTTTAGGTCTTTGGAGCATAAGCAAGCCGAAAATTTTACTAAATTATTTCTTTCTCTCGCTAAAGATCTCAGAGTGATTATTATCAAATTTGCAGATCGTTTAAATAATATGGAGACTATTGAATACTTATCTCCTAAGAAGCGTAAAGAGATTGCATTGGAGACAAAAGAAATCTTTGTTCCTTTAGCCCATAGGCTTGGTATGGCAAGTCTTAAATGGAAATTTGAAGATTTAATTTTAAAATGTTTAGATATAAAATCTTATAATAGTATTAAGAAGAAAATTGAAGGTTCTTCAAAATTAAATCAAAAGATTTTAGAATCGACTATTCTTCCCATTAAAGAAGAATTGGAGTCATATAAAATAAAATCTGAAATTTCAGGTAGATATAAGTCAATATCTTCTATTAATAGAAAAATAGAATTAAAAAATAAAAAATTTGAAGATATATATGATCTATATGCTATTAGAATTGTCGTAAATAAAATAGAAGAATGCTATCTTGCATTAGGTGTTGTTCATAGTATATACCCACCAGTACAAGAGCGTTTTAAAGACTTTATCGCTACACCTAAAACCAATGGATATCAATCTATACACACTACAGTTATGACTAAAGATAATAGATTGACTGAAGTTCAAATTCGAACAAAAGATATGGATTACACAGCTGAAGTTGGTGTAGCTGCACACTGGTTGTATAAAGGTAATTCTGATATGGAAAATTTTGATGAGCAGATTCCTTGGCTAAGAGATCTAGTAACTATGATGACTAGTGATAATACGGACCCAGAAGAGCTTATCGAATTCTTAAAGATTGATATGTTTGAGGATGAAATTTTTATTTTTACCCCAACTGGAGATTTAATAAAACTTCCAGTTGATTCAACTCCCCTAGACTTTGCTTTTGCAATACATAGTGGACTCGGTTTTTCTTGTGTGAGAGCGAAAGTAAATAAAAAACTTGTTCCTTTGAGCTATAAGCTCAATAGCGGAGATATAGTAGAGATGGAGACTAGCAAAGACCAAAAACCGAATAGCGGTTGGTTGAGTTTTGTAAAAACTTCAAAAGCATCACATGCAATTGGAAAATATCTTAGAAAAATTGAGCTTGAAGAAAGTATAAAAATAGGAAATCATCTACTTGAAAAACACTTAAGAAAATTAAAAATTTATGATAAGCTTTATGATGTTAAGAAAGGTTCTATTGATATAGGATATAAAAATTTTAATGAACTATTGTCAGATTTAGGTAGAGGCGGATCCACTGTAAAGGATATTATAGCAAAAATATTTCCAGATATTAAGACTGCTCCAGAAAAAGTATCAAAAGATAAAGAGTTTATAGACTCAGCTAGATCTGATTTTGAAGGAATTAGTTTAGATGGAGTAAAAAATCTAGTTGTTGATTATGGGAAATGTTGTAATCCAATTCCAGGTGATAATGTAATAGGCTATATATCTAGAGGGAGAGGTCTTATTGTGCATAGATTGTCTTGCTCAAACCTATCTTCACTATCTGAGTCCAATGACAGAATTGTTTCCGTTAGCTGGGATACAAAGAAAAATATTTCCTTTAAAGTAAAGATTCATATTACCTGCATTGACTCTTCTGGAGTTTTAAATGAGATTACTGATACAATCTCAAAAAAGAAGATAAATATATTAGATGTTAAGACGGATGTTACAGAAGGAGGTTTAGCAAATATATGGATTATTTGTAAGATTGAAGACCTCAATCAATTGAAAATGATTATGAAATCTATTTCAAAATTAAATAATATAGATTCTGTTGAAAGAGTGTATTCTTAGGTATGAATAGGATCATAGGAATAGATTTTGGCTTATCTAAGGTAGGTGTAGCAATTTCAGATCCATCGGGAATTATATCTATGCCCTTAGAGGTTATTCGCTATAAACAGCAAAAAGATTTAGTAGAAAGTTTAAAAAAAATTGCATCAGAGAAAAATGTTAAAACATTAGTTATTGGATATCCATTGAATATGAATTATAAAGAAAATAAAATGACTGATATAATTGATAAATTTAAAACAGTGATGGAAGAGAATGATTTTGAAATACATTTAGAAGACGAAAGACTATCTAGTCAATATGCTAAAAAAATTATGATACAGCAAAATATTAAAACTGGTCACAATAAAGAAATGGTTGATATTTTATCTGCTTCTATTATTCTTCAAACTTATCTCGATAGAAAGAAATAATGAAAATAGACAAACTAATACTTCCAATAGTTTCGGGGTTATTATTAGGTCTTGCATATCCACCCTTTAATTTTGGATTTCTTGCTTGGGTAGCCTTCATTCCTCTTTTTTATAGCACATCAAAAGAGAAAAAAATTAGCCAGAAATTATTATTTGCATTTATAGCCTGCCTTGTTAGCAATCTTATTATTTTAAATTGGATGGGTTTAAATTCTGGTACATCAGCAGTAATATCAATTATATCCTATTTAGCATTATCTTTATATCTAACTCTTTTTTGGATGGCATTTATTGTTTCTATTCATTTTATTCCAAAGAAAATGGAATTAGTACTAATCCCTTTTTCTTGGATATTCTTTGTTGAATTTTTAAGAAATATTGGTCCCTTAGCAGGTCCATGGATGAATCTATCATTAACACAGTCTGGATACATAAGAATTATTCAATTAGCCAGCATAGAGACCCATGCAATTTCATTTTTTGTTATTTTATTTAATCTCATACTGTATAAATATTTTGTAGATAAGAAAACTGTATTCTTCAGATATTTTATTTTGATACTATTCTCTGTTTTACTTTTTGGCAGCTACAATATTAATCACCAGAATAATAGATTGATAGAGACCTCAGTAAATATATCGATAGGTCAGCCATCTATTTTTCCGGATGAAAAATGGAATCCAAATTTGAGATTGAGAAATCTTGCAATTATGGATTCTTTATTAACAAAATCTTTAGAAGATGATGCAGACGTTATTGTTTGGCCAGAGGTGGCTGTTACATCATTTTTAGCAAATAATGCCTATGATAGGATTAGATATCAAGAAAAATTATCTGATACTTATTTGATCACTGGAATACCCGAAAGAAAATATATTGACGATAAGAATGAAAGCTTTAATAGCTCTATAATTTTGAAACCAGATGGATCTTTTGATACTTATCAAAAAATATTTTTAGTACCATTTGCTGAATATGTTCCATTCTTTAAGAGTTGGATTAATAAGATGAATCAATTTGACGATATAGGAAGTTTTACTCCAGGTTCTAATTATAAAGTTTTTGATATAAAAGATTTCAAAGCTTCAATTTTGATTTGTTACGATTCCAGTAGTCCTCAGATTGTAAAAAATATGGTTAACAATGGAGCAGAAATACTTTTTATAATCACAAACGATTCTTATGTGGGTCAGTTCATGCCATATCAACATTTTGAATTAGCAAGGTTAAGAGCCGTCGAACAGAGAGTCCCGGTTATTCAAAGTGCAAATACAGGTATTTCAGGAATAATTTTACCATCCGGAAAGATAGTATATAGTTCAAAGTTAAATGAAAGAACCGTATTCACTACTAAGGTTCCTATCTATGAGTAGATATAAGATTACAATTCAGTATGATGGGTTAGGTTTTTCTGGGTTTCAATCACAAAAAAACTTAAATACGATTCAAGATAAGGTTGAATATTCTTTATCTTTTTTAAATCATAATAATTTAACTAGAGTATTTGGTGCAAGTAGAACAGATTCCGGAGTCCATGCCCTAGGTCAGATAGCTCACTTTGATCTCGATACTGAATTATCTTTAGACTCTATTAAGGGGGCTCTAAATGCTAGATTGCCTTCTGAGATACGTATTGTAGATATTATAGGAGTAGATATTAAATTTCATTCAAGGTTTGATGCTATTAAGAAAGAATATCTGTATCAATGCTCTTTAACTGATAATCCACTATTAAGTAAAAATCATTTTATAGTTAAAAAAATAGATTTTGATATACTGAAAGATATTGAGAGTCAGTTCGTTGGAAAACATGATTTTTTATCTTTTTCAAAGTTTGATATAGAAAAAAAGAATACTATTTGTAAAATATTCAAATCAAAATGGACATTGAATGATGGTAAATTATTTTATATTATTGAAGGAGATAGATTTTTGCATCATATGGTGCGATATTTAGTAGGAACAATGATAGGTTGTATGGAGAAAAAAATAAGCAGCAATGATTTCTTGTCCTTATTGGAAAATCCAATAAAAGATGCAAAGCTATTAAAAGCTCCTGCACACGGATTAATATTAAACAAAATTTTTTATGAAAATTAAAGTACTTATTATAGCATTATCTTTGATGGTTGGTTGCAACATGGACGTTCAATCTGAGGCATCAGTCTCTACTACTTCTGATTCAAAAGTCACAGCTATCACTGTAGCCATAGAAAAAGCTAGTCCTTCTGTTGTGAGTATATATAGAAATCAAGAAATAGCTCAGATAAATCGCTGGACAGGACGATTGAAGTCTGTTAAGCCAATACAATCTAGTGGTTCTGGTTTTATTATCAGTAAAGATGGATATATTCTAACAAATGCTCATAATATAGTTACTCTGTCTCCAGATCCTTCTTTATCTATAACAAATATTAAGATTGACGTAGTCCTTCCTGGAGGAGCTCACTATGCAGCTTCTATAGTTGGAGTTGATATTAGGACAGATGTAGCTTTATTAAAAATTGAGGGAGAAAATTTTGAGTATTCTGAAATTGGTGATTCAGATAAGGTTATAGTTGGCGAGTGGGTTATTGCATTGGGAAATCCAAAAAGTTTATTTGCTGCCGCAAACTATCAACCAATAGCATCAGCAGGTATTATAAGCGCCATTAATGCAGATTTTGGTATTGATAGTAGTAGTGGAAGGTTGATGAATGACATGATTCAAACAGATGCTTCTTTGAATCCTGGTAATAGCGGTGGTCCATTGGTAGATGCGAATGGAAAAGTATTAGGTATTAATACTTTTGTAAGAAACGATTCAGAAAATCTTGGATTTGCAATTCCAATAAATTATGCAAAAAAGATTGGAGAAGAATTAAAACTAAAGGGAACTATTGATAGAAGGTTTTCTTTTGGAGTTAACGCCACACCATATCGATATGGTCAGAATGGTGAGATAGGATTATATATTAATTCTATTGACTATGATAGCTCTGGAGATAATAAAGCGCTATATAAGGGTGATATTATTATAGGAGTTGAAGGATATCAAATACAAAGTTATGAACAACTACAACTTGTTCTTGCTAACAGAGACACAAGACCAGGTGATACCATCAAATTAAGAATTCAAAGAGAAAATGAAATAAAAATAGTTAACTTAGTATTAGGAAAAGAATGAGGAATAGAAGTATTAGATTGATAAGTCTAGGGTTATTGGCTGGAGCAATGATTGGAACTGCTTTAGGTCAATTTTTAGGCTATATACTACCTGAGGGAAGTACAGTGAAGCAATTTTTCCTCACGACATTTGATTTTTCTTTTGGTTCAATTGATAGTGGATTATTAGTAGATTTAGGCGTTATCGCACTTGATCTTGGATTTATTTTAAGATTTAACGTTTGTAGCGTTATTGGTTTTGCGGTTGCATATTATTTATTAAGATATTTTAGATAAAAAAAGAGGTTTTGATATGTTTAATTTAGGTACAGGTGAATTAGTAATAATTTTTCTTATTCTTTTACTCCTTTTTGGCGGTAAAAGACTTCCTGGTTTAGCGAGAGGATTTGCTAAATCATTAAGAGAATTTCGTGGTGCATTAGACGACACGAAAGATGAATTAAGAAAATCTGAAAAATCCGAAGAATAAATTAGATGTCCCCATCTAATGCTTTAAAACAAAAACTTGTTTCTCAGCAAGGCAAGATTGCTAATAGCAAAACTAATGCTATCGTAAGAACAAGATTTGATAAAGTTTCATCAGAAATATCTGATAGTAGTAAGGTTCTAGCAGGAAAAACTATACTAGTTAAAGATAATATTGCAATAAAGGGAGAGCATTTAACATGCGCATCTAATCTTTTAGAATCCTATAAGTCTCCATATAGCGCTACAGTAATAGATCGTTTAGAATCTGCGGGAGCTTTAATAACAGGACAAACTAATATGGATGAATTTGCTATGGGTTCTTCGTCTGAGTATTCAATTTATGGTTCAGTTAAGAATCCTCACGACTTAACAAGAGTGGCAGGAGGATCTAGTGGAGGATCTGCAGCAGCTGCGGCAGAAGGTTTGTGCGATATTGCACTAGGATCTGATACGGGAGGCTCTATAAGACAACCAGCATCATTCTGTGGTATATATGGGTTAAAACCCACTTATGGTAGAATCTCTAGGTATGGTTTAGTGGCTCATGCATCATCTTTTGACACCATAGGCATACTATCAAAGAGTCTGACAGATATAACATCAGCATTTAGTGTGATGTCAGGAAATGATCCTAAGGATGCAACATCATGCAAAGAAAAAATTTTATCTTTAGATCGGTATAATAGAGATGGACTTCCTAAAAATATTGGGATTTTAAGTAAAAAATTACTATCTGATATAGATAGTGAAATTGTAGATAGATATCATACAGCTTTAGATTTCCTCAAAAAGAATGATGTAAATCTTATTGAAATTGATTTACCATATTTTGACTATTGCGTCCCTGCTTATTACGTATTAACAATGGCAGAAGCTTCTTCAAATTTGTCTCGTTTTGATGGAGTGAGATATGGAAGAAGAGTATCTTCTGAAGATTTAAGTGATACCTATATTAAGTCTAGATCAGAAGGTTTTTCTGAGGAAGTTAAAAGAAGAATCATGACTGGAACATATGTATTATCTTCTGGATATTATGATGCCTATTATTCAAAAGCATTAAAAGTACGAAGAGTAATAAAAAATGAATATAATAAACTATTCTTAAAAGTAGATTGTTTGTTTATTCCAACTACTGCAACAATAGCATTTCCATTAAAAAATCATTTAGATGATCCGATTAAAATGTATCTTGCTGACATATTTACTGTTCCATTCAATTTAATAGGAACTCCTTCTCTTAATATTCCAGCTGGAACAACAAAAGATAAATTGCCTATAGGATTTCAGATTGCAGGTAATTCATTTAAAGAGGAAACTTTATTTAATTTTGCGCATTCATTGAATAAAGCAGAATTATTTAAATAAGCAATAAATGGAATTCTTACATCCAAATTTTTTATATCTACTGGCTCTATTAGTATTGCTATCAATATTTAAAAAATTTTATTCTTCCAATAAATCTGCATCTTTTCAAGTTTCCGATACAAAGTACTTAAAATCTTTTTTTGGAAGATATGGCATTATTAAAATTGGATTATTCAGGTTTCTTTTTGTCGCTTCTTTGATTTGTTTTATTATTGCCATTGCAAGACCGAGAGTAACTACAAATGATAAGAATGTAACAATTGAAGTTGTAGATATTATGCTAGTACTAGATACCAGTAGCAGTATGCTGGCAGAAGATTTTAAACCTAATCGCTTAGAAGCTGTGAAGCAAGCAGCCAAAGATTTTATAGATAATAGGAGAGGAGATAGAGTTGGTCTTTTGGTATTCGGAAAAGAAACATTTATTCAGTGTCCTTTAACTGTCGATTATGGCGTTTTAAATAACCTGTTAAGCGAAGTAACTGTAGTAGAGCCTAAGTATGATGGCACTGCCATAGGTATAGCTATAGCTAATGCTATTAATCGATTAAGAGTCAATGAATCAAAAAGTAAGGTAATTATCCTACTATCTGATGGAAGTAATAATTCAGGAGCTATTGATCCTATAGCAGCTGCAAAAATAGCAAAAGAATATAACATAAGAATCTATACAATAGGGGCTGGAACAAGACAGGCGGTAACACAAATACCTGGTGGAAGATACATTAGAAATGAGATTGACGAAGATTCACTTAGAGAGATTGCTGCCGAAACAGGCGGAAAATATTTTAGAGCTATCGATAAAGAAAGTTTAGCTGGTATATATTCAGAAATAAATGACTTAGAGAAATCTGAAATAATTGTGAGTTATTATTCAGAATATAAAGAAATATATTTATGGTTCTTATATTCTGGGTTTATACTTTTGTTATCAAGTGAGCTATTTAGAATAATTTACTTTAGAAGGATTGTATGACATTTGAGAATTTAAATTTAGCTCTATTGTCTCTGTCATTGACATTGTTGACTCTCATAATTTATTATTATAAAGGAAGGTCTAATAAGATTTTTGGAGTAGATAATTTTGATCCAAAATTTATAAACAATTTATTCTCTAGGGGAGATTTAACTACTATGAGGGTAAAGTTCTTTTTAAGATTTCTTTCTTTGTTTATTATAGTTTTTGCAATAGCAGGATTAAAAACTGGAACTACAGTTAAGCCTGTAGAAAGAAAAGGTGTAGATATTATATTTTGTGTTGATATATCTACAAGTATGAATGCTCAGGATGTTAAGCCATCTAGAATTAATAAGGTAAAATTTGAAATTAGTAAAGTTATAGATGGACTAAAGGGAGATAGACTAGGTATTGTAGTTTTTTCTGGATCAAATTTTTTATATCTACCATTAACTATGGATTATGATGCAGCAAAATTGTTTATTAAAAGTATAGATACAGAGATGATTTCCTCAAAAGGTACTGCGATTGGACAAGCAATAGAAACATCTATAATTGCATTTGAAGAAGATGGAGATCAGCAGAAAATGATTTTTCTTTTTTCTGACGGAGAAGACCATAGTTCTAGTTCATTAGATGCTATTACTAGAGTTTTATCTGAAGATATAGTGATTCATGTTATAGGCGTAGGAAGTATAGAAGGATCATTAATACCGGATGAAAAAAGAAAGAATGCATTTTTAAAAGATGAATCAGGTACATTGATTATGAGCAAATTAAATGATATTTTTCTATCAGAAATATCACAGACTGGAAAAGGTAGCTTTTTTAGAATTGCAAACAGTGAATCAGTGAGCGATGAAATCAACGATGTCATAAGTAAGGGCGAAGCTTCCCTTATCAGTTCTTATGAATTTGCAGAATATGACTATAAATATCAGTATCCATTATTTTTTGCTATATTTTTCTTATTTATCGCATATATTTTACCTTCAGGAAGAAAGATAAAATGAAAATTCTATTCATAATTGGAGCTCTAATATCAGGTTTATCGTCTCAGGATATGGGATATAAAATGTATAAGAATGGAGATATTGATTCAGCTCTAGATTATTATAAACAGTTAGTTGATATGGATGATAAAAATCTGTCTAATGAGGAACTATTATATAATATAGGTACTATTTACGCCCAAATAGATAGTACTAATAAAGCAAATGCTATTTTTGAAACAGTATATCAAGACTCATCTGGATATACCTCCGAATTAAGCTATAATTATGGAAATACTTTATATCGATCACAAAAACTTGAAGAAAGCTTGAAAGCTTTTAGGGAAACATTGCTAAAAGATCCTGAAGATTTAGATGCTCGAAAAAATTATGAGTTTGTAAAAAATGAGATTGAGAAAAATAAAAGTATGCAGAAGGAAAAAGATAAAAGTAAGGAATCAGACGAAGAAAAAAACGAAGAAGATAAAGATAAAGAAAAAGAAAAAGACAAGAAAGATGATAGTCAGAATGATAAATCTAATAACGAAGAAGACAATAATGATTCTGAGAACAATGATAATGGACCTACTGACAATCAAAACTCTAAATCTCCAGATCAACAAAATGAACAAAATCGCGATGTTCAATCAAAGCAAAGCGCTGAGAATATACTTAATGCCATAAAAGAGAATGAGAAAGTGAATAAAAAAAGAAAGCAAACCAACTATAGTAATGAATCGGGTAAAGACTGGTGATAAGACATCTATTAATTAGTATAATTTTAATTTCTTGTTTGCTTTCTCAGGAGATTGAGACATTTGTAGTCAATAAAAATATTGATATAAGTGAATCATTTACCTTTACAATTAAAATCAAAGATATAGACATGGATCCGGAGGTAGACCTCTCTCCAATGCTTGATAATTTTTCAGTTATTATTGGGCCTAACATAGGAAGTGAGTATAAATTTATTAATGGAAAAAAAAGTACTTCAAGATCTATATCTTGGACTATCGTAGCTCAAAAAGTAGGAAAATTAAAAATTCCAAAACTTGAAGTAATATTAGGTGGTAAAAAATATTTTACAGATGAAGTGACTATGAATGTATCCAAGAAAACTATAGACGAGTCTATTGGTGATATGTTTCTAAAGATAGAAGTGAGTGATCTTGATGTCAGAGTGGGAGAGCAAGTTATTGTTACATATACTTTTTTTACTAGAATTGCATCGAAAGTTTTATCGACAGAGTTTCCAAAGTATAAAAATTTCTGGGTTGAAAAATTATTTGATCCAGCAGGACAACAAATTACTCCAGACGCTTGGAATGATATAGAAATTAATGGTTATAAATATAAATCTATTAAGATGTATGAAGTTGCATTGTTCCCATTATCTGAAGGTCTATTTGATCTTAACTCTATGATTATGAAGATTGAAACAAAAGAGAAAGACCCTGGGCTTAGAAGATTATTTTGGGATGACCCATTTTTTGATACTTTCTCCCAAAGAACTAAAGCTAGAATTCTTGTTTCAGAGCTAAAAACGATTAAAGTATCTACACTTTTGAATCAGCCTAAGAATTTTACTGGCGCAGTAGGAAGTTTTAGTGTCAGTTCGTCAATATCTTCTGAGAATATTGAAAATGGCACCCCAATGACTTTTTACTTAAGGTTAAAGGGACAGGGAAATCTAGATAATATTGGTAGACCTCATATTGAATTTCCAGATAATTTTGATATATTTGATGGAGAGATAGTAAAAGAAAGAGATATCACTGACTCTGTATCAGGAACAATTACTTGGGAGTATAATCTCATTCCTAGGAAAGAAGGGAATTATACGATTGAAAAAGTAATTATTCCGTTTTTTGATACGAAGATAGAGTCTTGGAGTTCAGTGGCGTCTAAGCCAATCAAATTAAATGTTACCAAGAGTAGTTATATCAAAAAAAATATTAATAATAATTTATTAATTGATAATAAAGATATTAGATATATAAAATTAAGTAATACGGTATGGAGAGTTGAAAATTCTAACAATACCTATAATATATCATTTTTTATCATTATTGGATCAATACTTATTCTTTTGGCCCCCATTTTTATCAAACCATTGAACCATCTTATTGGAAATCAATCATTAGTATTCAAGAATAAAACCGCCCTATCAAATGCAATTAATTCTATAGAGTCCTCTGATAGTTTGTATATAGATTGCCCTAAAGCAATCAGAATTTTTTGCAAGAATAAAGGCTTAATTGATTCAATTAATTTAGATTCACTGTCCTTAAAAGATCAAATTAAAGATAGTGTTAAGTTAAATGACCTTAATATTATTCAAGGTATTCTAGATGAATGTAGTAAGTATAACTATACAGACATATCTACAGAAGATAATATCAAGCTTCAGAAAAAAACGATAAAAATATTAACTAAAATTAATAGCTATGTTTAGAATTTTTAATATAATTCTAATGACCATGAGTATGACATATGCACAAGATTTGGATATATTATTTTCTGATGCAAATAAATCTTATAATAATGGTCAATTTGACGATGCTGCTGAAGTCTATGAGAGCATTCTTAGTGAAGGTTTTTATAGTTCAGATTTATATTATAATCTTGGAAATGCTTACTATAGATTAGAAGATCTTGGAAATGCAAGATGGTCTTATGAGATGGGGTTTAGTATCCAACCTAGAGATAGAGATATTATACATAACCTAACATTGATAAAGCAAAAAATTCCAAATGCACTAGAAGTTCCAGATTCACAGATTCTAAATTTTATTAATAATTTTTTAGCAAGCTTCGCATATAGCGATTTTATCTTCTTTAGCTCATTGATGTTTTTCTTTTATTCTGTTTCTTCTGTCCTTTATAGGGTTAATCCTTCTAATTCAACAGCACTATATTATTATTTATTTATGATTCTATTTTTTTTAGGCACATCATCCTCTGGTATTAAGTTTTTATGGGAAAATAATAATAATTTTGGAATTATTTTAAATGATGAGACTCAATTATACTCTGCACCTTTTTTAAATGATAATATTAAAATTTCTATATTCTTTTCAGGTAATAAAGTAAAAATTGAACAAAAGACTGATAAATGGTTAGAAATATCTTCTATGGACGGAAGAAAAGGTTGGATTAGACTGAAAGATATAAGAACTTTAGACTAGTATGAGACTTCTAATTATTTTATTTATCACTAGCTTTATTTATGGGCAGAGCGATTTTATTCTTCCTAGTGATTTTGCAGACAACCCACCAAACCTACCCAATATTATTTTACCTTCCTTCGATGATAATACTGATTCCGAAATAATTAATGATATAGATTTTACAAGCTCAGTGAAAGGCTATCGTATACAAGTTATGATTTCTGAAGATGAAAAAGATTTAATGGATGTCAAGGAAAAGCTTGAATTGATTATAAAGGAAAAAATATATATCAAATTTGAACTACCAAATTATAAATTAAGAGTCGGTAATTTTGATAGCAGAAAAAAAGCAGAAACTTATCGTAATAAGGTAATTCAACTTGGATATAGATCTGCATGGGTTGTTCCCACTTTAATCGAATTGGATTATTAGATGTCGGGACATAGTAAGTGGTCGACTATAAAACGAAAAAAAGGCGTTCTTGATCAAAAAAGAGGAAAACTTTTTTCTTCTATCGGCAAAGAAATAACAATATCCGCAAGACTCTTTGGTGGAGACTTGGAAGCAAATGCTAGATTGCGCCAAGCAGTAAAAAAAGCTAAATCTATAAATATGCCCAGTGGTAATATTGACAAAGCAATTAAGAAAGGGACTGGAAGCTTAGACAATGTTAGTTATGAAGAAGCTGCTTATGAAGGATATGGTCCTAATGGTATAGCTGTCTTTATAGAAGCTATTACAGATAATAAAAATAGAACTGTAGCTGAAATTAGACATGTACTTTCAAAGGCAGGTGGTTCACTAGGTCAATCTGGAAGTGTGGCATGGAATTTTAATAGGATGGGTATTATTCTTATTGATGAATCTATAATATCGGAAGATGATATATTTAATATCTCTATCGAAAATGATGCAAAAGATTTTAAGGTAGAAGATGGTTACTATAAGTTATTTTTTGATCATAGTGTTCTTTATGAAAAAATTGAAATAATTGAGAAAATTCCCCTAGAAATTGATTCTTCTTTTATTGCATTTATTCCAAAAGATTTTATCAAAATTTCTGAGGAAGAAAGCCTTAAAGTTGAGAGTCTTATAGATACATTAGACGACTTAGAAGATGTGCAGAATGTTTATTCAAACTATGAAGTTGAGCAAGCTGCATGATTATAATAGGATTTGATCCAGGACTCACCAATACTGGTTATGCAGTTCTTAGAAAAGAGGCAAATAATATTACTTTAATTGAATGCGGTTTAGTTAAGCCAAAAACAAAGAAAAGTCTTTCAGCGCGATTATTTACTATTTTTTCAGAAACAAGTAAGTTAATTGAAAGTTTTAGTCCTAATTTGGTAGTCATTGAAAATGTATTTTATGGTAAAAACGTGCAATCTGCTATAAAATTAGGACAAGCAAAAGCATCAATAATGCTATCGGCGGAGAAATACAATATTGATATGGTTGACTATTCTCCAAGAGAGATTAAGCAATCAATTGTAGGAAATGGATCTGCGTCAAAAGAGCAAGTTGCTTTTATGGTAAAAAAGATTTTTAAATTAAATGACGAAGCTTTGAAAAGCACTGATGTTTCAGATGCTATTGCTATAGCTTGGTGTGGAGCAAATAGGAAGCAAAAATGATTGATTCAATTACAGGTATTATTCAAAGAAAAGAGCCTACTAATCTTTTTATTCATATGAATGGTTTAGTTTTTAATATATCTATCTGTCTTAAAGATTATGAACAATTACCTGGATTAAATCAGGAAATTACAGTCTTAACTTACTTGAATGTAAGAGAAGATTTGATGGAATTGTATGGATTTTTAGAATATGAAAGAAGACGTTTATTTGTTCAGTTAATAGGAGTTTCAGGTATTGGGCCCAGAACAGCAATTAACTTACTTTCAAATATCTCTGTCGCTCATTTTAAAGAAAATATTGTTGCCGAAGATGTAAAGTCACTGAGTTTGATTCCAGGAATTGGGCCTAAGACTGCTCAAAGAATTATTCTTGATATAAGAGAAAAAATAACCAAAGACAAAGCAACAAAAGAAGGATTAGATGTTTCAAAGATCAACTTTACATATGATGATATTTATACGGCACTTTCTTCTTTGGGTTATAGAAAGAACCAAATTGATAAAGCTATTAAGCAACTAACTAAAGAAAATAGTTTTGAGGGTAATATTGAAGATGTAATTAAGAGAATATTAAATATAATTAGATGAGCGACTCTTTAAAAACGACATTATACGACTATCATGATAAATTGGGAGCAAAACTAGTTCCTTTTGCAGGATTTTTAATGCCATTGCAGTATTCTGGCATTATTGATGAACATAAACATGTTAGATCTAAGGTAGGCCTATTTGATGTTAGCCATATGGGAGAGTTTATTGTAAGTGGAAAAAATGCTAAGCAATTCCTACAGAATGTTACAATTAATGATATTAATGCCTTAAAGCCTGGAAAAGCTCAATATAGTGCGCTTTGCAATGAAAGCGGTGGAATACTCGACGATTTATTAATATATGATTTATCAGACCATTATATGCTTGTAGTAAACGCTTCTAACATTGAAAAGAATTTTAATTGGCTTGAAAAACATTTATTGACTGAGGTACTATTAAAAGATATATCAAAAGATATGGGTTTGTTAGCAATACAGGGCCCTCTTTCTAGAGATTTATTACAAAATTTTTATCCTGATATTAATACATTAAAATATTATGAAACTTTAATGCCAGATTCTGACGGTACTATTGTTGCTCGAACAGGTTATTCGGGCGAATTAGGATTTGAAATATATATATCAAATGATAAAATCATTGATTTGTGGAACAAGTTATTAAATGCGTCAGACCATATAAGGCCTGTTGGTTTAGGCTGTAGAGATTCTTTAAGATTAGAAATGGGATACTGTCTATATGGACATGAGTTAAATGAACTAATCAACCCAATAGAATCAGGGCTGTCTTGGATTACAAAGATAGATACACAATTTATTGGATCTAAATTTTTGAGTGATATAACGATAGAAAAAAAACTAGTACCATTAGTTTTAAAAGATAGAGCAATTCCTAGAGCTGACTATAAAATTTTTGATGATAATGATAATGAAATTGGGTTTATTACGAGCGGTGCAATGTCTCCCAGTCTGCAGTTTGGCATAGCTCTAGCTTATATAGACTTGCCTTATGCAAAAGATTTAAATTCTTTTAATGTTAAAATTCGTAATAATACTTTTACTATGGATAAAGCCAAGCTTCCTTTTTATAAACATGGAACATATTTAAAATAATGGATAAAAAACGAATACAAATTATTGGATGGTTACTAAGTTTTTGTTCTTTCTTAGTCTTAGGATCGATGATAGGTTATGATGCATCCGAAGAACCTTCTCTGGTTTCAAATTCTATTAATAATCCCTTTAATATTATAGGGGTGTATATTGGATATTATTTTATAAAACTAGGTTTTGGATATGCTGCTTACATAGTTCCATTAATTGGCTTAACTGTATCATTTTACTTAATTTCAAATTTTAGTTTCATGCTATCAAGATTAATAAGTTATCAAATAGGATTCCTTTTTTATCTTTCGATCACATTAGGTTTATTTCAAAATTATAATTCACTTTCTTCTGATATTAGCTATGAGCAATCAGGGCTATTAGGTGGTTTGGTATTAAGCCTAGTTCACGATTGGATTGGCTTGATTGGTTCTGTCAGTTTAATAGCAATTTTATGGACATTACTTTTTGTAGGATTTTTTAACCTCAATCTCTATGAATTTTTTAAATCTACTATCTTATTTATTCAATCTAAGGTGAAGTCATTAAGTGGTATTGATTGGCGAAAAATTCTAAAAAAGGAAGACGAATCTTTGCAAAAAGAAGTTAAAAAAATCATTGATGATAAATCTTTTTTAGAAAATACAGATGAAGAAGAATTAAAGGAAGATACTTTGGTTGATAGTCCAATAGATATAGGTAAAGAATCAACAGAGCAAATTACTGATGACATAGAATTAGATGATGAATTATCCATTGAAAAAGAAGTTGTTGAAAAAGAAGTTGATATCGATCAAAAAAGATCAAGCTCTATTATTAAAAAAGATTGGAAGTTTCCATCGACCGATCTATTAGAATTTATATCAGATGAATCAGAAGAATTGAGTACAGACTATCTAAAAGATAGAGCTGAATTTTTACGTAATTCTATTTCAACATTTGGAGTAGAGGGAAAGACAGGTTCAATCAAAACAGGTCCAATTATTACATTATTTGAGATAGAGCCAGCTGAAGGGGTGAGAGTAAATAAATTTGTCCAACTTTCAGATGATATTGCAAGAGTTATGGAAGCAGATAGAGTGAGGGTGTTAGCTCCTATACCTGGAACATCTCTTGTTGGAGTTGAAATTCCGAATGATAATCCTCAGACTATCTATTTGAAATCAGTCATTAATTCTGAAAAATATTTGAAATCTAATGCAAAATTAAAACTAGCTATTGGAAAAGGAATTCTTGGAGATATTGCTATTCTTGATTTAGTAGAAATGCCCCATCTTTTGATCGCTGGAACGACAGGTTCAGGAAAGTCTGTATCACTAAATACTATTATTGTCAGTCTTCTTTATCAGTTAAAACCGGATGAGGTAAAGTTTGTTATTATTGATCCTAAAAAAGTAGAAATGTCTTTATATAAAGGCCTTGAAAATCATTATCTATTAAAGTTTGATGGTATTGATGAATCTATTATTACTAAGAAAGATAACGCGATCCTTGCTTTAAGATCACTAGAAAAAGAAATGGATTCAAGGTATGACCTACTTGCTGCTTCTGGTAAAAGAAATATTGCTGAATATAATGATATGATGAAAAAGGCTAAGAAAGATTTAATGCCATATATTGTGCTCATGATTGATGAATTAGCTGATTTAATGATGTATAGCCCTAGAGATGTTGAGGCTCCTATTGCCAGATTAGCCCAACTAGCAAGGGCTGTTGGTATCCATTTAGTCATTGCAACACAAAGACCTTCTGTTGATGTTATTACGGGGGTCATTAAGGCAAATTTTCCTGCTAGAATAGCATTCCAAGTAGCTACAAAAATTGATTCTAGAACAATCTTAGATGTGAATGGTGCAGACAAATTAATTGGAAAGGGAGATATGCTTTATCAGAAGCCAGGATCGTCTTCTCCTGTTAGAATGCATGGTGCTTTCGTTACCTTGAAAGAGATTGAAGACTTAGTAGGTTATATATCTAAACAACCAAAGCCAAGTGAAATTATACTTGAAACAGTTAGAGATAATGTAAGTGCTCTAGGTGGCGGTGAAGGAGGTATCGAAGATGAACTCCTTGAACAGGCAATTGAAATCGTAGTAATGAGCAAGCAAGGATCTATATCACTATTACAAAGAAGATTAGCTGTAGGTTATTCGAGAGCAGCTAGATTGATAGATGAGATGGAAAGACTAAAAATTGTAGGATCTTTTACTGGAAGTAAAGCTCGCGAAGTTCTTGTTGATGAATCCTACTTAGAAACAATCAAAGATGATCAAGACGTATAGCTTAATTCTCCTATTAAGCATATCATTTGGACAGAATACGATTGAAGATAACGTAGCCACATTTATTGAAAATCTTGACAATAAGATGCTCATATTATCTATTGAGAAAGATGACATTAATAGCAATGCAACTCTTTCTATATTGAATGAAAAAATTTATTTTGATACATTAAGCGAAGATGGAACAATCGCTGTTGTAGATAGTGTAAGTATTACAACTTATGACTTTAATGAACAGGTGATAATTATGGAAACTGTAGATAATACTTTTTTAGACATTTTTAATAGTAATAATTTATCAAAATATAATATTATCGATAAGAGTGTTGAGTATGGAATATACAAAATTGATTATAAATTTGAAGCACTGTTAACATCCATTGAATTTGATATGAGTTCAAAAGAGATTATATCGATAGAGGTCAAAGATGATGATATTATTTTATTTAAATCTCGCATCAAAGGCATTTCAGTGTTTAGCTCTCCTATTGACAAAAATAACTTCGATTCTTGGAAAGTTTTAGATTGGAGAGAGAATGGGTAAAATGTTTGATGCAATATTTTTAGATAGAGATGGAACAATTAGTCATGATCCTCATGGATATATAAACAGTCTTTCTGAATATAATTTTTTTGATTATGCATTTGAAGCATTGGAAGCATTAAGCAAATACACTGATAAATTTGTCATTGTTACCAATCAGTCAGGTCTAGCTTCCGGTAAAATTGATATAGAGAATTTAGAAGAAATAAATAGCTTCATTTATAAAGAATTCAAAAAAAGAAATCTACCTTTAAAGAAAATATATTTTTCTGATAACTATGAAGAAGGTTATGATTCTATGAGAAAGCCTGGCGTAGGGATGTTTGTAAAAGCAAAAGAAGATTTTAATATTGATCTATCAAAAAGTTTAATGATTGGGGACTCTATTGTAGATATGCAGGTAGGTGAGAGATTGGATATGAAAACTATTTTTCTACTTACAGGTTTTGGAAAAGAGTATCTAAGCGAAGTACAAGAGAAGTGTAATCCTAATTTTATAGCAAAAGATTTATTGCATGCATCAAAGGAGATAGTATCAATATAGGAATTATATATGGAGGCAACTCTGAAGAAAGTGAGGTTTCTGTAAAATCTGGAAAAGCTATATCTAATGCTTGTCAAGCAATAGGTCATGAAGTAACGATATTTCATATATCAAATAATAGTATTGATAATATTCTTCTAGATCTTAAAAAGTTAGACTTTATATTTTTAGCATTACATGGAATATTTGGAGAGGATGGTTCTATTCAAACAATCTTAGATCAAAATGATATAACCTATAATGGATCTAAATCAAATTCTTCTAAAAATTGTTTTGACAAGAGCTTTACTAAATCAATTGTTAAAAACAATAATATTCTAACACCACCCTCCATTCTTGTGGATAGAAAAATTTTTAATACGAATAATTATAATTTTAAAAAATCTGTTATTAAGCCAAATAAACAAGGTAGCTCTGTTGGTTTTTCTATTGTAGATAACCAGGATAAAATTGTATCTGCATTAGATTTTGCTCTCAATTATGACAGTCATGCCTTAGTAGAAGAATACATTGAAGGTAACGAAATTACTGTCTCTGTTTTAGGAGATAAAGTATTGCCAGTGATTGAAATTAAACCTCATTCAAATGTCTATGATTATAAGTCTAAATATACTAAAGGTGAAACTGACTATATATGTCCAGCTAAACTTCATGAATCCACGTTAAAAGCAATTCAAGATACTGCGCTAAAAGTTCATAATTTGCTAGATTGTAAGGTGTATTCGAGAGTTGATTTTCGATTAGATACAAATAATAAATTTTGGTTCCTAGAGATAAATACTCTTCCAGGAATGACTGAAACAAGCTTGTTTCCAATGGCAGCAAAGTCTATTGGATTATCTTTTGAAGATTTAATTGATAAAATTATTAAATTGTCTCTAGAAAAATGAAATTACAATTTTACAATTCAGTTAGTTCGAAGAAAGAAAAATTTGAGCCTATATCAAATAACGAAGTGTTGGTATATGGTTGCGGTCCAACAGTTTATAATTCTCCTCATATAGGAAATTTTAGAACATTTGTATTTTATGACTTACTTAACAGGGTACTTTTACAAAATGGATATACTGTAAAGAATGTTATAAATATCACAGATATAGATGATAAAATCATTGATAGGGTTAACAATGAAGATATCTCATTTAATGATCTCACAAAAAAATATGAACATATTTTTTTACAGCAGTCAGATTGTCTTAATATTTTACCTTCTACTTTCAATCCTAGAGCTTCAGAATATATATCAGAGATGATTCATTTTATTAAATCTCTTATAGATAAAGGTTTCGCTTACAATGTAGATGGAAATATTTTCTTTGATACAAAAAAGTATAGTAGATATGGAAAGTTTGTAAGTATTGATGATGATAGCTTATCTAGAGAAGATAACGAATTAGGAAAAAAACATCCTAACGACTTTGCATTATGGAAGGCATGGAAAGATTCTGATGGTGAGATTACATGGGTATCAGATTGGGGAAATGGTAGACCTGCATGGCATACAGAATGCGCTGTTTTAGGAACACAATTATTAGGTAAATCTATTGACATTCATTGCGGTGGAATAGACCTAAAATTTCCTCATCATGAAAATGAATCTGCTCAAGTAGAAGCCTTACTAGAAAACCAATTTGCAAATTACTGGCTCCATGCAGAACATTTAATTTTTGACAGTGAAAAGATGAGCAAATCTTTAGGTAATACCTTAAGTATATCTGATTTGCTAAAAAAATATTCAGCTGAAACATTAAGACTGTTCTTGCTTTCATCGCACTATAGATCAAAAGTATCTTTTTCTGATAAAAAACTAGATGATTCATCCAAAATGATAGACAAGATTGATAGGTTCGTAAATAATTTCGATTTAGATGCAATTGATATTGAAGGCATAGAATATAGTAGTTTTCACTTAGCTTTTATTGATAGATTAAATGACGATTTAAACACACCAGAAGCTCTCGGTATATTTTTTGATTTTATCAATATGATAAATAAAAATATTGATAATGAATCAATGACAGAAGATTTAAAAATTGAATCAAAAATATTTATCAATTTATTTAATTCAATTTTTAGCACTATTAATACATTTTTATTGAATAAAAAATCTATACCTAAAAATATCCAAAATCTCGCTTCTTTAAGGCAAGAAATGAGAAATAAATCTGATTGGAATGAAGCAGATAAACTAAGACAAAAAATAGAAAACTTAGGCTGGTTCATTGAAGATACAAAAAATGGTCAGAAACTCAATCAAAAGAAATAATTTGTTTTCCTCCTAATTCTTCTTATATTTCGTGGCTTTTACCTACGCGTGCGTGTATAGGTATATACTAACATTGCCGGTGTAGCTCAGTTGGTAGAGCAAGTGATTTGTAATCACTAGGTCGGGGGTTCAAGTCCTCTCGCCGGCTCAGTTTTTTGAGGTAAAGGTAAGTTATTTGAAAATTTTTTGTCCTACTATCCAGGTAGTATTGAGTATTAGGATTTCGGGCAAATGGCCGAGTGGTTAAAGGCAGCAGACTGTAAATCTGCCTACGTAAGTATACGGAGGTTCGAATCCTTCTTTGCCCACAGATTTTTGCGAGTGTAGCTCAGCTGGTAGAGCATCAGCCTTCCAAGCTGAGGGTCGCGCGTTCGAATCGCGTCACTCGCTCAAGAATTACTGCCTGCGTAGCTCAGTAGGTAGAGCACTTCGTTGGTAACGAAGAGGTCACCGGTTCAAATCCGGTCGTAGGCTCAAAAAAAAGAACTGAAAATTTGTATTTTGATAAAATAAAGGAGAGTAAAAAATGGCTAAAGAAGTATTTAAAAGAGATAAACCTCACTGTAATATTGGTACTATTGGTCACGTTGATCATGGTAAAACAACGTTGACAGCAGCTATTACACAAACCCAAGCTAATTTGGGGTTAGCTGAACAACGTGATTTTGATACTATTGATAATGCACCTGAGGAAAAAGAAAGAGGTATTACAATTCAAACAGCTCACGTTGAGTATGAGACTGCTAATCGTCACTACGCTCACGTTGACTGTCCTGGTCACGCTGACTATATTAAAAATATGATTACTGGTGCTGCGCAGATGGATGGTGGTATTCTTGTGGTTAGTGCCGCAGATGGTCCTATGCCTCAAACTCGTGAGCACGTTCTTTTAGCTCGTCAAGTAAATGTTCCAAGTCTAGTTGTTTTTATGAACAAAGTAGACCAGGTAGACGATGAAGAGCTTTTAGAATTAGTAGAAATGGAACTTAGAGATCTATTAAGCGAATACAAATTCGATGGAGATAACACTCCGATCATAAAGGGAAGTGCTTTAAAAGCTCTTGAAAACCCTACTGATGCGGAAGCAACAAAATGTATTACTGACTTAATGGAAGCTTGTGACACATTTATTCCTCAACCAGAAAGAGCGCTTGATAAGCCGTTCTTGATGCCTGTTGAAGATGTATTTAGTATTACAGGTAGAGGAACAGTTGGAACAGGTAGGATTGAATCAGGTAAGATCAAAGTCGGTGACGAAGTTGAGCTTATTGGTATGGGTTCTGATATGGTTACTACTATTACAGGAGTAGAAATGTTCCAAAAAACACTCAATGAAGGAGAAGCGGGAGATAATGCTGGTCTTTTAATGAGAGGTATTGAAAAAGATCAATTAAAAAGAGGTATGGTTGCAGCCGCTAAAGGCTCAATTACTCCTCATACTAAGTTCAAAGCAAATGTATATGTTTTGAAAAAAGAAGAAGGCGGAAGACATACTCCATTCTTTAACAATTACAGACCCCAGTTCTACTTTAGAACTACAGATGTAACTGGAGTAGTTACATTACCTGAAGGCACTGAAATGGTTATGCCTGGAGATAATGTTGAAATGTCAGTTGAATTAATTACACCGATTGCTATGAATACAGAGCTAAGGTTTGCTATCAGAGAAGGTGGACATACAGTAGGGGCGGGAGTCGTTACTTCCATTGAAAGCTAAGAGATGGCTGGCAATAGTAAAAGAGCAATTGTAAGACTTGAGAGTTCTGCAGGGACAGGATATCGCTACACTGTTACTAAAAATAAGAGTAAGCATCCTGATAAACTTGAATATAAAAAGTTTGATCCTGTAGCTCGCAAGCATGTTCTTTTTAAAGAAATAAAATAAAAATAGCAAATAGGTGAGTAGCTCAATTGGTAGAGCATCGGTCTCCAAAACCGGGGGTTGCGGGTTCAATTCCTGCCTCACCTGCAAAAAGGGAAAAGTATGTT